>CACPLT010000011.1 GCA_902634845.1 uncultured Pelagibacteraceae bacterium
TTTAACTAGCTTGTCGATTTCAGTTAATTTTTTTAACAAGTTTTTTAATTCTTTAAGTGGAACCATATTGGGCCCGTCTGATGGTGCTTTATCTGGGTCATCGTGAGTCTCAATAAAAATTGCCCCAACTCCAACAGCAACTGCGGCCCTAGCTAGATAAGGAACAAATTCTCTTTGACCGCCACTCTTCTCACCCATTCCCCCAGGTTGTTGAACCGAGTGTGTTGCGTCAAATACTATTGGAAATCCAAATTTTGACATTATCGGTAAAGCTCTCATGTCTGAAACAAGGGTGTTATATCCAAAGCTTGCTCCTCTCTCGGTTATTAAAATATTTTTATTTCCTGACTCCTCTATTTTTTTTATGACATTTGTCATATCCCAAGGTGCTAGGAACTGTCCTTTTTTAACATTAATTATTTTTCCTGTTTTTGCTGCAGCTATTAACAAATCTGTCTGCCTACATAAAAATGCTGGTATTTGTAAAACGTCAACATGATTTGCTACTAATGGACATTGTTCAACCGTGTGTACATCAGTTAATACAGGCACACCTATTTCTTTTCTTAATTTGTCAAAAATTGGAAGTGATTTTTCTAAACCTATACCTCTTTTACCTTTAAGACTGGTCCTATTAGCTTTATCAAATGATGTCTTATAAATTAGATTAATACCGAGCTCACTGGTAATTTTTTTTAATTCAGTTGAAATTTTTATAGCGTGTGCCTCGCTTTCCATCTGACAAGGACCAGCTATTAAGGTGAAAGGTTTATCATTTCCTATTTCAAAATTATTACATTTAACTTTGTGATTTGTCATTTTTTTGAATTGATTTTAGCAGCTTTAATAAAAGAAGAGAATAATGGATGCGGAGTTAAAGGTCTAGATTTAAATTCAGGATGAAACTGAACTCCAATAAACCAAGGGTGATCCTCTAACTCTATAATTTCTGGTAGTTTATTATCTGGGGATAGACCTGAAAAAATCATTCCTTTGTTCTCAAATTTCTCTTTATAATTAATGTTAACTTCATATCTATGACGATGTCTTTCATTTATCTTCAAGGAATTATATATTTTGCTTATCTTTGTGTCTTTTTTAAGTCTAGCCTCATAACTACCCAAACGCATAGTGCCACCCAAATTTTTATCAGTTCCCTTCATAAGTTTTCCATCTTTTATCCACTCGCTCATAAGGCCAACTACAGAGGCTTTAGATGGTCCAAACTCACTGGACGTCGCATTTTTTATATTCAACTCGTTCCTAGCAAATTCAATAATTGCCATTTGCATACCAAAACATATTCCTAAAAATGGAATATTGTTTTTTCTTGCATAATTTATAGCCGCTATTTTTCCCTCGGTACCTCTTTTGCCAAATCCACCTGGTATAAGAATTCCCGATGCACTCTTAAGTTTGCTTTTTATCTCGCTTGTTTTTAATTTATCAGACTCTATTCTTATTAGGTTTACTTTTAAGTTGTTATTTATTCCTCCATGAGTTAAAGCTTCATCTAAAGATTTATATGCATCTTTTAACTCCACATATTTTCCAATAATTGCAATATTTACTATTTTTTTTGTATTTAGAACAAGTTTAGTAATTTTTTTCCAAGGACTTAGGTTTACTCTATTTTTTGACTTTATTTTAAAAAAACTTAAAACTCTTTCATCTAGTTTTTCTTTATTGAAACTTATTGGAGCCTCATAGATTGTTTTAACGTCCACTGTTTCTATTACATCTTCAATAGCAACATTACAAAATAGAGAGATTTTTCTTCTTTGGTCTAAAGGAATAGTTCTTTCAGATCTACAGATTATTATGTCGGGCTGAATACCTATGCTTCTTAATTCTTTAACTGAATGCTGGGTTGGTTTTGTTTTAATTTCATCTGAGGCTTTCATATAAGGAACTAAAGTCAAATGAATAAATAATGTATTTTTTCTTCCAACTTCATTAGAAAATTGTCTTATAGCCTCAAGAAATGGAAGACTTTCTATATCTCCAACTGTCCCTCCAATCTCACAAATAACAAAGTCTTCATTTTTGACATCGTTTTTAATAAATTCTTTTATTCTGTTAGTTACATGAGGAATTACTTGAACGGTTTTACCTAAATATTTGCCCTGACGTTCTCTTTTAAGTACGTCATTATAAATCTTTCCAGTTGTAATATTATCCGTTTTTTTTGCAGATATGCCTGAAAATCTTTCGTAATGTCCTAAATCTAAATCAGTCTCTGCCCCATCGTCAGTAACAAAAACTTCTCCATGTTGAAATGGACTCATCGTACCCGGGTCTACATTTAAATAAGGATCTAATTTTCTAATTCTGACCTTATACCCTCTTGATTGTAAAAGATATGCTAATGAAGCAGAAGATAATCCTTTTCCTAAAGATGAAACCACGCCGCCAGTAACGAATATATATCGCGCCATGGAAGTATTTTATACTTTAAAAATGTGTTAAAAAAAAGTTTTATTTATTATTTTCAGGTATTTGAGGTAAATCCAAATTCTTTTCTTCTTCGAGCTCCAAGACTGATTGAGTCTTACGAATTTCATCTCTATTTATAGCTACTAATATAATGCTACAAATAATAAATAAAGATGCGATAATTGCTGTTAATTTTGTTAGAAACGTGCCTACTGATCTTGATGACGTGAAATTATCCTGTGAAACACCTAATCCTAATGCTCCACCTTCTGATCTTTGTAACAAAACTACTACTACTAAAATAAACGCTAGAACGATATTTATAACAACAATTATATTTTCCATGATGCTTATCTATAGTAATTCTTTATTATATCAATAAATTTTTTTGAAGATTTTGAAGCCCCACCTATTAGAAAACCATCAATTTGTGTAATTTTTTTAAAAATCTTTACATTGTTACCATCCACAGAGCCACCATAAAGAACAGCTGGGCTTTTTTTTCTAAAAATTTTCTTCAGTGAGTTTTTTATATGAATTATTGTTTTTTCTAGATCGTCAGATGATGGTATTTTACCACTTCCAATTGACCATATAGGTTCATATGCAACAATAATATTATTTTTGTTTAATTTTTTTTCTAAAACTTTTGTAAGTTGACGTTTAAGTATATTAAAAGTTGTTTTATTCTTTTTTTGCGTTTTATTTTCACCAATACAAAAAACTACTTTCAAATTATTTTTTAATGCAAGTTTTACTTTTTCTTTTAAGATATCATCGGTATCACCTTCACTTCTATTGTCCGAATGACCAATCAAGGTATATTTAACTCCAACACTCTTAAGCATATAAGGGCTTACAGCAGCAGTATTAGAAGAAAATTTATCTTTTTGATAACAATTTTGCGAACCTATAGTTAAGTGTTTTGTTTTAAAATAATTTGAATAAGTCTCTAGTAGCGTATAAGGGGGAGTTACAATTGCCTTATATTTATTTCTGTTTTTATCCTTTGAACAAAAGGTATTAATCCTTTTAAGTATGTTTATTGACTTAGGAATTCCAAACATTTTCCAATTTCCGATAAAATATTTCATTTTATTTTTTATATTGAGTTTGATCTATTTGAATTAATAATTTATTAATTATTTAAAATAATAATATGTTAAATTCAATAAAAAAATATTCAAAGACCTTTTTATTCAAACTTCTTGTGGGAATAATTATATTGCCATTTTTATTCTGGGGTATGGGAGATGTGTTTAGTGGTGGAAGTCAAAATGTTGTTGCTAAAATTGACTCAGAAAAAATTAGTACCCGAGATTTTGTAAATTATCTAAATGCTCTAGATTTAAACGAACAAGATCGTAAAAACCTTCCAAAAACTGATTTAATAAATAAAATTTTATCAGATTATATTGGTAAAAGAGTTCTTATTTTAGAATTGGAAGATTTAAAAGTAACTCTTGAAGACTCATCTTTAAAAAATATTATTCTAAATGATAAAACATTTTTTAAAGATAATAAGTTTTCAAGAACTAAATACGAGAAATTCTTAATATCAAGTAGCTTGAGCGCACCATTATTCGAAACCAACATTGCTGAACAAGAAAAGAAAAGACAACTTCTAAGTTATTTGTCTGGAGGTATTGAAATTCCAAATTTTCTTGTACAGCATGAATACAATAAAGAAAACCAGACAAAAAAAATAGAGTTTATTAATTTAAAAAAATATTACGAAAAAACAATTCCAGATCAAAAAATTGATGAAGTATTTCAAAAAAACAAAGATTTTTACTCTGAAATAGTTAAAGCTTTTAAATACGCAGAGTTAACTCCTACAAATATAATTGGTAGTGATGAATATAATGAAAATTTCTTTAATAAACTAAATGAAATAGAAAATAAAATTTTAGATGGTGTAAGCTTGGATCAATTAGTATTAGAATATAACTTAGGTATAAAAAATACAGAATTAATAAAAAAAAATAATGTTTCTAAGCAATTGAGTGAAAAACTTATAAGTAGTTTCTATAAACTTGAAAATCTAAATTCTCCTGAATTTTTAGCTGTAGATAAAAAATATTATTTAGCTGAAATGATAGAGTCTAAAACACTAAAAAAAAATAAAAATGAAAAAGAAGTAATAGATTCTATTAAAGCTCAAATCATAATAGAAAACAAAATCACAGAAAATAGTAAATTAGCAAAAGAAATTACAAATAAAAAATTTACTAGATCTCAAATGGACTCCTTTGCGAAAAAAAATAATTTGATAGTACAAACAACAACTTTGAATAATCTCAATGATAATAAAACTTTTAGCTCAGGTGTAATTAAAAGAATATTTGAAACAGATGATAAAAGCTTAAATTTGATAACTGACAATATGCTTAAAGACAATTTTATAATTTACGTAAAAGAGACAAAACTACCTAAAATAGATAGACAAAATGAAAATTACGAAAGTTTTAAATTAAAAGCTAAATTGAGACTAGCTAATAATATTTACAACATTTATGATCTAAGTCTAAATAAAAAGTATAGTGTTGAAATTAATAATAAAACTTTAAACCGTATTAAAAATTCATTTTGATGAAGATAAACATAAGTTTTCAAAATTTTAAAAAAAACCATATTAAAAAAAAGAGTCAGTTAATTTTTTTAAAAAAAAAATGTTTAAATTACAAAAAAATAGAAAATTTGTTTAATTTAATTTTATCGAAAAAAAATAGTTTTATATTCGAGTCTGTAGAAAAAGGAAGGATAAGAGGGAGATATACCATAATTGGATATAATCCAGATAAAATTTGGGACTTTAAAAAACGTAACTTAAGACTTTTTCATAACAATAAAATAAAAAAATTAAAAGTCGAACCTTTAAAATACATAAATAATTTAACAAAAAATTTTAGGTTAAATTTACCAAAAAACATACCTTCAATGTCATCAATGTTGGTAGCTTATTTCTCATATGATATCATAAGATATATAGAGAAAATCCCTGAAACTTGTAAAGATGATATTAAAATACCTGATGTAAGAATACTGCGGCCTAGAAATTTGATAATTTATGATAATTTGAAAAAAGAAGTTTTTTATCTCAACAATGTTTTTTCAGATTATAAAATTTTTAATTATTTTGAAGAATATAACAAAATATTAAAAGAATTTAATTTATTAAATTTTTACGAAGAAATTAGTTTGCCAAAAAAATTTACCTTTAAGAAAAATGAACATAAAATTAAATCAAACATCACAAAAAGGGAATTTAAAAATAAGGTTCTTAAAGCAAAAAATTATATTAAAAAAGGAGACATCTTTCAGGTAGTTTTAAGTCAAAGATTCGAGAGGAAGTTTGAAAAAAAACCAATTGAAATTTATAATTTTTTAAGAAATTCAAATCCGTCTCCATTTATGTTTTATTTTAATTTTAAGGACTTCAAAATTTTAGGTAGTAGTCCTGAAATATTAGTGAGATTACGAAATAACATTATAACATTGAGACCTATAGCTGGTACTAGGCCTAGAGGAAAAAATACGAAACAAGATAAAAAATTTAAAAAAGAACTCATTACAGATAAAAAGGAATTAGCGGAGCATCTGATGTTATTAGATTTAGGAAGAAACGATGTAGGAAAAGTTTCAAAAATAAATACTGTTAAAGTAACTGAAAGCTTCAAAGTAGAAAAATATTCTCATGTTATGCATATTGTTTCTAATGTTATCGGAAAATTTAATAATAAAGTTTCGACATTTGAGGCTTTGTTAGCAGGTTTTCCAGCTGGTACAGTTAGTGGAGCACCAAAAATAAGAGCTATGGAAATCATAGATGAATTAGAAAAAAATAAAAGAAATTTATATGCTGGAGGTATTGGATATTTTACTCCTAATAACGAATTTGACACCTGTATAGCTTTAAGGACTGCCTTAATAAAAAATAATAAGTTTTATGTGCAAGCTGGAGCTGGGATTGTAGCAGATAGCAAACCAGATAAAGAATTTGCTGAAACAGTAAATAAAGCTAAGGCTTTGATGAAAGCAATAGACTAAATGAAAATTTTACTCATAGATAATTACGATAGTTTTACTTACAATCTCTATCATTATATTTCAAAATTAAAGAGAAATGTAGATGTAATAAGAAATGATAAAATAGACGGCAAAACTATTTTAAAAAAAAATTATGATAAAATAGTTATTTCACCAGGTCCTGGAAATCCTAACCAAGCTGGAAATTGTCTTAAAATAGTAAAAGATGTTTATAAAAAAATACCAATTCTGGGCGTTTGTTTAGGTCACCAAATTATTGGACAAGCTTTTGGAGGGAAAATTATAAGTGCAAAAAACTTGATGCATGGGAAAACTAGTAAAATTAAGCATTTAAAAATTGGATTGTTTAAAAACATTAAGAATAACTTTGAAGCAACTAGGTATCATAGCTTGGTTGTTGATCGTAAAAGACTTTCAAAAAGCCTTATAATTACAGCAGAGACAAAAAATAAGACTATTATGGGATTAATGCACAAAGACTATGATATTCATGGCTTTCAATTTCATCCAGAGAGTATTAGTACTAAAGTTGGAATGAAATTAATAAAAAATTTTATTGATAATTAAAATGTCTCTTTTCCTAGAAAAATTGATTAAAGGTCAAAACCTCTCATTTGACGAAAGCAAATCTCTTTTTGAGGAACTAATGAGTGGAAAGCATAAAGAAAACACAATTGTTGAAATATTAGAAGCTTTTATAGAAAAAGGTGAGACTAAGGATGAACTTGCTGGGGGAATTTTTGTATTAAGGAATAAAGCTACTAAAGTTAACTCTGATACTAATACCATAGATACATGTGGAACTGGGGGTGATGGCCAAAATTCACTTAATATCTCGACTGCTGCTGCAATAGTCCTTTCAAGTATGGGTGTTAAAGTTGCAAAACACGGTAATAAAGCAGTTTCATCTAATTGTGGTTCCGCTGATGTGCTAGAGGCTTTAAAAATAAATATAAATTTAAATCCAAAAGAGGTTGAAAAAAATATTGAAAAATTTAATTTCGCTTTTATGTTTGCCCCTAATTACCATATGGCTATGAAGTATGTTGGCCCAGCTAGAAAAAAAATGGGGAAAAAAACTATCTTCAATCTTATAGGCCCTTTAAGCAGTCCCGCTCAAGTAAAGAGACAGGTAGTTGGTGTATTTGATAAAAAATGGATGAGACCTTTCGCGGAAGCTTTAAAAGAGAATAATGTTATCCATGCTTTGATAGTAAACAGTGATGATGGTATGGACGAAATTTCCCCTTTCGAAAAAACAAAAGTAGTGCAACTTAAGAATGGAAATATAAAAGAATTTGTTATAGACCCCAAAAAACTAGGAATAAATTTAAAAAATAGAGAAAATTTAAAAGGTAGAAATGCAGAGTATAATTCAGAAAAAATTATTGAAATCTTTGGGGGAAAATTAAATGAATTTTCTCAATCCGTAGCTCTAAATACCGCAGCTGGATTGATAGTTGCAGATAAAGAGAGTGATTTTAATAAGGCATTTAAAATTGCCGCTAATCATTTAAGTTCTGGTCATGTTTTAAAGCATTTAAAAAGAATACAATCAGCCCAATGACTAATATGTTAAAAGAAATTATAAAAGAGAAGAAAGAAAATCTTAAAATTATAAAAAAAAAATATTCAATAAATTACTTAGAAAATAATATTAAAAAACTAAACTTATTTAAAAATTTTAAAGATGCTATAAAAAATAATAAAGGTGTTTCTTTAATTTCTGAAATTAAAAAAGCAAGTCCATCTGCTGGAATATTGGTTAAAGACTTTAATCATTTGAATATTGCTAAAACGTATATTGATAATGGAGCGACTTGTTTATCTGTGCTTACTGAAGAAAAGTATTTCTTGGGAAAATTGAATTATATTCTTGAAATTAAAAAAAAATTCAATATTCCTGTTTTGGCTAAGGATTTTTTTATTGATCCTTATCAAATACCTCTATCTAAAAGTTTTGGTTGTGATTGTATACTTTTAATTATCGCGGCTCTTGATGAAAATCAGGCTCACGAAATTTATAAAGAAGCTTTAAAACATGATTTATCAGTTATTGTTGAAGTACATGATCAAAAAGAAGCTGAAATAGCTTTAAAATTTAAAGAAGCTTTGATTGGAATAAATAATAGAAATTTAAAAACTTTAGACGTCTCTTTAAATAATACAATTTCTATTTTTGAAACAGTTAAAACGCACGGAGAACCTCTAATTTCTGAGAGCGGTATCAAAGATGAAAAAGATGCAAAATACATTTACGACAAAACTGGAATTAAAAATTTTCTTATTGGAGAATCACTTCTTAAATCAGACAAACCAGAGGAATTAATGAAAAGATTAATTCAAATTACTCAATAAAATAGAGCCTTATTTAAAGTTGTAATTTTAAAAGAACTTTTGTAGAACATTAATGTACGAGGTTTGTTCTATGCTAACAAAAAAACAAAAAAACTTATTAATTTTTATAAATAAAAAAATTAGATCTACTGGCATTTCTCCATCTTATGAGGAAATGAAAAATTCACTCAACCTCAAGTCGAAATCTGGTATTCATCGTTTAATTAGTGCCCTAGAGGAGAGAGGATTTGTAAAACGACTTGCTCATAAAGCAAGGGCTTTAGAAGTAGTTAAGTTACCAGAAAATGCAAGCGCAAATGACATATTCAATTCTTTTACTCCAAGTGTAATCAAAGGTGGATTGGACAAATCTAAAGTAAATTCGTCAAAAGTTTCAGTTCTAGGAAGTATAGCAGCTGGTACGCCTATTGAAGCTATACAACATGAAGTTGATAAAGTTTCTTTACCTGAAGATTTGCAAAAAAATGGTGAGTATTTTGGTTTAAAAGTAAAAGGTGATTCAATGATTGAGGCTGGAATAAACGATGGCGACACAGTAATAATCAAAAAATCATCAACTGCAGATACTGGACAGATAGCAGTAGTGTTAATTGATGAACAAGAAGCTACCTTAAAAAGAATAAGAAAAAAAGGAAATACTATTGCTTTAGAGGCTGCTAATAAAAATTACGATACAAAGATTTACGCTTCCAACAGGATTAAAATTCAAGGAAGATTAATTTCTTTATATAGAAACTTTCACTAAAATAGTCTAAAAATATTAAATGTCTTTTAATTGTAGGTTTGCTCCATCCCCTACTGGTCCTCTTCATATTGGAGGGGTGCGAACTGCTTTGTTTAACTGGTTAATAGCGAGAAAAAACAAAGGAAATTTTTTTTTAAGAATTGAAGATACTGATAAACAAAGATCTAAAGATGAATTCAAACAACAAATAATAAATTCTTTAAAGTGGTTAAGCATCAATTATGATGGAGCTGAATACATTCAATCAAAAAATATATCTAAACATGTAGCTGTTGCAGAAGAACTTATTAAAAAAGGTTTTGCATACGAATGTTATTGTTCAGAAGAAGAGATTAACGAACAAAAAGAAAAATGCAAAAAACAAGGTATCCCTTATGTTTACAATAGAAAATGGAGAGATCCTAAAGATCTAAAAATTCCAAAAGATGTTAAGCCTGTTATAAGATTTAAAAGTAAAATTTCAGGAAATACGATTATTAAAGATTTAGTACAAGGTGAAAGAAATATATCAAATTCTACAATTGAAGATTTTGTCATTTTAAGAAAAGATAAAACTCCTACTTATCAATTATCAGCAACTGTAGATGATCATGAGATGAAAATAACTCATGTTATAAGAGGTGATGATCATATGATAAATTCTTTTAAACAAAAACAAATTTATGATGCTATGAAATGGGAAGTACCAAGCTTTGCACATATACCTTTAATTCATAGTGAAAAAGGTAAGAAGCTTTCTAAAAGAGATAATGCTTCAACAATAAATGATTATATAAAAATTGGCATAATTCCAGAAGCTTTGCGAAATTATTTATTAAGATTAGGCTGGTCTTACAAAGATAAAGAAATTTTTTCACTAAAAGAAAGTATTGAGCTATTTGATTTTGAAGGAATTGGTAAATCACCTTCTAAATTGGACATGTCTAGAATTTTATCAATAAACGAGACTTATATAAAATCTATGAATGAAAATGATTTATTTAATAGATTAAAAGAATTTTCCCAAAAGTTTAAAACAAAAATTGATAAATCAAAAGAAAATGTGGTTTTAAAATCTTTAAATTTTTTGAAGAATAAAGCTAAAACTCTTGAGGATATTTTTAATAATTCTAGCTATATCCTAACTGATAACCTAAAAATATCAAACGAAGATAAATCTTTAGTTGATAAAAAGTCTCAAGAAATTATCAAAAATTTCATAGAGGATTATGAAAAATTATCCAATCTTAATAAAGAAAGTTTAGAGAAGATTATTAAGAGTCTTATAGATAAACATCAAACCAATTTTAAAGGAGTTGGGCAACCTCTAAGAATTGGATTGGTTGGTACAAAATTTGGGCCAGGAATTTACGACATAATACTATCTTTAGATAAAAGTATTGTGGTGAGCAGATTAAAAAAACTAGTCTAATGTCGAAAATACATTTATTTAGTCCCAGCGAGTTTGCATTCGGGTACTCAGGATGTAAGAGGTGTTATTACGATCTTAAAGTAAATGATATAAGAATTAATTTCGGTTTCCCAACAATATTTTCAAAAATAGATTCTATTCAAAAAAAATTTTATCATAATAAATCATCAAAATATTTAAATTCAAATAAAATTCCTGATGGAATTATTAAAACAGATTATGCAAAATTACATAAATCAGAAATTCTTTATGATAAAAAAGATAGAGCTTTTCAATTAAGGGGAAAAATTGACGCTTATATTGATCACAAAGATTTTTTTTCTATAATTGATTTTAAAGTAACAAATATAAATGAAAAAAAATCATTAACATATATGTCACAATTAAATAGTTATGCAATAATGTTCGAGAAACCAGATCAAAATTTTTTAAAATTAAATCCAGTAAAAAACTTGGGAATTTTTTGTTTTGAGCCAAATAGCTTAAAATTAGGAAGTGTACCAGCACTTGAGATGTCTACACAGTATTTTGAAATTAAAAGAAATGATGACTTATATTTTAAATTTATAACAGATATAATAGATTTCCTTGAAGGTGATATCCCAAGCTTAAATAATGATTGTAGTCTTTGTAATTTAAAATCCCAGACTTTTCCTAAGTGAATCTGCTGCTAGGTCGGTTGGTAAGTTCTTTGTTCTAAAAGTTTCTAAAACTTTTTCTGTGTTAGATATTTGTTTTTTTATTTTGTTTGGGTCTTCTAAAAAACTTGAAACCAGTTTAAAAATTTCTTTGGGATTACATTTTGATTGTAACAATTCAGGAATAATCATTTGTTCAGCAGCTATGTTCAAAATATTTGCGTATTTTATTTTTACCAGTATTTTAACAATTAAAAAATTTAAAAAATTCATCTTATAAATAATTATTGAGGGTATTTTTCTTTTACTTATTTCAAGAGATATGGTCCCAGATTTTGAAACAGCAAAAATTGATTTTTTAAGTATGTGATCTTTTATTTTTTCATCAGAAATTATTTCAATGTTGTTAATTTGGCTTTGACCTATTAAACCTTCTAGATTAGATCTTTGAGCTTTTGTCGAGTGAAAAACATATAGAAAGTCTTTGTACTTTTCATTCATCAGTTTGATAAAATCCAATAATATTGGAGTAAGTTTTTTTACTTCACTATCTCTACTGCCTGGAAAAACTGAAATTATTGCCTTATTTTTTTTAATAACTTCGTTTAATTCAATTTTATCTTCTTTATTATTTTCCAAAAGAGGATGTCCTACAAATTCACAACTTACATTTTCTTTTTCCCAATATTTTTTTTCAAATTTAAACAGAAGTAAAATATGGTCTATAAATTTTTTTATTTTTTTAACTCTTCCCTCTCTCCATACCCAAACTTGGGGAGCTACAAAATGAATTGTTTTAATATTAGGTGAATTACTTTTTACCTTTTCTGCAACTCGCAAAGTGAAATCCGGACTATCAACTGAAAATAAAATATCCGGATTAAACTCTAGTATTTTATTTGCTGTTTCATTAATTTTTTTCTTAATTTTAAATAAGTTAAGTGCTACTCGAGTAAATCCTAGGTAAGTTACTTCACTTAAATTCGATATTGAATTTATTCCTAAAGATTTAAGTTCCTCACCTCCTAAACATAAGTATGAAATATTTGGATCTTTGATTTTTAATTTTGAAATAACCTTAGCTGCCAATTTATCTCCTGAAGGTTCTCCTGTTAAAATAAATATCTTTTTCACTTATACATTCTCCAAATACTGCCGTTATCAGAAATCAGATAAATTTCTCCTGTTTTTTTATGTATTTTAATATCTCTTATTCTTCCAATATTTCCTTTAAATATTATCTGTTCAACAACGAAAGATTTTTTAAAGCTAATTTTTCTAAGTGATTGATCTTTTAAAGCTGTAACAAGAGCATCTCCGTTCCATTCACTAAATTCTTTACCTTTGTATATTGCAATTGCACTAGCAGCTATAGATGGAACCCAGTATTTAATTGCTTTAGTATAACCTGGCTTCCATTTAGGACCTATTTTTGTTCCACTATAATTTGTCCCACCCCACCCTAATATTTTCCAACCATAATTTTCTCCATAGTTTGCGGTTCCAAACCAATCACCTCCCTTGGCACCATGATTACTTAAATAAATTTTATTATCGAATGGGGATAAAGCCATTCCCTGAGGATTTCTTACACCTATCTGATAAATTTCAGGTAACCAATTTTTTTTATTTTTAAATTTTGGATTATCTTTTGGAATAGAACCATCTAGATTTATTCTAATTATACTGCCAGGATGTTTTTGAGGGTCTTGGGCGATCATACCTTCGCCTCGTTCACCAGCTGTAATATAAAGTTTATCTTTTTTAATAACTAGTCTAGAGCCAAAATGGTATCCAGAATTTATAGGTGGTTCAGCTCTAAAAATATTTTTGAAAACTGTGTTCTTCTTATTTAAGATACCTCTTGCGACTGAAGTGCTAGAATGCCAATTTCCTCTGTTCTCCGAATATGAAACATAGACATTTCCATTGTGAAATAAAACATCCAACAGACCACCTTGGCCATCTTCTAATACAGACAAATTATGTTTAATAATTGATTTAGTTTTATCTTTTAAATTTACAAACAGAAGATTTCCAGATTTTTCAGTAACTAGAATATTATTTTCATCAACAAAAGATAAACTCCAAGGTTTGTTTAATCCATCAAATATTTTTTCGAGTTTAATTTCTGAAGAGTGTAGGTAGGTAAAAGTAAAAAAAATTAATGATAATAAAAATATCTTTTTCATTTTGATAAAATAAACATTTTATTCTTATTTGCAAAATTAATACATTTTTTTTTATCTAAAAAAATATTTTGTTTATTCTTAACTACTATACCTTTAAGACCAGCTAACTTACATTGCTTCAAAGTTTTCAAACCAATAGTTGGTAAATCTATTCTTAAATCTTGTTTTTTTTTGGGAAATTTGACCAATACACCACTTTTTTTTATTTTTTTATTTTTCAATTTCTTCAATAATTTTTGAGTTCCTCTGCTATCTTCAATTGCTACCATTTTTTTATTTCTAACAACTGTACCTTGGCTGTAATTATATTTATTCAAATTATTTAATATTGAAATTGCTTTACTGATATCAGCTTTATCAAAATTATTTGGTTTAATTTTTGTATGTATGCCTTTATTTAAAGTTAATTCTGGATTAAAAAATAATGAACTAATAGTTTTTATCTTTTCTTTATTTAAAATATCGATTATTTCTTTTAAAATAGCTGCATCGCCAATCTTAGAACTTTTTATAATTCTTGGTATGTAATAAACACCTTTAAAATCAAGCTTTAGTTTTGAAAATTTAGGTTTTTTTACTTTGCCTGCAAAAAGAACTTTTTTGCATTTATTTTCTTTTAATAAATTTATAATTCTTCCAAATTGCCCTATAGATACTCTTTTTGAGTTTCTATCTTTTCTGAAAGTCCTTTTTTTACTCAAATCTATAATTAGATATTTAAATTTTTTTTGTTTAATCTTTTTTAATATTTCCTTGGGAAAATCAGTATCTCCAAATATTAATCCAATCATTATTTAGATAATGGTGTACAAATAGGTCTTTTTTTATCCTTTTCTATAAAATCAATCACCTCTTTAACCAAGTCGTTTCCCTTATATTCACCGTTAATTTTAGCTAAATTTTCATGAAGTTTATTGGATGAGAAAATTTTTTTATAAGCAGTATCTAGCTCTAAAATTTTCTTATTTTCATATTTTTTTCTTCTCAGTCCAATTAAATTGATACCTTGTAAATAATTCCTATTGCCAAAGGATAGACCAAATGGAATGACATCTTTTAGTACTCCAGTCATACCTCCGATCATTGCTAATCTTCCTATTCTTGTAAATTGTTGTACCGCAGAATTACCACCTATAACAACTGAGTCCTCTAATGTAACGTGTCCACCCAAAGGAACATTGTTAGCGATAACTACATTATTACCGACTTTACAATCATGAGCTATATGTGAAGAAATCATAAATAAACAATTATCTCCTACAACTGTTCTGCTTCCTCCCCCTTCCGTACCTGGATTTATTGTTACATATTCTCTGATCATGTTATTTTCACCAATCAAAACACTGTTTGACTCTCCTTTAAATTTTAAATCTTGTGGCATAGTTCCAATGCTTGCAAAAGGAAAAATTTTTGTGCATTTTCCTATTTTAGTATTACCCTCTATATGTACATTCGAAATTAATTCTACGTCTTGGTGAAGTTCAACATTGGGACCAACATAACAAAAAGGACCAATTTTGACGTTTTTTCCTATTTTCGCTTTTTTATCTATAACACTTGAACTATGTATCATTTTAATTTCTGTCAACTATAGTTGCAGACCATTCTGCATCTGCCATTCTTTTTCCGTCAACTTTAGCTGTCCCTTTATACTTCCAGACTCTTCCGTGAGATCTTATTGCCTCTATTTCTAAATGAAGTTCACAATTAGGTAAAACTGGATTTCTAAATTTAGCCTTCTCTACACTCATTAAATATACTAATTTATTGTCGTACTCTTTTGGATCTATTCCACAAGCAGTTAAAGCGGCAGCTGCCTGACCAAAAGCCTCTACAATTAAAACACCTGGCATAACTGGTTGGCCTGGAAAATGTCCTTGAACATAAAAACCATCTTTCTTTACATTCATGATTGCAGTAGCAGACTTTAAGTGAACAATTTTAGTTAGTTTATCAATTAATAACATTGGTGCTCTATGAGGAAGTAGTTTCTCAATATCTTTTCTATTTATAGTGTCTTTTTTTATCATTTTATTTACCTCTTTTTAAAAATTCTTTTAAAGGAACAGCAGGATAACCCATCACAACAGTATTATCAGAAATATCTTTTACTACACCACTACCTCCACCAATTTTTACGTTATTTCCTATTTTTAAATGTCCAGAAATTCCAGCTTGCCCTCCAATAGAGACATTGTTTCCTAGAGTAGAACTTCCTGCAAATCCAACCTGGCCGGCTATCATACAATTTTTTCCAATTTTTACGTTATGTGCCACATGAACTTGGTTATCTAAAAATGTATTTTTTCCAATCTTAGTGTCATCGATCGATCCTCTATCAATTGTACAAGAGGCACCAATTTCAACATTATCTTCGAGTATTACTTTTCCAATGTGTGGCATCCTAAAATTCTTTTCTTTCAAAGGTACAAATCCAAAACCTTTGAGACCTATTTTTGCTCCATCTTGAACCACAACGTTATCACCCAAAATCGAATTTTTTATCATAATTTGAGAACCAATTACGCAATTTTTTCCTATTGCAACATTTTGTTCTATTATTGTATTACTTCCAATTACAGATGATTTACCTATTTTGACGTTTTTTCCAATTAAAACATTATTACCAAATTTTACTCCTGGAAATTTTGTTTTCTTGGGTTTTTCAAGTGAAATATCAGGATAATCTAGATCTGCATTTGGATAAAATTTGGATGTAGCTTTAGCCAACTCAAACAATACACTTTTTACACATATTGTTTCACAGGTTTTAGGAAGGAAATTTTTGAGACTATCTTTTGTAATACAACCGCTAGCTTTTGTTTTTGATGCTAAATCTTTATAGTTAGAAGAGTCAAAAAAAGTTAAATCTGTTTTTCCCGCTTTATCTAAAGATTTAATATCCTTAATAATAATTTTAGAGCTTGAGTAATTAGGAAACAAAAAATCTAATTTAAAAGGTCCTTTACTTTTAAAAAATATATTTTTTGACATTAATTAAGGTTTATTGATTTAAATTCCTTGTTAAGAATTTCAATAATTTGAGACGTGATTTCAAATTTTTTATCACCCATTAAAACATTTTTTTTATCTATAACGACCGCAATATTATTCTCTTTCATATATTTTCCCAATATCGGATTTAAATTTTTCAACATTTCATCGCCAGCTTTTTTTCTTTTAGAAGCTATATCTTTAATAGACCTCTCTCTTTCTTTGTTGAGGTTAAACACTTTTTTTCTTAGAACATCTGCTTTTTTTTTGTATTCTTCTTTTGAGAGAGCGTTTTTTTGACTAATTATTTGTTTTTCTTCCTCTTTGAGTTTTTTGGCCGTTTCATTAAATTTTTTATTTGAGCTTTTTAAGAGATTTTTTAAAGAATCTTGGGCCTTTTTTCCAGCCACACTCTCGTTCATAACTTTTGAATAATCAACGAAATAAATATCACTTGCTAAAAGTTTGTATTCTACTGGAAGGATAAAAATGAATGTTGCAATTAAAATTTTAAGTAAATTTCTCATTAAAATGTAGTGCCCAGCCTAAAGTTAAATGTTTGATCAACATCAGTAGAGGCTTTAGTTATGTTTTTAGAAAATATAAATGATAATGGACCTGCAGGCGATAGCCAACTAGTATTCAATCCTACAGTTGATCTAATTTTGTTAGAGTCATCTATAGTATCGCTATAATCAACACCCCAAACGTTTCCTGCGTCAAAAAATAAGCCTACTTCTGCATTACTTTTTTCAGGGAAAAAATTTGGAAAGTTAGCCTCCAAATTTAAATAAGTTGAATAATTTCCGCCAATAAAATCGTCAGAGTCTTTTGGCCCAATTTTACCAGACTCGAAACCTCTTAATTTTTTTGTGCTTAAGCCTAATCGTTGACTTACTCTAACATCTTCATCATTTAATCCATTTATAGCAGTAGCTCCAAATTTTAAAGCTCCAATTACATCTTCATTTATTTCTTTATAATGATTTGTTGTAAAACTATTTTTTATATGAGGTTGATCTGCATACATTGGAAGTTCTTGAAAAAAACTTGTTAAATGTCCTGCAGTAGGCATGAATCTTCTATCTCTTTTATCTGTTGTAAGAGCATAATCAAACATTAAATCTGTTGAACTTCCAGACTGTTCTTTTAGCAAATCTGATGCAGTACTATCTGTTTTTAAATCATCGTAAGTTAAGCTAAGACCAGGAGAAAAATAAATATCTTTAAATTTTTCATAAGATAAGCCAATACCCGCTCCAAAGACGCTGTTTTCATATCCAGACTCAGGCTTATCA
>CACPLT010000012.1 GCA_902634845.1 uncultured Pelagibacteraceae bacterium
TCAACAATAATGCATCAATTAATGACTATAAATGCAATTTATATTTATTGTTTAATTCCAATATTTTGTGGTTTCTCTCACATTTATGCAAAAAAATTTATAAGCAAAGAAAAAATTATTGGGCGTTTATTAATTACCTTAACTTTGTGTTCAACAGTTTATTATTATTTTAATTATGTACAAAATCGTACTTTTATGGATTTGAGGGATGTAAACTTAAAAAACTCAATAGATGGAGGAAAAATTAATAAGGGATTATCCAATATTAGATGGATCACTATGTTTTATCCTGATGATCCTGAAAAGGAAATTTCAAGTATTAAAATTGCTTTGAAATCACTTGAGGAAGATAAAAGCAAAAAAATGATTATTACGGATTATCAATTTATTTCAGTTTTTTTGAAACAATACGATTTTTCTCCTACTAGGTTTTGGTATGATTTTCATGGGTATCCTAATGAAAAAAACATCTATTTTGATTATTGGAAGCAATTCGTTCTAAAAAAAATTAGAAACAATAATATTAAAAGTATTTATGTATTAATGCCTCTACATGGTGAAAGTAAACCTTTAGAAAATATATTAAATAACTGTTATCAGAGGGAAAATTTTTCTGAAAATTTCTATAAATTAAATTTAAATAATTGTTAATTAAGAGTGGCGGGAGTGACGGGACTCGAACCCGCGGCCTCCTGCGTGACAGGCAGGCGCTCTAACCAAACTGAGCTACACCCCCAATGGTGGGCGGTAAAGGACTCGAACCTATGACCCTCTCGGTGTAAACGAGATGCTCTACCAACTGAGCTAACCGCCCTGAAATTTGTTCGACATATACAATATAATTCCTTTAAAGTAAAAATGTATTTATACAGTGACGAATTAGCTGTATTATTAGTAACAATGATTCTTGAATGCAAGTCGTGTCAAAAAAAGTTTATAGTTCCAGATAACGCTATAACTAGTGCTGGTAGATTAGTTCAATGTAGTTCGTGTGGAAATAAATGGACACAATTTCCAATAAAAAATCAATTTGTAAGTAAGTCAAAAAAAGTTCAGACACAAACCAAAAAAGAAATAAAGTCATTTGTGCAGATAGAGAAGAAAAAGAAAAAAATTATAAAAAAAACTGGTCCGTCAATTTACTCAAAAGAATATTTAGAAAAAAAACATGGTATCAAAATTGATGAAAAAAGTTTAAAAGATAAAAAAGTTAAAACAAATAAAAGCGCTTCAAAATCTTATTTTGGTTTTTATAGTTTTTTAACTATATTCATCATAACAATTTTATTTTTAATAGGTATTTTAAATTTAACAAAAGAAATAATTATATTTAATTTTCCTTTCGCTGAGATTTATATAGAGTATTTATTCGAAAATTTAAATTATTTTAGAATTCTTTTTAGAGATGCTCTTAATTTAAATTAATTTTCTAAATCCTTTATATTAATAATATTTTTAGACAAATTTGAATTATTTTTTTTAATATCTTTAAAGAAATTCCAAGCTAACACTATCATTGTGTTTTTATCATTCTTAATAATTTTTTTACTTTTAATCGGTATTCTGACTCCTGGTATATATTTGTTATGCTTTAAAGAGTTATCCTCGACTATAAAATCGATTTGATGAGAAATGCCATAAAAGTTAAGTGCAGTTGTAGCTTTAGCTGGAGCGCCATATCCTATTATTTTTTTGTTTTTCCTTTTTAAATGTTTAAAATTATTTAAAATATTTTCTCTTACTTTATACACTTTTTCTCCAAATTTTTTATAAGTATCAAATTTTTCTATTCCAAATTTTTTTTCTTCTTGCAGCATTTTTTTAACATTTGTTTCAACTTTTTTATTTTTATCTTTTGAAACATATATTCTTATAGATCCGCCGTGAGTGTCGATTTTTTCAGATCGGTAAATTTTTGCATTGAATCTATTAAAAAAATTATTTAAAGATATTAGAGACCAATAGTTGTAATGTTCATGGTAAATATTATCAAAAGTAATATCTTTTAATGTATTCAGAAGATATTGGACTTCAATTATTATAGTCCCCTTTTTGTCTAATAGTTTAAACATGCATTCTGCCATTTCTTTAAGATTGTCTGAATGTGCAAAAACGTTTGAAGCTAAAATAAGATTTGCACCTTTTTTAATTTTTTTTAAATTTGTTTTATTCAGGAAGCCATTAAAAGTTTTTATCTTATTTTTATTTGCACTTTTGGCAAGATTTTTGGCCGGCTCCACGCCTAATATTTTTTTAAATTTTAAGTCTTTAAAAGGTTTAAGTGCGATACCGTCATTACTTCCGATGTCTATAATATATGATTTTTTAGGTTTTAATTTAAAATCTTTAATATAATTTTTTGCAGCCTTAATAAAATGATTTCTAAAAACTTCTGATGTTGAGGATGTATATAAATAATTTGAGAACATTTTTTTTGGATCGACAGCCACAGATAATTGACAATTATGGCATTTCTCACAATAATTCATTTCTAATGGATAAAGATCACTTTTTTCGTTTTTATTTTTAAGTAAGTTATTTGCTAAAGGTTGGTAACCTAAGGAGACAACTCTTCTTAATTTATTATTCCCACATGATCTACATTCAAACTTGTAACACTTTATCAATAAATTTTTTTCTTGTTCGTCTACAAATATATGTTTTATAGTATGAGTTATTCCATAATTATCATGTTCTCTTTCACCTCTTACTAGATTTAAAAAAGTTGTATCTTTCGTGAATAACATTGTATGAGCGACGTTAGGTTTAATAATTGACAGTTCGCCCTCATTTACGACTTGAGTAATTTTAGGAGATCCAGGATTTAATATATCCTGAAAGATTTCGATAATTTGTCCTTTTGTAAAAAGGCATTTTTGTTCTTGTTGAGGGTGATAATGATTGGCCCTCAAGGTTCCTTTTTTAGAACTTATTAAACCTATTAAATTTATTGGTTCAGTCAGTTCATGATTGCTTATTTTACCTCTTTTATCCAAAAATTCATTATCTCCCTTTTTTACATACTCTAAATCCTTTATTAATTTTTGATCTGACCACTTCGAGATCATTTCTTTTATGCTCTCATCTAAATTATAAAGAAATTTAAATCCTTTTTTTCTAATTTTTTTATTTGAAAGCGAGAAACCCAAATTAGGTATTTCATCATTTGTTTCTCTTAAAACCACTTTGGGGTTATATTTTTTACAAATTTCTGCTACTTCTTTTACAGTTACAGTGTCTTTTGTTAAATTAAATAACTCATTTTTTATGTCCTCTCTTTCCTCTATAAATTTGAAGCATCTTGCTACATCAATTAAAGGCACCAAACTTTTAATTTGTTTTCCTCCTGAAAATAATTTTAAAATTCCATCTTGAGAAGCTATCTTAGAGAATAAATTCGGCATTATATCGACTCTCATAGTATCTGTAGAATATCCATAAACAGAACCAAGTCTAAGAATTACATAATTTTTACCTGAGTTTTTAAGTTGTTTCTCGTTATAATCTTTTGATTTTGCGTATGATAAAACAGGCGAGGTAATTTCTTCTTCCGTAATATCTTTTTTTACATCACTAATACCCTCATAAACTACATGGGTTGAAGGTATTATTATTTTACAGTTATCTGAAATAACATCTAATATATTTTGCGTCCCTTGTTCTGCAATAATTTTGATTTCTTTATCTATTTCATCATTACTTTCACTTTTTACTCTTGGAACTTTAGTAACGCCTGCTAAATGATGAACAATATCAGCATCTTCACAGTATCTTTGAATTATATCTTTATTTAAAATGTCACCTTGAACATAATTTATATTCCAATTTCTAAGTTGATTAACTCTTTCAGAAATGAAGCGATTATCTATCACAATAACCTCATCGTTCCAGCTATACCCTGAATAAATTTTGCACAACTCGGTACCTATATAGCCTAGGCCACCAGTAATTATAATTTTCTTTCCCATGAAAAGTAAATCTACTCTAAATATTATTTAGAAACAATAAGGTTAATTTCTTAAAAACTTAATTAATAGGTGCTTTTGACTCTTCTTTAGTTTTGTTTTTTGATAATTGCTCGACTTCAACCCACTCTACTCTTTTGAGATTTTTCGTTAAAGCAATTTTTAAAACATCATCAACGTTTTTCACAGCTATAATTTCCATATTTTTCTTTATAGAATCTGGAACTTCAGCAAGATCCTTTTTATTTTCTATTGGTATCAAAACCTTTTTTATTCCAGCTCTGTGAGCCGCTAAAAGTTTTTCTTTTAAACCACCTATAGGTAATACCAGGCCTCTTAGTGTTACTTCACCAGTCATAGCTACTTTTTTATCAACCGGGATTTCTGTAATTGCTGATACGATTGAAGTTACCATGGCTATACCTGCTGAAGGACCATCTTTTGGTGTTGCACCCTCAGGAACATGTATATGAAAATCTTTTTTATCAAAAATGGGTGGGATAATTCCAAATTCTAAGCTTTTTGATCTTATATAGGATTTTGCTGCCTTAACAGACTCTTGCATAACTTCTCCTAGTTTTCCAGTAATTTGCATTTTACCTTTTCCGGGCATAACTGCAGACTCAATTTTTAAAATTTCACCTCCGACTTCCGTCCAAGCTAAGCCTGTAACAACGCCCACTCTATTTTCTTCTTCAATTTCTCCATATTTAAATTTTTGAACGCCCAAAAAGTTACTTAATTCTTTTTCGCTCAAAGAAGTATTAACTTTTTCCTTAGCGTCAATTTTTTTTACAAGTTTTCTAGCTATTTTAGCGATTTCTCTTTCTAGATTTCTAACACCTGACTCTCTTGTGTAATTTCTAATTATTTTTCTGTTTACTTCTTCACTTAATTTCCACTCATCTTTTTTTAATCCATTATTTTTACTTTGTTTTGGTATTAGATATTTCTGAGAAATATTTACTTTTTCATCTTCAGTGTAACCAGATATCCGAATAACTTCCATTCTATCTAGTAATGGTGGAAGTATGTTTAAAGTGTTTGCTGTTGTGACAAACATTACATCTGATAAATCATAATCTACTTCTAAATAATGATCATTAAATTCTTTGTTTTGCTCCGGGTCGAGTGCCTCTAATAATGCCGAAGAAGGATCTCCTCTATAATCATTTCCTACTTTATCAATTTCATCTAGTAAGAATAATGGATTCCTAGTCCCAGCCTTTTTCATCATTTGAATTATTTTTCCAGGTAAAGATCCAATATAAGTTCGTCTGTGACCTCTTATTTCTGCTTCATCTCTAATTCCGCCTAATGAAATTCTTATGAATTTTCTGTTGGTAGCTTTTGCTATTGATTTGCCTAAAGAGGTTTTGCCTACTCCAGGGGGACCAACTAAACAGAGTATTGGTCCTTTCATTTTTTGTATTCTTTTTTGAACTGCTAAAAATTCTATTATTCTCTCTTTGACTTTTTCTAAGCCGTAATGATCTTCATCAAGGATTTTTTGAGCTGAGTTTAAATCAGTGTTGATTTTTGTTTTTTCTGACCATGGAAGTTCTGTCATCCAATCTAAATAATTTCTAACAACAGTTGCCTCTGCGGACATAGGGCTCATGGATTTAAGTTTTTTTAGCTCAGAAAAACATTTCTCTTGAGCTATTTTAGGCATTTTAGCCTTTGTTATAGCTTTGGAAATATTTGCGATTTCATCTTTTCCCTCATCTATTTCTCCTAATTCTTTCTGAATTGCTTTTAATTGCTCATTTAAATAATACTCTCTCTGAGTTTTCTCCATTTGGTTTTTTACCCGTCCACGAATTTTCTTTTCAACTGAGATAACGCTAGTTTCTTTATTTATTATTTCATATATTTTCTCTAATCTTTTTCTTAAATCTCTAGTTTCTAGGATTTCTTGTTTTTGAAAAATTTTAATGTTTAGATTTGCAGCAATATTATCAGCTATTATTTTTGCATCTTTTGAATTTTTGATTATGTTCAGATTTTCATTAAAATCTTTTTTGTTTAAAACGATTAGTTTTTCAAATCGTTTTACTAAGCCTTGGGCGTAAACGTCTAATTCTTTGGAGACATTGATGTCGTCTGCAATTTCGACATCACATTTTAAAAAATTAACATCACTTGAAATATTTGTAATTTTTACTCTTTTTTGGCCTTCAACTAAAACCTTTACGGTACCGTCAGGGAGTTTTAAAAGTTGAAGAACTTTACTTAAACACCCATATGAAAATAGGTCTTTTTCTATTGGGTCATCTGTCTCAGAATTTTTTTGAGCAACCAAAATAATGGATTTATCAGTTTTCATTGCTTCCTGAAGAGCTTTAATTGATTTCTCCCTGCCAACAAACAATGGCACTACTATCGATGGGAATATAACTATATCTCTTAGTGGTAATAAAGGTTTTGTATATGTTACTTCCATATAACTTTATATGATAATTTTAATCAATATTTCAAGGAACAAATTGGCTTAAGCGACTGATGTTGATTGTTTTTTGCCGTAAGTGATAATTGGGTCACTGTCACCTTTTGCTGAAGATTTATCAATAGTTACTTTTAAAACGTCCTCTTTATCGGGCAATTCAAACATAGTCTTTAATAGAATGTTCTCTAAAATCGACCTCAATCCTCTTGCACCTGTTTTTTTCTTAATGGCTTTTTTTGCTATTTCAAGCACTGCATCATCTTGAAATTCAAGATCAACATTTTCAAATTCGAACAATCTTTTGTATTGTTTGATTAAAGAATTTTTAGGTTCTTTCAATATTTTTATCAAAGATGATTCGTTTAATTCATCTAAAGTTGCTATTATTGGCATCCTTCCAATAAATTCTGGAATAAGACCATATTTAATTAAGTCTTCAGGTTCTAAAGATTTCATAATCTCAGAAAGCGGAAGTTCTTTGTAGCTTTTAACTTTAGCACCAAATCCTATAGAGCTTCCTTTTCCTCTGCTATCAATAATTTTATCGAGACCTGCAAAGGCTCCTCCACAAATAAATAAAATATTAGTTGTATCAACTTGTAAAAACTCTTGTTGCGGATGTTTTCTTCCGCCTTGTGGAGGAACACTGGCTATAGTTCCTTCCATTATTTTGAGTAAGGCTTGTTGTACGCCTTCCCCAGATACATCTCTTGTTATAGACGGATTTTCAGATTTTCTGCTTATCTTATCCACCTCATCAATGTAAACAATTCCTCTTTGAGCTTTTTCAACATTGTAATCTGCTGCTTGTAAAAGTTTGAGGATTATATTTTCTACATCTTCACCTACATAACCAGCTTCTGTTAATGTAGTTGCGTCAGCCATAGTAAAAGGCACGTCTAAAATTTTTGCCAATGTTTGTGCTAATAGTGTTTTACCACATCCTGTGGGACCGACTAATAGAATATTTGATTTTGATAGTTCCACATCTTTATTCGTTTTAACTTCGTGATTAAGTCTTTTATAATGATTATGAACTGCAACTGATAAAACTTCTTTAGCTTTTTTTTGACCTATTACATAGTCGTCTAAAACGCTGCAAATTTCTTTCGGAGTTGGTACTCCGTCTTGATGTTTTATTAAGGAGCTTTTATTTTCTTCCTTAATAATATCCATACAAAGCTCTACACACTCGTCACAAATAAATACTGTGGGACCAGCAATAAGTTTTCTTACTTCGTGTTGACTTTTACCGCAAAAAGAACAGTAGAGTATATTTTTATTATTTTTATCACTCATAACGAATCAATAATAAGATAATAAAGTTCAAACAAAGTCTTATCAAGTCCAAGTTGAAAATAGAGCTATATATTGTGTGTTATTTTCTTTTTTCCACAACAGTATCGATCAAACCAAAACTTTTCGCTTCTTCAGGAGTCATGAAATTATCTCTCTCTAAGGCTTTTGAAATTTCCTCTACTGATTTTCCAGTGTGCTTCGAGTAAATTGAATTAAGTCTAGTTTTAAGCAATTGTATCTCTTTAGCGTGTATCTGTATGTCTGTAGCTTGACCTTGAAATCCTGCAGATGGTTGGTGAACCATAATTCGAGAGTTAGGAAGTGAAAATCTTTTTCCTTTTTCACCAGCAGATAATAAAAAAGATCCCATTGATGAAGCTTGACCTATACATAAAGTTGACACTGGAGAGTTTATGTATTGCATTGTGTCATAAATACCCAATCCAGAAGTTACGAGTCCTCCTGGGCTATTAATATAAAAACTTATTTCTTTTTTTGGATTTTCAGACTCTAAAAATAATAGCTGCGCAGTTACTAATGAAGCTACATTGTCATTTACTGGGCCAACTAGAAAAACTATTCTTTCTTTTAGCAATCGAGAGTAAATATCATATGCTCTTTCGCCTTTGCTTGATTGCTCGACAACCATTGGAATTAAGTTGTTCATTTTTTCTTCAATTTCACGACTCATATTTTTGTTTTATACAACTATTGATTACTTTTTGCTAATTTTTTTTGATTTTGAGGGTTTAGTTTCTTTGTTTTTTACCTGAGAACTTGCTTTTGCTTTATTATTGTCATTAAAGCTTGAGATAATTTTTTCTGCCTCTTTAATTGTCAATTCTTTTTTAATCAATTTTACTTTAGATTTTATAAAATTTATAATTTTTTCCTCATAAAGGGAACTTTGTAAGTGTTGGGTAGCTGAAGGATTTTTTTGATAATATTCAAAAACAAATTTTTCTTGACCTGGCATACTCTTAACTTGTTTTTGTATTTCTGATTTTATTTCATCATCTGTGACTTTAATATTATTATTTTCACCGTATTCATTTAAAATTAAACCTAGTTTAATTCTTTTTTCGGCTAACTTAAGATTTGTATTTTCATTATTGTTAGGATTTTTAGGAATCGATTTTATTTCATTATCAATTAAATTTTTAGGGACTTCAACTTTATGAGTTTTCTCTAATTGATCTAGAATTTCTTTTTTAGAGATCGAGCTTAATGCCGTATTGTATTGGCTTGAAATTTGTTTTTTAACTTTGTCAGTTAAATCAGATAAATCTTTTGCGCCAAGTTTCTTAGCAAAGTTATCATCCAGTTTATTTTTTACAGGACTTTTTATGTTAATAATTTCACATTCAAAAATTGCTTTTTTGTTTGCTAATTCTTTTTTGGGATGGTTTTGTGGAAGTGTGGAGGAAACTTTTTTCTTATCCTTTTTTTTCAAACCTATAAGTTGATTATCAAATCCTTTGAGAAATAAATCTTTGCCGAGTTCAATTGTAACTCCCTCTCCTTTTCCACCTTCAAAATCATTTCCATCTACTTTGGCATGATAATTAAAAATTACTTGGTCACCAGATTCTGACTTTTTTTCATCTTTTTTTTCTTCAAAGGACTTGTACTCATTTGTCAAATTATTTAATCTTTCATCTAATTCTTGTTTATCCACTTTTAAAGAAAAATCAGAAACTTTGTATTTTTCAAAAGATTGTAATTTAATTTCAGGTAATAAATCTAATTGTAATTCAAAATTTAAGTCTTTGCCCTCTCCAAAAGTTTTTAAATCAATTTTAGGTTGGCCAGCAATTTTAAGTTTTTTATCTTGAATAGCTTTGGATGTACTTTCTTTCAAAATTTTATCTATTACTTCTCCATAGATAGCTTTTCCAAACTGATTTTTTATTACTAAAGTAGGAACTTTACCTTTTCGGAAACCTTTAAGATCTATTTCTTTTTGTAATTCAGATAGTCTAGCGTCCAATTTTTTTTTAATTTCACTTTTATCTATAATTATAGATAAAGTTGTTTTTAAACCTTTTTCTGATTGTACCTTCACCTTCATAAATTTTTGGTGGGCAAGAAGAGACTCGAACTCTTAAGCCTTGCGGCACTAGTTCCTAAGACTAGCGCGTATACCAATTCCGCCACTTGCCCGTATTAGTTTAAATGTTTATATATCAATTTTTTTTTTTACAAAACTATTTAGTCTTAAATAACCCAGTAAATAAATAATTATTAAGAAAAAAAACCAGTACTTACACAAAGTGCCGCTCTCTTTTACTAAAATACTAGGTAAAACAAGTATAGAATATATAGTGTTTAAAATTAATGCATTTAAGTAATTGCAATCTTTACCTGGTTTAGTCAAAGTTAAAAATTTGTAAGAAAGCATGTGTAAATGTTTATCATCAGGTTTTATAGGTGATTTGTTTTCTTTTATTTTTCTAAAAAAAGAAAAGAATACCTCAAAAAATAAATAAAATAATAAAATACAAAAGAAAAAAGAAGAGATGCCTGGGTTTAAATTATTAGTTTCTATAACATTAAGTGCTGTGAAAGCTCCAAATAAATATGCCCCTCCATCGCCCATAAATATTTTTGCTGAAGGAAAATTAAATAATAAAAATACTAAAAGAATAATTACTTGAGCTGTAATAAAAATTGATAAATCTTGAAATCCATTATCAGCGTTAATAAATAATAAAGTTGAATTTATTATTATTAATTGCAAAGCTAGAAGTCCATTAAATCCATCAATTAAGTTTGCACCGTTTATTATAAATAAGAAACACAAAACAACAAAAAAAATAAAAATAAAATTTATACTTAATAGCTTGTTTAGAAAAATAAGATCTATACTATTTATTTGAATAGAAAAAAATTTTACACATATTAATATGAGTAGTGTCATCAGTGTTAATCTTACTTTTGGACTAAATTTAATTTTTATATCTTCAAAAAAACCTATCAGGAATAAGCCCATTCCCAATATCAAATAGTCTATATAAATTATAGAAAATAGAAGATTATTAAACGCTATAAAAATAAGAAAAGAAATTATTGACGCTAAACCACCGCTTCTGGGAATATTATTTTTATGAAAAGCTTGAGGTTTTTCAAAATCATCATCAAGTAATAGCCCGCTAAATATTTTACTTGAAATTTTTTGAATAATAAAAAAAGAAAAAAAACTTAGAAAAGTAAAAATTGACAAAAGACTAAGTTCTAATGATTCACTTTGCATTAATTACTCCATTCCTTTATTATTTTTTTTTACAATATAAATTCCAGTTATTATTATAATCAATGATACTAAAACTCTCCATGTTATAACTTCATTCATTAAAAAATAGCCAAAAAAAACTCCAAAAATAGGAATTAAATAAGCTACCTGAGTTTGAAAAACTAACCCATTTACTGATAAAATTCTAAATCTTATCAACCAAGCCAACCCTGTTGCTACAACACCTAGATAAAGTAAAGAAAGTGTGGACTCAATTGTTGGGGTAGCTAACCAAGGTTTTTCTAAAATGATAGCCATTGGTAATAAAAATATTAATGACCAAATGGTTGTAGAGGTAGTCACATTTTCGTTTCCTTTATTTTTGATCTGTAAAGTTAAAATTCCTCCTATCGAATAAAATGTTGAACCTAAAATAGTTATTAATGCAAATATATAGTTATTTTCATTTATAATAATTTTGTCCAAAAATAAAAATAAAATACCAGAGAAACCAACCAAAATACCAAATACTTTATACTTATTGATCTTTTCATCACGTGTAAAAAAATGAGCTAATATCGTCCCGCTCAAAGGAGTTGTGCTCATTAGCATGGCTGCAAGATAACTATTTATTTTACTTGTTCCTATAGCTATTAATGTAAAAGGAATAGCAATATTGCATAAACCAATTATCGAATATTTTTTCCAATCTTTTGAAAATGCTTCTATTTTGATATTTTTAATTTTGCATAACAGAATTAAAGGGGCGCTAGCAAAAATTACTCTAACTAAAGCTAAAGTTATAGGCTCGTAAGAATAGGTAGCTATTTTTATATTAAAAAAAGAGGATCCCCAAATAAGGGCCAATAATATTAGTAAAAAAATATCAAAAGAATTAGCTTCTCTCATACTATGCAATTAAAAATTGTATCGATGCTTTAAACGCATAGCTGATATCATTTTATTAGAGGATATTCTATAACTATATTCTGCTAAATAACCTCAGTATAAATTATGAGTACTAATAAAATTTTAAAACTAATAAAAGACAAAGAGGTTGAATACGTTGATCTACGATTTACTGATCCAAGAGGTAAGTTGCAACACTTAACTATGGATAGTTCTGTTGTTGATGAAGAAATGTTAGATAAAGGTGTTTTCTTTGATGGGTCATCAATCGCAGGATGGAAAGCTATCAATGAGTCTGACATGATTTTAAAACCTGATTTGTCAAGACCGATAATTGATCCTTTTAATTCACATACTACTTTAAATATTTTTTGTGACATCATGGATGCTGTTAAGAAAGATCCATATGGAAGAGATCCGAGGGGTACTGCAAAGAAGGCTGAAGCATACTTAAAGGAAACAGGAATTGGTGATAAAGCTTATTTTGGTCCTGAGCCTGAATTTTTTGTATTTGATGATGTTAGATTTAAAAACGATATGAACGAAACAAGTTTCTCAATTGATAGTTCAGAAGGTCCTTACAATACCGGAAAAAAATATGAAAATGGAAATCTAGGTCACAGACCTGGTATAAAGGGAGGTTATTTTCCAGTTCCACCTGTAGATAGCGCGCAGGACATGAGAAGTGAATATTTAAAAGCTTTAAAAGATATGGGTGTTAAAGTAGAGAAGCACCATCATGAAGTTGCTCCCTCACAACATGAGCTAGGTATGTATTTTGGAACTTTGACTGATATGGCCGATAACGTTCAGTTGTATAAGTATGCTGTTTTAATGGTTTCAAATTCATTTGGCAAATCTGCTACTTTTATGCCTAAGCCAGTTAAAGGAGATAACGGATCAGGTATGCATTGCCATCAGTCAATTTGGAAAGGAAGCACTCCTACATTCATGGGTAAAGAATATGCAGGATTATCAAAAACAGCATTATACTATATAGGCGGGATTCTTAAACACGCAAAAGCGATAAACGCGTTTTCAAATGCTACTACAAACAGTTATAAAAGATTAATTCCAGGATTTGAAGCGCCAGTAATTTTAGCTTACTCAGCTAGAAATAGATCAGCATCATGTAGAATTCCTGTTATAATGAATCCGAAAGCTGCGAGAATGGAAATAAGATTTCCGGATGCTGCAGGAAATCCTTATCTAACTTTTGCATCGATGTTAATGGCTGGAATTGACGGTATAAAAAATAAGATTGACCCAGGTAAAGCTTTTGATAAGGATCTTTACACATTAGGAGAAGATGAGGTAAAAAAACTACCGACAGTTTGTGGTTCTCTAAGAGAAGCTATGGAAAGTTTAGATAAAGATAGAAAATTTTTAACTCAAGGTGGAGTTTTTACTGACGATCAAATAGACGCTTATATAGATTTAAAATTTCAAGAAATTTATAAATTTGAACATACTCCACATCCAATTGAATTTGAGATGTACTATAGTAGCTAATTTATTCTTTTATTTTTTAATATAAATATGTCTTATCTTATTTTGTAATTTCCTCTCTATTAAATAATATGTGTATATAGATAAGGTGATTAATATTGAAAAGTACACAACAAAAAATACCGGACTTAGGTATACCTCTTTGTTTCCCTTAAAAATTAATATCAAAACGATTGTAAGCGGAGCGTGAAGCAAATAGGTTGAATATGTAACATTTCCTAAAATTGAAAATAAAGGTTTATTTATAAAATTCTTAAAAAAGTCCTCAAGATAAATAAATATCATTAAAATCGCTGGACAGAACATCAATATTTTAAAGTTTCCGGTTACTGATAATATTAATAATAAAATTGATAATAATAAATATAAGGATCTTTTTAATTTTTTCATTAAATAATAAACAATTGATCCTAGTATAAACAAGCTTAAACAATTAAGTATAGTGTCATTCATATTAGGAGGCATAAAATTTTTATCTATAAAAATAAAAATAAAAAGTAATAACGTCATAATATATAAATTAAAATTTTTTAATTTAAAAATATTAATGTATTTAAGAGAAATAAAAAAAAATGTATAAGCAATTAATTCCATGGATACACTCCAAATAGGCTGATTAAAACTTAAACCGATTTGAAATCCCCACCCAGATATAAAAAATAGATTTAAAAAAAAGTGATAAAGGTCATTAAAATTGAATAATTGGTATTCGCCAATCAAATTTATACTTAAAATTTGAACAAACGTTATCAATATTAAAGTGATAAAATGTAGTGGATATAATCTTGAAAATCTATTTACAAAAAATTCTTTAGTAGTAATATTTTCTCTGTTTAAATATACGTAAGACATTATAAATCCTGAGATACACCAAAACATTTGGACTCCGTAGTCTCCATGTTTATAAAAAAAATTAAAAATATAATTAAAAGGTAAAAGATAAATCTCGTTATTAAGATTAAGTTTTAAAAAACTATTAAATTCAAAAAAAAATATTTTATAATGGTATATTAAAACTGATATACTAGATAAGAATCTGAGTAGTTCAACCAGATATAATTTTTTCATTATTCAAAAATAATTAGACTTTAAAAGACTCTCCACATCCACATCGCTCTGTTTCATTTGGGTTTTTGAAAACAAATTGCGATGAAAATTTTTCTTTTTTATAATCCATCTCTGTTCCTAAAAGATAAATAATTGCAGCAGGATCTATAAAAACCTTTACTCCTTTATCTTCAATCACCTCATCATTTATTTTTTTATCTTTTGCATACTCCATTGAATAACTCATGCCGGCACACCCACCAGATTTAACTCCAACTCTGACTCCAATAGTTTTGCCATCAGCATTTGACATAATTTCTTTAATTCTGGCTGCAGCACTATCTGATAATTTAATAATTTGTTCACTCATAAATTTAATTCTAATTTTGCTTGCTCGCTCATCATATCTTTTGTCCAAGGAGGATTCCAGACAAGTTTTAAATCTACTTTATTAACTCCTTCTATTGAATTGATATTTTCTTTTACCATTCTAGGCAAGCTTTCTGCTACAGGACAATTTGGGCTTGTTAAAGTCATCTCAATATAAGCTTCATTATCGTTTTTAATTTCGATATTATAAATTAATCCCAAATCATAAATATTAACTGGAATTTCAGGATCATAGATTTTTTTTACTTCAGTAATTATTTTATCTTTTAACTTCATATTATTTTTCCAAAACAGAAGACAACGTATGCCAAGCCATTGTAGCACACTTAACTCTCATAGGAAAATCTTTTACACCTGATAAAGACATTAAAGTAGTCTTTTGATCTTCATTTAAACTATTAAGAGTAATTGATTTATTTTGTTTAATTAAATTCAAAAAATTATCTATAATAATTTTAGCAACGTTGAAATCTTTTCCTTTTAAAACATCAGTTAAAATTGAAGCTGAAGCTAAAGATATTGCACAACCTTCTCCTTCAAAACTAAGGTTTAAAATTTTTTTGTCTTTATTTAATTGAGCGTATATATGCACTTTGTCACCGCAAAGAGGGTTATGGCCTTTCGCGTCGCTGGTAAAATCTTTACATTTTCCAAAATTTCTTGGATTTTTACCATGATCCAAAATAATTTCTTGATATAATTCTTTTAAATCCATTATACTTTAAATACCTTTTTACATTTTTCTATTGCGTTTAGTAAAATATCAATATCTTCTTTAGTATTATATAGACCTATGGATGCCCGAGCAGTAGCAGGCATACCAATTTTTTCGTGCAAAATTTGGCAGCAATGATGCCCAGCTCGTATGGCAACTCCATCATCATCAAGAATCGTTGCAACATCATGTGGGTGAATTCCTTTTAAAGTAAATGATATGACTGAAGCTTTATTTTTAGGATCACCAACTAAATTTATCGAATTATTTTTTCTTATTTTTTCTATACCATAATTAAGAATATCGTTTTCATTTTCAGATATTTTGTTTAATCCGATTTTTTCAATAAGTTTGATTGACTCGCTAAAAGCAACAACTTCAGCAGTTTGCATTGTACCAGCTTCAAATTTGGTAGGGCTTTCAGCAAATGTTATATTTTCTTTTTTTACTTCATTAATCATTCCACCTCCACCTTGATAGGGAGGCATTTCATCCAGCCATTTTTTCTTTCCATAAAGTATTCCAAGTCCATTAGGTCCATATAATTTATGGCAAGAGATTACATAGAAGTCACATCCCAATTTTTGCATATCTAATTTTAAGTGTGGAGCACCTTGAGTTCCATCAACAAGTACGGGAATTTTTTTTGATGAAGCTAAATCAATTATTTCTTTTAATGGAGTTATACCACCTGTAACATTAGAAATATGGGTTATAGCAATTATTTTAGTTTTATTTGTTATTAATTTTTTAATCTCATCAACTTGTATTTCAAGATTTTCATTAATTTTTGCAAATTTAATTACTGCTTTTTTTTTATTTCTTAGATAGTGCCAAGGAACATAGTTTGAGTGATGCTCTAACTCGGTTAAAATAATTTCATCTCCAGCTTGGATAAATTTTTCTCCATAAGAATTAGCTACTAGATTTATTCCCTCTGTAGCACCTTTTGTAAATATAATCTCCTCTCTGTGCTTTGCATTAATAAATTTCTTAACAATATCTCTTGTTTCTTCAAATCTGTTAGTGGCAGTAACAGCTAATGAATGTACACTTCTTCCAACATTTGAAAATTCATTCTCATAAAAATAAGACATTCTATCAATTACAGATTTAGGTTTTTGCGAAGAATTGGCACTATCTAAATAAACTAATGGTTTATTATTAATTTTTTTTTTAAATATAGGAAAATTATTTTTAATTTGATCTATTTTCATATTTTATATGCGTATTAAAATGATTTAATAAAATATCCATTATCTCTTTGTTTTTTATTTTTTCTAAAACAGTCTCTAAAAATCCTCTTATGATCATTTTTACTGCTTCTTTATTTTCTATTCCTCTTGCTTTTAAATAAAATAAAGCATCTTTATCAATATTTCCTGAAGTCGATCCATGTGAACACTTTACATCATCTGCATAAATTTCAAGTTCAGGTTTCGTACTAAATTCAGAGTCTTTATCAAGCAAAAGTCCTTTGCTTAGTTGATAAGCATTAGTTTTTTGAGCTACTTCCTCTACAAAAATTTTGCCTTGGAACACTCCTTTACTTCCTGAGGTAATAACATTTTTTACATCTTGATGGCTTTTGCAATTCGGTTTTAAATGTTGAATAGTCGTTTTAACTTCTTGATGTTTATTAATACCTAAAAATAATCCAGAATAAACTTCGCTACAAGAATTTGTCCCATTAAGTTTGATATTACTATCAAATTTACCGAATTTAATTCCTGATGAAAATAAGTATTTTTTAAAATTTGAATTTTTTGATAATTGCACTTTAGAAAATTCATAGAAAAAATTTCTACTTTCATTTTTATTAATAAAATAATAATTAAGATTTGAGTTTTCATCTAAGTTTATATATTTAAAAGTATTTTTGAAAAAGTTTCCTTGAGACTCGTCTATTAAGTATTCTATTATTGTAGCTTCGGAATTTTTTGACAAGTTTATAGAATCAGAATTATTTATTATTTTATTTTTTAAAGTACCTGTAAAATAATTATAAATTACTATTGGGTGCTTAAATTTGTAATCTGAATTAATATTTAAGTTAAATCCGCCCTCGTGCAATGCAGTATTTAAATTTTGCATTGGATTATCTTTCAAACTATTTGCAAAATTTAAATGATGATCAAAGTCAAGATTTGTTATTGAAAAATTATTTTTTTCCTTCAAATTTTCTGATTTAAAATCAAATGACTGTGGTTTTCCATTTAAAAGTTTTATTGAATTATGAATAAAACCTAAATCATGAAAGTAAGGTTTTTTATCATTTAAACTATCATTATT
>CACPLT010000013.1 GCA_902634845.1 uncultured Pelagibacteraceae bacterium
TTTTTAGCTTCTTGTTTAGGAGCTTCTTTTTTAGGTTCCTATTTTTTATCTTCTTGTTTAGGAGCTTCTTTTTTAGGTTCCTCTTTTTTAGCTTCTTGTTTAGGAGCTTCTTTACCTTCTTGTTTAGGAGTATCTTTTTTGGGCTCCTCCGTTTTTTTTCTTTCTTTTTTCGGAACAGCTTTTTGAGGATTGTTACCCGGTTTTGGCATTGGCATTAACTGAGCCTCACCTAAAATTCTTGAAACCCTTAAAGTTGGCTTGGCCCCTTTACTTATCCAATATTTTACTCTTTCGGCCTCTACCTTTATTCTCTCTTTCTTGTCTTTCGGAAGAAGTGGATTAAACAATCCAATCTTTTCTACAAATCTTCCATCTCTAGGTGCTCTACTGTCGGCTACAACAATTTTGTATACCGGTCTTTTTCTTACTCCCCCCATTGATAGTCTTATTTTTAACATATGTTACCTCTCATTTTAGTTGATTTAATAATTCATCAGGAATATTTCCTGATGGAATTCCTTTTCCTTTTGACATTTTTTTCATCATGTCTGACATCATCTTAAATTGTTTTAGAAGTTTATTAATTTTAGAAATATCTAAACCACAGCCTGTTGCTATTCTTTTTTTTCTTGATCCGCTTATAATTTTAGGATTTTCTCTTTCATTTGGTGTCATTGAAAGAATAATCGCTTCATTGTCACTTAACATTTTTTCATCAAAAGATGAGTTTTCCATTTGCTGTTTAATCTTATTAGCTCCAGGCAACATAGACATCACACTTCCCATGCCACCCATTTTTTTCATTTGTCTAAGTTGGGAAAGATAATTTTCCATTGTGAAAATTCCCTCTTTTAATTGAGCTTCAGTGTCTTTTAACTTTTTTTCATCAAGGTCTTTAGTTGCTTTCTCAACTAAAGAAACAATATCGCCCATCCCTAAAATACGCTTAGCTATTCTTTCAGGATGAAAACTCTCGAGTTCGTCAATCTTTTCACCAACACCCATCAATTTAATTGGTTTGCCGGTAACCTCCTTCATACTTAAAGCGGCTCCACCTCTTCCGTCGCCATCTACTCTGGTTAAAATTATACTTGAAATATTTACTGCTTTATCAAATTCACTTGCAACATTTACAGCTATTTGACCAGTAAGAGAGTCTGCTACTAATATTGTTTCTGTTGGTCTCACTAAACTTTTGATTTGCTTTACTTCCGTCATCATTGGTAAATCTATTTGAGTTCTACCTGCTGTATCGAATATAATTACATCTGCTCCATTTAGATTTGCTGTATTCATTGCGCGACTTGCAATTTCAGAGGGTTGCTGATTTTGAACAATTGGTAAACTTAAAATATCATTATTATCTGCAAGAATTTTTAATTGTTCTTGAGCAGCAGGTCTATAGACATCCAAACTCACTAGCATAGTCTTTTTCTTAAATTTTTTTTCTATAAAATGAGCTAACTTTGCTGAAGTTGTTGTTTTACCAGAACCTTGTAGTCCTAAAATTAATAAACTAACTGGGCTTGAAGATTTTAAATTTATTTCTTCATTTTTGTTACCCAATAAATTTATTAATTCATCATTAACAATTTTTACTACCATTTGACCAGGGGTAGTGGACTCTATAATTTCTTGTCCTATAGCTTTTGGTTTAACTCTTTCTATAAATTTTTTTGTGACTTGAAGCGAGACATCTGCTTCTAATAGTGCTTGTCTAATTTCTACTAAACCAATATCTACTTGCTCCTTTGTTAAAGAAGGAGCCTGTTTTAATTTAGAAAAAATATTTTCTAATCTATTTGTTAAATTTTCAAACATTTATAATCATCCAACACCTATCGCACCAGTGGGCGAACCCTCGCTGACTGGTGTCGATCCTCTTATTTCTAAGAGCACCGCAAAAACACATGTATTTGCGGAAAGTGGCTGAAGTTACAATTAGGGGTTTTAAAAGTCAATGAATAATTATACTAATCAATTATGGCAGTGATTAACGCTTATAGAATGGATGGATTAGGAAATGATTTTATCATCATAGATAGAAGAGAAAAATCTATAGAAATAAAAAAGAGTAAAATTATTGAACTAGGAAACAGATCTAATATTGGCTTTGATCAAATAATCTTTATCGAAAAACAAAAAGAAGATTCTTATCCTATTACAATTTACAACTCTGATGGTGGAGAAGTAAGTGCGTGTGGAAATGGAGCAAGATGTGTAGCTTATCTTTTAAGTGAAAACTTAAATACAAAAAAAATACAAATTAAAACAAATAACAGATTGCTTAATGCAAAAATAGTAGGGGATTTTCAAGTTGAGCTGGAAATGGGAAAACCTTTATTTGGGTCTGAAGAGATACCGCTGTCAAAAAAAATTAATCCTAGTAATGTAGTTTTGGATGTTAATGATCAAACGTTTTCTGAAGGTTTTTGTGTAAACGTAGGAAATCCGCATATAATTTTTTTTGATAAAGATTATCTGAAGCATGACTTAAGAGTTATAGGTCCTAAAATTGAAAATCATAATCTATTTCCAGAAAAAACTAATGTTACATTTGCTAATGTAATTGATAAAAAAAATATCAAAGTTAATGTTTGGGAACGTGGTGCGGGACTTACAAAAGCTTGTGGCACAGCTGCTTGTGCAACTGCTGTTGCCTCTTTTTCTAAAAATCTCACTGAAAGAAAAGTACAAATTGCTTTTGATCAAGGGTCTTTAAAAATTGAGTATAATAAAGATAAAAATATTTTTATGACAGGACCTGTTTCAAAAATTAATAAATTAAGTATTTCAATATAATGAGTTTATTTGAAAAATTTAAATTAGGATTAAATAAAAGTTCCTCCTCTTTATCTGAGGGAATAAATAGCATCTTTAAAAAGAGAAAAGTTGATCAAGATATTTTACAAGAATTTGAAGATTTATTAATTAGTTCAGATGTTGGTATTGAAACTGCTCAAAATCTTAAGAATGATTTTGAAAAATTTAGAATAGATAAAAAAATAGATGATCACAAAGAAATTCTTAAATTGTTAGCTGATAAACTTTCTCTAGAACTACTTAAGTACGAAAAGAATTTAAATGACCTTGGAAATAATAAGTCTGCAGTTATTGTTGTCTCAGGTGTAAATGGAGTTGGAAAGACTACAACGATTGGAAAAATGGGAAAATTTTTTAAAGACAATAACAAGTCAGTTGTTTTTGGAGCCGCAGATACTTTCAGGGCTGCTGCTATTGATCAATTAGAGCTTTGGGCTAGAAAAATAAAAGTGGATATTATCAAATCTGAAACTGGTAGCGATCCCGCGTCTGTAGCTTTCAAGACTGCTGAATTCACTAAAAAAAATCATATTGATATTGCACTTATAGATACAGCGGGAAGATTACAAAACAAAAAAAACTTAATGGAGGAATATAAAAAAATAATCAATGTTCTAAAAAAAATAGATAATGATTATCCTAATGAAATAATTTTAGTTCTTGATGCTACAACAGGGCAAAACGCTCTCAACCAAGTAGAAGAATTTTCTAAAATACATAACTTGACTGGCTTAATAATTACTAAATTAGATAGTACTGCAAAAGGTGGTATAGTTTTAGCCATTTGTAAGAAATACAAATTACCAATAATTGCTGTTGGGATGGGAGAAAAAGAAGACGACCTTCAACCCTTTAAAGCAGATTTGTTTGCAAAAACTTTGCTCTCAATTAATTAATATTTATTTATAAAGTTTTTAATTTCTGAAAGTAAATTATCATTGAAAGTTAGCATGTGATCATCCTCTTCTACTTGTAAAAATTTTTTTGGTTTATTTGCAATTTCAAATAATCTTTTTCCCATATAGAATGGAACGATGTTATCCTTTTTACCATGCATTATCAAAATTGGAGTTTTTATGTTTTTAATTTTTTTTTCTGAATTATATTTATCTTTTAATAACAATTTTACTGGTAAATATGGATAATAAATTTTTGCTGCTTTTTCCATTGATGTGTATGGTGACTCCAAAATGATACTATTAAATTCATTTGTTTGACCAATTTCAACCGCAACTCCTGTTCCAAGTGATTCTCCGTATAATATAATGTTTTCGGTTGCGACGCCCTTGTCGTTTAACCATTTCACTGCCTTTTTTGCATCTTCATAAAGATTGATCTCACTAGGCTTTCCAGAGTTACCACTAAAGCCTCTCCAAGAAATAATTAAAACGTTCAAGTTTAGTTCATTAAATCTGTTGAGCTTGTATGATCTATTAAATAAATTTCCTGCATTTCCGTGTAGAAATAAAATTGTTTTATATTTTTTTAAATCTTTTTCAATCAACCAAGACTTTAGTTTAATATTTTTATCAACTTCTATAAAAAGCTCTTTGTAATTAAAATTAATAGGATCGTCTAAATAATTGTTTTCGCTGGGAAGATAAAGTAATTTTCTTTGATTTACATAAATCAAAGTTAACAAAATCAAATAAATTACTAATGCTGAAGAAATTAATATATAAATATATTTCATATTGTTTTTATTTTTCTTGCTATATATACACCAGCAAAAACTAATGCACCTCCATAATAGTGGAAAGGAAGTAACATTTCTTCAAAAAGAATAATTCCAAATATTGCGCCATAAACAGCGAACAAATAAAGCGTGAATCCTGTTAACGATGCACCTAAATATCTTTGTACCTTTGTGTACAAACTAAATGCGATTATACCTGGTGAAATAGCAGCAAACAAAACCCATGCTAAAAAAGTAAAATTGAATTTGGTATCAAAAAATAAAGATTCTTCTAATATATAAAAAGGAAACAATGAGATGAAACCAAAAAAGGCGATTAAAGTAAATCTTCCCATTAAACTAAATTTACTTTTCCAGTTTAAAAGATAAATTGAATATAGGGCCCAACCAATTGCAGCACCTAACATCCAAAAATCTCCGGTGGTAAAACTAAAATTTATTAGGTAATTAAAATTACCTTTTGTAATGATAGTGATAACTCCGATTAAACAAATTATGAGACCTACTATTCTATTTAAACTAATTTTTTCACTAAACAAAAATACTGACAGAATTACAATAAAAACTGGAGAGGAGGTATATATGATTCCCATATTAGCCATTGTGGTAGACATACCAGCAATAAAAGGGAATGCTCCACAAACTCCACACCCCATCAAACCCAAGAAAAATAATTTATAAAATTCTTTTTTTAAAAATTTTCTTTTTTTATAAATTTCAGAATAAAAAAAAGGTAATAAAATTAGAAATACAAAAAACCATCTCCAAAAAGCAAGTGAAATCGGAGGTACGTATTCTACGCCACCTCTAGCAACAATAATGTTTGTTGCCATAAATATAGGCTGTACAAATAATAATATATAAGGAAAAAGATTGTTATTTTTTGTCGTAGAAGGCTTCATAAAGCATCATGACAATTACTATTCCCATTAAAATGTAAACTGGTAAAACATCAAAGAAACCAATCATCATAGATCTCGTTAAGGTAGTTGCTAATCCAAGTAGGAAAGCAATACATAAAACACATCCGGTAATAGTAGCAAATTTTCTATTCATCTTTACAATTTTTCTCAAGCCAATTAGCAGTTCCTAAAAATCTTAAATCGTCTAACTTATCACCAACTAACTGAACGCCTAATGGTAAGTCATTTTCACCAGTAAGTAAAGGAAGTGAAATAGCCGGTAATCCCATATAGGTCCAGACTTTTTGGAAATCAGCACTACCAGTGGACTTCAAGCCTTTGTCTGCAACTCCGCTGGCAGATGGAGTAATAATACCATGGTAGTCTTCAAAAACTTCTTTGTAGGATTCGTAACTTCTTTTCATAAAATCGATTGCGTCAGTGTATTCTTTTGCAGAATATTTTAATCCCCTTCCAATCGCATCTCTCATCTCTTTTGACAGTTTTGTTTTATCTTTATTATAATAAACTTGAAAGTTGTTAGCTAAATCGGTTTCATGAATTATTTGATGATATTTAGGAATTTCTTTGAAATATGAAGGGGTATCAAAGATTTCAATATTTTTTTTGAAATTTTTAATCAAAAATTCAAAAGCTTTTTGAGACTCTTTACCTATATTTTTCCACTTATCAGTTTTATAAAAAATGAATTTTGGTTCAAAGTGTGGTCCTTCATCACAAACTTTAAGCATATCATCTGCAGCAAAATGAACTGTGGCTGGGTCATATAAATCTTTTTTAATCAAAGATTTTGCTAATAAAGCTACATCTTTAACTGTTTTTCCAAATACCCCAATTGTATCTAGTTTTTCGGAAGTTTTAAGAACCCCACTTCTTGAAATTAGTCCGTAAGAAGGTTTATATCCAACTACTCCACAATATGAAGCTGGTCTAATTATTGAGCCTCCTGTTTGAGATCCTATAGAGAGGTGGGCCATGTGAGATGCGATTACAGCAGCTGATCCACTTGATGATCCACCAGGAGTTCTTGTGTAATCGTGAGGATTAGTTGTTTTGCTAGGATGTATATATGCTAATTCACAAGTTACCGTTTTACCCATAACAATTGCACCAGCATTTTTTAAAAGATTTACTATTTCAGAGTCTTGAGAGCTTGACATTTTTTTTCGAAAAACCGTGCCACATTCCGTAGGCATGTCAAAAGTTCCTATAATATCTTTAACGGCTATGGGTAAGCCATGAAGTGCGCCCAAAGGCTTACCTGACTTTCTATACTCGTCTTTTTCTTTTGCTTTTTCAATAAGAAGTTTTTTGTCAAAGAAAGCCCAGGCCTTTACATCTTTATCGAATTTTTTAATTCTTTCTATATAAGCCTCACAAACTTCTACTGAAGATATCTCCCCTTTTTTTATTTTCTCAACTAATTCATGAGCCGAAGTTGTTGTTATATTTTCCATGGAAAATTAATTTGCAAATAAAGTGTCAGGTAACCACAATGCAATACCTGGAAAAAGGTACATTAAAACCATAGATAAAATTACTATTGATAAAAATGGCATTATTCCTCTAAATATTTCCATTAACTCAACATTTTTAGTTTGTACTCCCTTTAGATAATATGCTGACATGGCCATGGGGGGAGTTAAAAATGAAGTTTGAAGGTTAAGCGCAATTAACATAGCGAAGAAATACGGGTTAACTCCAAAAAATTCTACAAGTGGTAGAAAGATTGGAACAAAAATAATTAAAATTTCTGTCCATTCTAATGGCCAGCCTAAGAGAAAAATTATTATCTGTGTAATAACTAAAAACTGCCAAGGTTGCAAATTCATAGATTTAAAGAAATGTTCAAATACTTCATGGCCACCTAAATACGAGAATACTGATGCAAATGTCCAAGAACCAATAAATAACCACATTATCATTGCTGTTGTTTTTGCTGTTAGGAATACTGACTCTTTAAAGTTTTTCCATTTAAGCGTTTTATAAAAATAAGATAAGACTAAAGACCCAAATGCCCCAACTGCTGCTGCTTCTGCTGGTGTAGCTAGTCCTCCAAGAATTGTACCTAATACAAGTATGATTAGAGAAAACAGTGGCAAAAAAGATACCAAAACTTCTCTAAGTATAACTGATCTAGGAGGTATCTCTTCCGCAGGCGGTTTTGGCGCTAATGAGGGATTTAGATAAGCTCTAGTAATTGCATAAACTATATATAGACCCGCTAACATTAGCCCTGGAAAAATTGCAGCTGCAAATAATCTTAAAGGTGACAGCTGTGCTATCACAGAATAAACTATAAGCATAATGCTTGGTGGAATAAGTATTCCTAAACAACCACCTGAACAGATAACTCCTGAAGCAAATTTTTTATCATAACCAGCTTTCACCATCGCGGGCCATGCCAATAATCCCATTAATGTTACTACAGCTCCAATAATTCCTGTTGCCGTTGAAAATAAAGCACAAGTAATTAAAGCTGCTACAGCCATCGAAGCAGGAAGACCGTGGCAAGCCAGTCTTATAGCAAAAAATAATCTTGAAACTATTCCAGCTCGCTCTACAAGATATCCCATAAATAAAAATAGCGGGACGGCGGTTAGTACTGTATTATCCATTACAGTGTAGGTGTTCTGAACAAATAATTGAAAAATTCTATTATCTAATAAATGTTCCATTCGTGTTGGATCAAAGTAAGCGTAGTATCCAAAACCAACGCCCATTGCCATTAATGTAAATGCAATTGGGAATCCAAGAAGCACTGCAAATAAAAATATCACCATCATTAAAATTGCAATTTCTGGATTAGTTAAACTAAATAACATCTTTTTGATCCTCGTCTTGAGAAGTTCTCATTAAAATTTTTTCAGTTTCTTCTGCTACCACCATTCGTGCCGGCCAATGGCCTGTCTGTATACATATAATAGATCTAAAAACTTCGCTTAATCCTTGTATAATTAATAAAATTCCAGCTGCTGGAATTAAAGATTTCGCCATATAAATTTGTATTTGTGCTGGACTATTCCAGCTCGTCTCTTTGATTTTCCAAGCTAAAGACGCGTACTCATAACCATAAAATGCAAGTGCAATTACACCAGGAAAGAAAAATATAAAATATAACACTAAATCAATATAGCCTTGTGTTCTAGGTTTAAAAAGTCTGTAAATTACGTCTCCTCTTACGTGAGCCTCAGTGGATAAAGTATAAGCACCTGCCATCATAAATATTGCTCCGTACATCTGCAAGCTAAAGTCAAAATTCCACAGTGTTGGAGCATTAAAAGCTTTAGCCATGAAAACTTCATAGCATGTCCCTCCCATTAAAATCACGATGCACCAAGAGAATGCTTTCCCAACTGATGTACTTAGATGATCTGCAAAAAAGATAAAAGAGCGCATAAAATAAACTATTCTAATTTTTATAAAATTTCCATAAAAAAAGGGGGCAAAAATGCCCCCTCAATTTTTTAAGTTAAATATTAGATTTTAACTTTAGCTATAGAGCCAAACTCATTTTCATAAGCCAATTTATAGTTAGGCTGATTCATGAGTAAATACTTCATTACTCTTTTAGCATAAGCTTTCTGTGAGTTTATTATCTTCTTAAAGAAAGGATCTTTTTTGTTAAAGTCACCTATAACTTTATCCCAACCTTTAAGCTGTTGAGCTAAAATCTCATCAGAAGTTTGATAAACATTTACTTTATGTTGGTTCATCAACTTAGATAAGTCAGCTGAGTATCTCACTAGAGCTTTAAAGTAGTTGTCTGTGTTTGCAGCATAAGCAGCGTTTTTTAGGATTGCCTGATGTTGAGGACTTAATCCATTAAACGTTTTCTTATTTACTGGAATTTCAAACATCTCTTGTGATTGGTGGAAGCTTCCTAAGTGATAATGCTTAGAAACGTCTTGCATACCAAACTGAGAGTCTGAAGTAGGGTTGTTAAACTCCGCAGCTTCAATCAAACCTGTTTTCATTGCAGGTTGAATCTCACCGCCTGGAAGTTGTCTTACAACCATTCCCATAGCCGTTAAAACGTTAGTAGCTAAACCAACTGTTCTATATTTCATACCTTTAACATCAGACACTTTAGTTACGTTCTTTTTGAACCAACCAAATGGCTGTGCAGGCATTGGCATATGGAAGAAACCAATATAATCAAACCCTACTTTTGCAAGTGTTTCATCATAAAGTTTTCTACCTCCACCGTACTCCATCCATCCCATTACTTCCTGAGATGACATACCGTACGACGGACCTGTTCCGAATAGAGATGCTGCTGGATTTTTTCCATACCAGTAAGCTGTTACCCAGTGTCCCATATCTAGAACTCCAGAACTTACTGCTTGTCCGATCTCTGATGTTTTTACAACTGCACCAACTGGCTGAAGATCAATTTTTAATTGTCCGCCAGACATGTCGCTAACCATTTTTGCATAGTCTCCTGCCATTTCAAAAAATATGTTAGCTCCTGAAGGCCAAGCTGCTTGCATCTTTAAAGTCTTAGGAGCTCCTAAAGCAATGTTTGGCATTGCCACAGTTGCTGCCGCTGCTGCACCTGTTGCAGCTGCTGCTTTAAAGAACTTACGTCTTGAAGGAGTTTTAACTCCTTTTATTTTTTTAGACATATTTGTCCCCCTTAATTATTAATAATTAGAATTATTTAAACATATTAATTTTTGAGAGTCTCACCAAAATTTAATTAATTTGACGCTTACAACCTTAACTAGAATATAAGAATAAATGTTTAATTTACTTTGTTTTTGCAGCTACCAGTTTTAAAAAACTCATCGATATTATCTATGGCTAAATTCCCCATAGCAGTTCGAGTTTGTTTTGAGGCACTACCTAAATGAGGAAGAATAAAAGCACTTTTATGTTTTAAATAACCTGGATTTAAATTTGGCTCTCCCTGATAAACGTCTAATCCAACAGCATAAACTTTTCTAGAATTAAGAGCTTCAATTAAAGCTTCATCATCAACGATATCACCCCTTGCAACATTTGTTACGACGGCTCCAGTGGGCAAATATTCTAAAGTTTTTTTGTTAATCAAATTTGTAGTTTCCTTTGTTGCAGGGCAACAAACGGACAATACGTCAGCAACGCTCATCAAGCTTTTTAGATCCTTATGGTAAGTGGCTCCATTTTCTTTATCTTTGCTAAGTTTTGATCGATTATGATAATGTATTATCATTCCCAAAGATTTTGCAATACTTGCTATTTTTTGACCTATTCTGCCCATGCCTAGAATACCTAATCTTGTTCCTGTCAATTGTTTTCCTATCAAATAATCGGCAGACCATTTCCAATTGGACTCTCTAGCAGCCTCAATTCCTTCGGGCGCTCTTCTGCAGGCACCTAATATTAATAAAATTCCAATTTCAGCTGTAGCGTCAGTCAAAACGTCAGGGGTGTTGGTTACAATTATATTTCTTTTTTTGGCTGCTTCTAAATCAATATTTCCGAATCCTACTGCAAAGTTTGATAATATTTTAATACTACCTGGTAATTTATTTATAGTTGCAGCATCCAATTTATCCGTTAGAGCAGATAAAATTCCGTCACATCCCTCGCTTAGCTTAATCAATTTTTCTTGTGAATGTAATTCATCATTTGAATTAAATTTTGCATCAAAAATTTTGCTAGCTTTGTCTTCGCAAGATCTGAGCAGTCTTCTAGTGATAAGAATTTTTTTCATTTAGAATATTAGTTTAAATCAAAAATCTTGCCAGGATTCATTATATTATTAGGATCAAGAGTTCGTTTTATAGATTTCATAACTGGGATATTATCTCCATGTTCTTTTAAAAGATATTCTTTTTTATGAAGTCCTACTCCATGTTCACCAGTAATAGTTCCTTTTAATTCTAATGTTTTTTTAATTAGTAAATCACTGAACTCTCTAATCTTTTTGTAAGTTTCTTTTTTTTGAGGATCATAGGGCAAAATCACATGAAAATTCCCATCTCCTAAGTGTCCAACCATTGGAGCTCTTAGTCCAAATTTTTTCGTTTCCTCTTCAGCAAAATTTACGCACTCAGTTATTTTTGAAATCGGAAGACATACATCTGTTGAATAAACTCTTCCATTTTTTATCAATGCTTTCACTGAATAATAAACATCCCATCGAGCTTGCCATAATTTGTTTCTCTCTGCTAAATCTTTAGCCCACTTGAAAGAGCTTCCGTTGTTGTCATTAGATATTTCTTCAACAACTTTTATATTTTCTTTATTAGAAGTCTCTGATCCATGGAATTCAAAAAACAATGTTGGTAAAACCTTAAGATCCTTTAACTTCGAATAATTAATACTTATATCCATTTGATCTTTATTTAACATTTCAATTCTTGCAATAGGCACACCGTATTGAATAATTTGTTGTGCAGTTTTAACTGCATCTTCTAATGATTGGAAATGGCAAACTGCACTCATAATGCTCTCTGGTATTGGAGATAATCTTAATTGTATTTCAGTTATTATTCCAAGCGTACCCTCTGAACCAATAAACAAATTTGTTAAATTATATCCAGCTGAAGTCTTTTTGGTTCTACTTCCAGTATTAATTATATCGCCATTAGGAAGAACGACTGTTAAACCTGTAATTACTGTTTTCATGGTTCCATATTTTACAGCCATCGTTCCAGAAGCTGAGGTTGAGGCCATACCTCCAATTGCAGCATTAGCGCCAGGATCAATTGGGAAAAAAACTCCGTCCTCTCTTAAATAGTCATTTAATTGTTCTTTAGTCACACATGCTTGAACTCTACAATCAAAATCTTCAACGTTTACACTTAAAATTTTATTCATCTTTTCTAAAGAAATAGTAATACCTTTGTCGTTTCCTACCACATTGCCCTCTAAAGAGGTTCCTGTTCCAAATGGCACAACTGGTACTTTATGATGACTACAAAGTTTTAAAATTTTTGAAACTTCTTCGTTTGTTTCTGGAAAAACTACTGCTTGAGATAAAACTGGATCAAAGGTGTCCTCACCTCTAGCATAGTTAGATCTTGTCGAAACAGATGTAGAAAATCTGCCATTAAATATTTTTTTTAGTTCTGATTGAACTTGTTCATTCATAAAGAGAGATATTAATTGAAATTTGAAGAAAATACAGCCTATTTAGCTAGCATTTTTTTTATGTTTTCAAGAGCTTGTGAAATATTAGCTTGCGACGCAGCAAAACTAAATCTTACATAATCTTTTGCAGTCTTTCCGAATGCAGTTCCAGGCACTATAGCAACACCAGCTTCATGCATGCATTTTTTTGCAAATTCCGCACCATTCATCCCTGTGCCGATAACCTTTGGAAAAGCATAAAAAGCTCCACCAGGCAAACTACATTCTACGCCTGGAAGATTGTTTAAACCTTCATGAATAAGTTTTCTTCTGATTGTAAACTTATTCATCATATGATCTATCGATTCGTCAGAACCATCTAAAGCGGCAATACCTGCAAATTGAGCAGCTGCATTTACACAGGAAACACTATTAATTAATAATTTATTTACATGTTCAACTAATTTTTCTGGCCAGAAACTCCAACCAAGTCTCCATCCTGTCATAGAATATGCTTTACTCCATCCCTCAAGAACAATTAACCTTTCTCTAAGTTCAGGGTAATTAAAAAATGTTGGCATCTCTTTTCCGTCAAATATTTGTCTACTGTAAATCTCATCACTTAAAATAGTAACATGTGGATGTTTTTTTAGTCCTTCTGCCAAGACGTCGATATCAGATTTATCAACAAAACTTCCTGTAGGATTATTTGGATTGATTAAAACTAATAGTCTAGTTTTATCAGTTATTAATGATAAAATTTTTTCTGGATTAAATTTCAAATCTTTATCCTCAGTTAAATCGTAAGGAACAGGTTTTGCTCCTGTAAAGTTGATCATAGACTCATAGATTGGAAATGCTGGTGTCGGATGAATTATTTCTACACCTGGTTCACCAAAACATTGAATTGCATAACTCATCGTTGGCTTTCCGCCTGGCATTATTATAATTCTTTCTGGATCAATATCTTGATTATATAATTTTTTAATCTTTCTGGTAACTGCTTGTCTGCATTCAAGAATTCCATTTGATAAAACATAACCATGATGACCGTCATCCAAAGCTTTCTTCGCTGCATCAACAATGTGTTGTGGAGTTTTAAAATCTGGCTGACCTAAACCAAGATGTATCATCGGCTTTCCTGTTGCTTCTAATTTCTTTGCTTCAGCAAGCACGCTAAAAGCGGTTTCAGTTCCTAATCTATCTAAACTTTTTGCTAATTTCATAACTAATATTAGAATCCTTAGCCCCTAAATGCAAGATTCTCTTTAGACAATTCTCCTATGTTTTTTTTACCCAGAAGTATCATATCTCTTCTTAATTCTTCTTTCATTCTTTGAAGTATCATCTCTACCCCTTTTTGTCCTCCTGCGCTTAATGCAAACAGAAATCCTTTTCCAAAGCTGCAGGCTGTCGCTCCTAACGATAAAGCCTTTAAAACATGCGTTCCTCTTCTTATTCCTCCATCAACAATAATTTCTATCTTACCTCCCACCGCATCGACTATGGTTTTCAATTGATCAAATGGTGATCTTGAGCCATCCAATTGCCTTCCTCCGTGATTTGACAACATAATTGCACTTGCACCAATATCAATTGCTCTTTTAGCATCTTCAACTGACATCACTCCCTTAAGAGCAAAAGGACCTTTCCATCTTTTTACACAATATTCAGCATCCTTCCAGCTCATAGCAGGATCATATTGCTCATTTATGTATTCCATCACTCCTTTTGCAATTGAAGAACCTTTTTTTGTAAAATGAGAAACATTTGCTAATTGAAATTTTTCATGAGTTAAATAATTAAACGTCCATTTAGGATGTGCGATAAAGCTCATTAAACTTTTTAAGGTAAGTTTGGGTGGAGTCGTAAACCCCCATCGATGGTCTCTTTCCCTGTTGCCAGCAACAACAGTGTCTACCGTCAAACACAACGATTTAAATCCAGAGCTTTTACATCTATCAATTAAATTGTCCGTTAGAGCTTGATCTTTATGAATATATAATTGAAACATTTTTGGTCCACCTGAAATATTTGCAATTTGTTCTATGGAAGAAGTGGCCATTGTAGACATGCTGTAAAAAGTGCCATATTTTTCAGCTGCTCTCGCTGATGCCTTGTCACCATCATGATGATAAAGTCTTTGCATCGCCGTTGGAGATAAAAAAAGAGGCATATCTATTTTTGTGCCTAATACTGTTGTAGATAAATCAGGCTCACCAACACTTGCTAGAATGTTTGGAACTAAGTCGCATTTTGAGAATGATTCAGTATTTCTTTTCAATGTAACTTCGTCATCAGAACCGCCATCTATGTAATGAAATATCGGAGCGGGTAAATTTTTTTTTGCTAGTTTTCTAAAATCTTCAAAATTGTAGCAATTTTTAAGGTTCATTACCTTCTGAATCTTAAATTTTTTCTACTTAGTTCGCTTATTTTTGTACAACCCATAAGTTTCATATCTCTCTCTAACTCTGCTTTGTACTGACCTAGAGCTCTTTCAACACCAGCTTGTCCTGCTGCAGCTAAAGCATACAAATAAAGTCTACCTCCTGAACATGCTTTAGCACCTAGTGATAAAGCTTTTAGCATGTGGGTTCCTCTATGAATTCCGCCTTCGCAAATAACATCCAATTTATCTCCAACAGCATCAACAATTTCAGCTAATTGATCAAAAGGAGATCTTGATCCATCGAGTTGTCTTCCACCATGATTTGAAACCATAATTCCTGTACATCCAATGTCTACAGCTCTCTTAGCATCTTCGACGCTCATGACACCTTTTAACGCAAAATGCCCTCCCCACTGAGCACAAAGTTTTTCAGCGTCTTTCCAATTCATAGATTGATCTAACATTGTAGAAAAATAATTTCCTATTGAAGTGTTAGTGCTAGTTCCAGCTTGAAGGTGATCTTGAATGTGTGGTAGTTCAAACTTACCTTTTGTAAGATAATTTATGCCCCACATTGGTTTTGTTGCAAAACTAAATAAGCTTGCCAGAGTTAATTTTGGAGGAGATGTAAAACCTGTTCTCAAATCTCTTTCTCTATTTCCTCCTGTTATTGTATCAACAGTTAGAGCCATCACATCAAATTTTGCGGCCTTAGCTCTTTCTAAGCAAGAAGTATTTAAACCTCTATCTTTATGAAAGTAAAACTGAAACATCTTTGGGGTGTCAATCATAGAAGATATTTCCTCTACGCTAACTGTTGCTAAGGCTGAAACACCAAACATAGTATTAAATTTTTGTGCTGCTTTTCCTACAGCTCTTTCACCATCATAATGGAAAAGTCTTTGTAATGCAGTTGGCGCAAGATAAAATGGTAAGTCTAGTTTTTTTCCAAAGATTGTAGTTGATAGATCAACATTTTCCACACCTCTCAAAACATTCGGTACTAAATCTACATCGTCAAAAGCACTAGTATTTCGGGCATAAGTAACTTCATCGTCTGCTGCTCCGTCTATGTAATGAAATATAGGACTAGGCAATTTTCTTTTTGCTAATTTACGAAAGTCACTAAAATTATGGCAATTTTTTAAAGACATTTAAAATTTCGATGAAAATATTATTTGTTGATTGTCTGTTCCAGGATTTTTATTTCCCCAATCATTATTTGATATGTGACTATAACTGTAACCTAGTTTTGAATCTTTTAAAATATCAAAGCCGACTTTAATTTCACTTTTGAACTCCAAAGCACTTCCAAGATCTTTTCCACTCCCTTTTTCATAATAGCCAGGTGTGAAGCTAGGAGAAATATTCATTGGACCAACACTATACTGCCCTTCTACACCAGTGTAAAAATATAGCGAGTCTTTGCCAGTTACAAATGCGCCAGTGACAGGAGCGAGCTTACCTAAAAAAGTATTTCTAAATAAATCTGTATTTCTGTGTTCAACACCTATCATTGAAGTTTGATCATCTCCCTCTTTGTCGATTACGTCAAATGTACCTGTGTAAACTGAAATATCTAAGTTTTCGCTTAAAGCAATTGATTGCTTAAAAACAAGTAGTAAAAAAATACATGCAAAAATTTTTATTTTCATAAGAATAAGTTACTACGTTAAATCAAAAATGTATAGTCAGTTAGACTAAATTACTGTCTTCTCTTCCTAAAATATTTGAAAATCAAATATCCGCCAAGAATTAAAACAATATAAGGTGAAATCCATAAAAATGAATTTAGGTAATTAAATTTAGGTTTATAAACAATCCATTCTCCATATTTTTCTGATAAAAATTCATAGATTTCTTTTTCATTGCTTCCCTGACTAATTTTATCTCTAACCACTATTTTAATTGTTTGTGCAAAATCAGAATTGGACTCTGCGATAGTTTGTCCTTGGCAAACTAAACATCTAAGATTTTTAAAAATTTTAGTGTCTAACCCAATATTCTCATTAGCACTAAGCTTTGAGCTAAAAATTAGTAAAATAATTGTTAAAATTTTAGTTTTCATTTATGACATTTAATATGTTCTTATAATCATTAGTACTTAAAGGGCCAATAAACTTTTTAATAACAATTTGCTTCTCATTAATTATAATTGTTTCTGGCACTCCAAAAACACCAAAAGAAATGGAACTAGTACCGTCTGTGTCACTTAAAATAATGTTATAAGGATTTCCTAAATCTTTCAAAAAATTATTTGCATTTTTTTTTTGGTCTTTAAAATTAATACCAATTAAATTTAAATTATCCTTTTTACTTAATTTCATTAAAATAGGATGTTCTTTTTTGCATGGCAAACACCAAGAAGCCCATACATTAATTAAATGATACTTATCATTTGATAAATCTTTATTCTCAAAAATTTTGTCGTTTGAAAGAAGTTTAATTTTAAAACTATCAATTTTTTTTCCTATTATATTTTCAGTGCTGTATCTTTTATCCACATTCAAAGCTATAAAAAAAACAACGATGGTAAAAATTATTAAAAAAAAAGAAATTATTTTTAAAAAACTTAATTTCATTTTTTGAAAAAGACTCTGACCAATCCTCCGCTGGCTGTAAGGAATGCAGCGAACCAGATCCATAGCATAAATGGTTTAACTTGAAATTTAATATTATAAAAATCTGACCCATCGATATTACTCATAGTTAAATAAATGTCCTCTTTTAAATTTGTATTTATCGCAGACTC
>CACPLT010000014.1 GCA_902634845.1 uncultured Pelagibacteraceae bacterium
AAAAACAATACAAGGATGTAGCACACCACACTATTTTTTTTGGAAGTTCATATGAAAGCCATTTGAATAAAATTTTTGAAAGAAAAATTTTGTCTGAGGATATAAGTTATTATTTACATAGACCATCTGCTACCGACCCTGAGATGGCTCCAAATGGTCAGGACGCCTTCTACGTTCTTGTTCCTGTGCCAAATAATTTATCTAAAATAAATTGGTCAAATGAGGGGGAAAAATTTAAGAATTTAATTTTAGAAAAAATGGATAAATCAGTTTTACCCGGGATTAAAGAAAACGTAATAAGCGATTTTTATTTAACTCCTGACTATTTTGAAAAAGATTTAGCGACACTTCATGGATCAGGATTTTCAATTCAACCAAAATTTTCTCAGTCAGCTTACTTCAGATTTCATAATCAATCAGAAATATATAAAAATTTATATTTTGTTGGTGCTGGTACACACCCGGGAGCCGGTATGCCTGGAGTGCTTTCATCTGCTAAAGTATTGGACAGATTGTTTAAATGAATAACTTATTAGAAAAACACGCAAAATCTTTTTACTGGGCAAGTTTTTTTTTATCTAAGAAATTATTTCAAAAATGTTCCTCTTTATATAATTTTTGTAGAACTTTAGATGATTTAGTAGACGATGAAAAAACATTAGATCTTAAAAGAATAAGATTTTTAAAATTTAAAGAGGATTTTATGAACAAAAATTTTAACAATCAAATTATTAAAGATATCTGGTCCTTAATTAAAAGCGAAAATATTTCAAGAAAAGTAGTGATCGATTTATTTGATGGTGTAGAAACGGACTTGCAAGAAAAAGTTCGAATTAACTCAAAAAAAGATTTATTAGTTTATTCATACAGGGTCGCGGGTACAGTCGGCTTGATGATGTCTAAAATATTGAAAGTTAATAACAGGGAAGCGTTTAAAGGGGCAATTGATCTAGGTATTGCTATGCAACTTACTAATATTGCTAGAGATGTAAATGAAGATAAAAAACGTGAACGTCAATACATAAAGCCTGATTTTTCTTCAATTAAGGAAACAATAAAGGAGTCTGAAATATTTTACCAAAAATCTTTTAATTCAATTAGTGGTATACCTATGAAATCTAGATTTTCAGTTTTGGTAGCAAGAAGGGTTTATAGGAAAATTGGTTATTATATTCTAAAACAAGAAAATACGGAAAATTATAACAAAGCTGGAAAAATTTATGTTCCAGTTTTTGGCAAAACAATAGAAACAGTGTTATCAATTTTTGACTTTATAAAATTATTATTTGTAAAAGAAATTAATCACGATAATAGTATAAATCACAAAATTTTAGAGGAAGAGATTAATCTTAATGAAAGAATTTGATTACGTTATAATTGGTGGTGGGTGCGCAGGGCTATCTTTGGCATACGAACTGGAAATCAACAACAAACTAAAAAAAAAGTCTTTAGCCATAATTGAAAATCGCAATCAATATGCAAGAGATAAAACGTGGTCTTTTTGGAAAGTGTTTGATCATAATTTTGAAGACTGTGTAATAAAAAGTTGGAATTCTTTTACTGTAAATACTTCTGAAAATACTCATGAACTTAAATCGATTAAATTTCCTTATCAGAGTATAGATAGCGGAAAATTTTATAAAAAAATTAATTCAAAGCTCTCGGCCAACTCAAATATTAGTTTTTACAAAAACTTGAATGAAATTGATTTGGCTAATTCGATTATATTTAATAGCATTTTTGATAGTAAACCAGATAAATCAGAATTGTGGCAACACTTTCAGGGTGTTGAAATAGAGACGCCAAAAAATATTTTTGATGATGAAATTTTGAATTTAATGGATTTTAATTGTGACCAAAGAAATGATGTACATTTTTTTTACACTCTTCCCTTCAGTAAAAATAGAGCATTAGTTGAAACAACATGGCTTTCTACATTGGAAGATCGAAGTTTAATGGATTACGATTTACAACTTGAAAATTATATTGAAAACAATTTAGGTATTAAAAATTATAAAATAAATTTTACAGAGAAAGGTGCTATACCTTTATTTCATCCTTTGATCAAAAAAAATAAAAAATCAATAAACATCGGATCAGCTGGAAGTATGACAAGGTTAAGCACTGGTTACACTTTTCTTAATATTCAAGAACATAGCAGATATATAAGAAAAAACTTAGAAAAAATTGAAAGTAAAAAAGAATATAAACTTGGAAAAAAATATGAATTTCTTGATAAAGTTTTTTTAAACGTTCTTAAAAAAAATCCTGAGAAAATGCCATTAATTTTTTCAAAATTGTTTCAAAATTCAGCTAATACTATTATAAAATTTTTATCTAATAAAAGTAATATTTTTGAAGATTTAAAAATAATTAGTAAAATGCCAAAAATAATATTTTTAAAAGCTTTATTTAATAGATGAACTCGCTAAATTTAAAACATTCAATTATATTCTTTAACTTTTGTATTCTTGTAAGTCCATTTTACCAACAGTTGAATAATGTATTAATAATATTATGCTTATTTTTAATTTTAATAGTTGGTATTTCACATGGTGCTTTAGATAATAAAAAAGGTGAAAAACTTTTTCAACTATTAGGTTTTAAGTTAAATGTTTTATTCTACTTGAGTTACATATTCATATCTTTGATAATAATTTTTACTTGGTTGATTTTACCTAACATAGTTTTAATAATTTTTTTAATTGTTGCTTCATTTCACTTTGGTAAAGAGGATACAGTTTTTAAAATTAGAAAAAATTTTTTATTAAATGAAATATTATTTTTTTTTAAAGGTTCTTCAGTTATTATCGCCCCGTTATTTTTTCACAGAGAGGGTACTAATGAAATATTTGCAATTTTGAATTTTTATGTTTTTGAAAATTCATTTTTTAACGATACTTCATTAATAATTTTCTTATCATTAAGTTTTATTTCAAGTATTTACTTATCTATTGGTAAATCTATTAATCTTAGAAGTATAATGATATTAGACTATTTTTCTGTAATTATATTAAATCTTTTTTTAACTCCAATTTTAGCTTTCACCATTTACTTTTGTTTTCTTCATTCAATTAGACACTCCTTCAGTCTAATTAATGAAATGGATAGGTCATTTAAGAATGGACTGAAAAAATTTATAATAAAAGCTCTTCCATTAACCGTGGTTACTGGATTAATTTTTTTAATAAGCATTTATTTTTTGAATAATTTATATAAGATCGATGAAGCTATATATAAGGTTATTTTTATTGGTTTGGCGTCTTTGACTTTTCCGCATATATTGCTTGAATATCTTTTAGAAAAATATGAAAAAAGAACTTAAAATTTATTTAGCCTCTCCAAGAGGATTCTGCGCTGGTGTAAAAAGAGCTATTGAAATAGTTGAAAAATCAATTAAAAAATTTGGTCCTCCAGTTTATGTGAGGCACGAAATTGTTCATAATAAACAAGTCGTTGAAGAGCTAAAAGAAAAAGGTGCGATTTTTATTGACGAATTGTCTGATGTTAAAGATGGAGATAGACCTGTAATCTTTTCAGCACATGGTGTTCCTAAATCTGTTCCTCAGGAGGCAAAATTAAAAAATTTATCTTATGTTGACGCTACTTGTCCGCTTGTTTCTAAAGTTCATAGAGAGTCTGAACAATTAAATAAAAATGGTTTTGAGATATTGCTTGTCGGACACAAAAATCATCCTGAAGTAATAGGAACAATGGGTCAACTCCCAAAGGGATCTATAAAATTAATTGAAACTAAAGATGACGTCAAAGCTCTTAAAAAAGAAAATTTTAATAAACCTTTAGCGTATATAACTCAAACAACATTATCAGTTGATGATACTGCAGAAATAATTGATTGTCTTAAAAAGAAATTTCCAAAAATAAAAGGTCCAATCAAAGAAGATATTTGTTATGCAACAACAAATAGACAATCTGCTGTGAAAAAAATAGCTTCAAAATGTGATATTTTTTTTGTGGTTGGAAGTAGGAATTCATCTAATTCTGTCAGACTAGTTGAGGTCGCGAAAAAAGCTGGATGTAAAAATTCTCAATTAATGCACTCAGAAAAACAAATACCTTTTGGTGAAATTGATAATTCTAAGACTATTGGAATTTCATCTGGTGCTTCAGCTCCAGAAAAATTAGTTCAAAATTTAATAAATAATATTAAAAAAAATAGAAACATTTCTATAGAAGAGGTTGTAGTAGCTGAGGAAAAAGTAGTTTTTAAATTACCAAAAGAGCTTAATTAATGGCTGTTTACACAAAGTTTAACCAAAAAGAAATTGAAGAAATCTTGTCTAATTACGACTTGGGTAATTTAAATAATTTTAGTGGTATCGAAGAAGGTATAGAAAATACTAATTATTTTTTATCGGTAAACAAAAAGAAATTCATTCTTACTGTTTATGAAAAAAGAGTAAAATCTGAGGATTTACCTTTTTTTTCTGATTTAATGTCTTTATTAAACAGAGCTGGTTTTAAGTGCCCAACCCCAATTATAAATAAACAAAATAAAACAATTAATGATTATAGGGGTAAAAAGTTAATGATAGTCTCTTTTCTTGAAGGAAAAGCAAAACAAAACTTATCACCGAATAATTGTAAATCAATTGGAATTGAAGTTGCAAAGATGCATCAAATTACAAAAGACTTTAAGCTAAAAAGAAAAAATGATCTCTCGGTAGAATCATGGAAAGGTTTATTTCATTCTGTAAAAAACAAATGTTCAGAAATACATAGAGATCTTCCAAAGTTAATAGAAGAAAATCTTGAAGATGTTCAAAATAATTGGCCAAAAAACTTACCTCGTGGAATAATTCATGCTGACCTATTTCATGATAATATATTTTTTCTTAAAGATAAATTTAGTGGTATGATTGATTTTTATTTTTCTTGTGAAGATTTTTTTGCTTTTGAAATAGCTATTTGTTTTAATGCACTCTGTTTTGATGGTTCAAAACAGAATTTAAGCTTTAACGTTACAAAAGCTAAAAATTTTATTGATGGTTATTCATCAATTAGAAAGCTAACAGAAGAAGAAAAAAAAAGTATTAAAGTTTTGTCTCAAGGGGCGGCTTTAAGGTTTTTGCTTACTAGGGTGTTTGATGCTCTAAATACAATTGAAGGTGCAATCGTTAAAATTAAAGATCCAATTGAGTATTTAAAAAGATTAGAATTTCATAAAAATTCAAAAAATTACGAGGATTATTTTTTTTAATGAAATTAAAAATTTACACTGATGGGGCGTGTTCGGGAAATCCAGGAAAAGGAGGTTGGGCAGCAATTATTTTAGATGGAGATCGCCAGTCTAATATTTCAGGAAGTGAAAACAAGACAACAAATAACAGAATGGAGTTAATGGCTCCTATAATGGCTTTAAAAAAAGTTAGAAAAAAATCAGAGATAACAATTTACACTGACTCTAAGTATGTAAAAGATGGAATTACTGATTGGATAAAAAAATGGAAATTAAACAACTGGAAAAGCGCAAGTAAGAAGCCAGTTAAAAATAAAGATCTTTGGATTAAGTTAGATAGTTCATGCCAAAGACATAAAGTAATCTGGAAATGGGTAAAAGCGCACTCAGGAAATAGAATGAACAACTTAGTGGACGAGTTAGCGGTTTTAAAAACTAAATAGAATTTAAAAAACTCTCCGCAGCGGATAGTACACAAACTGCTGTCTCTTTTTCTACCTCTAATTTTTTTATGGTACCGCTTTCTACAAGCATTGTATATCTGTTAGATCTTGTTCCTAGTCCTTTTGCTGACTTATCTACCTCAGCACCTAATGACTTTGTAAATTGTAAAAATGGGTCTCCCAACATTAAAATTTTATTACCAACATTTTGATTTTCTCCCCAGGCTTTCATTACATTAGGGTCATTAACAGCAACACAAATTATTTTTGAAATTCCTTTTTTTAGTGCTAAATCATAATTTTTAATAAATCCTGGTAAGTGAAGTGCTGAACATGTTTTAGTGAAAGCTCCTGGCATACCGAGAATTATTGTTCTGTTATTTTTGCATATTTCAAGAATATCAATTTTTTTCACTTCGTTGTTTTGATCTAAAAAAAATAATTCTGAGCTAGGTAGCTTATCTCCAATTTTTATATTCATTTTGCTTTTTCTAAAATATAGTTTCTTATATCTTTCAATTTGTTATCAATTATTTCAAATTTTTCAACTTTTTTTGATAAGTTCAAAAATTGTTTTGGTGGTTCTATATTTTTTCCAATAGCTAATTTTATTGTTTCTAGAAATTTAAAGGGATGAGCAGTTCCCAATACTATAGTTTTTGATTTATTTTTAGCTTTATAAGATGCTCCTACTGCTGTTGCAGTATGTGGATCTAGAATAAATCCATAATTAATAAAAAAATCTTTAATTATCCTTAAGGTTTCAGAATCGTTAATTCTCACAGCGGCAAAGTTCTCTCTTAATTTTTTTAATTCTTCGTTATCAAGTTTAAAGAAACCTTTTTTTGTCAAGTTATCCATGGATTTAATGACTTTTTGGTCATCCCTATTTGAAATATCGAATAATAATCTCTCAAAATTACTTGCGACTTGGATATCCATGCTTGGGGAAAGAGAAGGTTTTGTTTCAGAAGGCCTATATTCTCCTGAGTTGATAACTCTACATAGTATATCATTTTCATTTGTAGCAACTATTAATTTGTCTATAGGCAAACCCATTTTCTTTGCGACGTAACCCGCATATATATCTCCAAAGTTTCCAGTTGGGACAGAAAAATTTACTTTTTTAGAAAATTTAAAATAAGCATAAAAATAATAAACAATTTGACAAATAATTCTTGCCCAATTTATTGAGTTTACACCAGACATATTAATTTTTTCTCTAAATTCTTCGTCATTAAACATTTGTTTTACCATTCTTTGACAGTCATCAAAATTTCCTTTGACCGCAATATTAAAAATATTATTAGAATCGCATGTTGTCATAATTTTCCTTTGAATATTTGAAATCTTTTCGTGAGGATGCAATACAAAAAGATTTATATTTTCTTTTTCTTTAAGTGCAGCAATGGCCGCAGAACCTGTGTCTCCTGAAGTTGCTACTACAATGTTAATTTTTTTTTTATTTAAATCTAGTGCCTCATACATTAAACCTATTACTTGCATTGCTATATCTTTGAAAGCTAAAGTAGGACCATGATAGAGCTCGAGTAAACTTACATTATCAATATTTTTAATTTCAACAACATTCTGAGTATTAAAATCTGAATAAGCTTTATCGAGCAATTTTTTTATCTTATTTTTTTCTAAAACCGGCAAACAAAATTTAGATATAATCTCAACACCTAAATCTATATAATTTAGTGTACTTAGTTCTTTTAATTCATCTTCGCTAAATTTCTTTATTTCTTTTGGTAAAAAAAGGCCTCCGTCAGGAGCTAAACCTCTTAAAAAAATATTGCCAAAATTCAAATTTAACGATTTATTTCTTGTGCTTATGTAATTCATTGTTTTTTTTTAAAATATAAAAAATAAAATAATATTGATAGTGCAACTGAATACCAAGTTAAAGCATATTTTAGGTGATTATTAGGCAAGTCGGGGCTTACAGTTTTAGTCTCTATTAATGGATTGTCATTGTTTTGCAAAACAAGAGTAAAGTTATTGAGTTTATAGCCTGTGAAATTTTCTAAATCATGTATTTTAAGTGAGTACCACTCATTATCTTCAATATTGTTTTCAGGTTTAAAAAGATTAGGTTTAGTAATTTTTTTTACTATTCCTTCAAATGAGTTAGTTTTAATTTTATTAATGTTTCTATTAATCTTTAGATCCTTTTTAATCCAGCCTCTATTGACAAGTAAGATTTCATTAGATTTTATTTTTATAGGTGTCACTACCTCATAACCAGGAACGCCATTTTTGTTTAAGCTATAAAGATATATTTGTTTTTTAAAGTCAAATATTCCATTAAATTTTACTTTTTGATAATTTTTAATATTATTTTTTGAATAAAAAGTTGGCTCAGAGTTGAGACCATCATTAATCTCGTTAATTAAGTTTAATTTCCACTGAAGTCTGTAAACTTGCCAAGTGCCAAGAGAACAGAAGAGGACTATAGAAAAAAAAACAAAAATACTAAAAGAAATTTTTTTCAACTATTCTTAACTTCCCCAAATATATATAGCAGCAAATAAAAACAACCAAACAACATCGACAAAATGCCAATACCATGCTGCAGCTTCAAATCCAAAATGATGATCTGGTTTAAAATGACCTTTAATTGACCTATACAAACAAACTGCTAAAAAAATTGTTCCGATGATAACGTGAAAACCATGAAAACCTGTTGCCATATAGAAAGTTGAACCATAAATATTTCCATCTATTGTAAAGGTAGCGTGGTGATATTCATAAGCCTGGAAGCATGAAAATATAAAACCTAAAAAAACAGTCGCTATCAAACCATTAACAAGACCTTTTCTATCATTTTCAATCATTGCATGATGCGCCCAAGTAACTGTAGTCCCTGATAACAATAAAATTAAAGTATTTATTAAAGGTATATCCCAAGGATCAAATGTTTTAATATCTGCTGGAGGCCAAATTTTTCCTATAGCCTCAGTTGGAAATAAGCTCGCATTAAAAAACGCCCAAAACCATGCAACAAAAAACATTACTTCAGAAGCGATAAATAAAGTCATACCGTATCTATGGGTAATTTGGACAACCATTGTGTGATGACCTTGCCTTTCAGCTTCATCAACAACATCTCTAAACCACATGAATGAACCATAAATTAATAATGCAGTTCCGATTAACATCAACCATAAAGCTTTTGTATGAAAATAATAAACTGCTCCTAAGGCTAAAACTAAGCAAGCAAATGAAGTAAAGATCGGCCAGGGACTTGGATCGACTAAATGATAATCATGTTTTTTTTCACCTGATGACATTATGCGCTATCCTTCTTATAAAAATCTGATGAAAAGAAAGTAAAAGATAGAGTGACATCAGAAATATTATTAGTTTTATTATCATCTACAACTTTTGGATCCAAGAAAAATGTGAGCACAAAATTTCTTTTTTGTCCTGCTTTAAGTGTCTGTTTTTCAAAGCAAAAACAGCCAATCTTATTTAAATAAATTCCAAATGGAGACGGTGAAACATTAAATGTTGCTGAGCCAGATGTTGGTACATTAGATTCATTTTCAACAAAAAATTTTACCGTGTGAACTTCCCCTGGTTTTAATTTTATAGTATTTTTCTCTGGGTAAAATTTCCAATCCAAGGCCCCATTAGAATTTGTGTCAAAACGTATTTTGTAATCTTGGTTGATTACAATTTTAGGGATTTCTTTATTTTCAGCGTTTTGTGTTGTGCCTCCAAATCCAGTTACCCTACAAAACAAATCGTAAAGTGGAACTGCTGCAAAAGACAGACCTAACATTAAAAAGAAAATACCAGCAAGTACAATAGGTGTAAGGGTTTTTTTGTTCATTTAAATTTCTCTATTATATATTCCAATATTATAAAAAGTTAAAAAAAATAAAAACAGCATAAATGCAACTAATAAAAGAGCAGTAATTATATTTTTCTTTTTTCTATCCATAAAGCCTCATAAAAAAATGGTCTGATAAAATTAATAAGAAAATTATAAACAAGTAAAAAATAGAGTACAAAAATATTTTTCTGGCTAAAGTATTTACTTCTTTACTTTTTTTAATTTTTAAAAGAGTTCCACATAAATAGATATAGTAAATCGTTAAAGCTAATGCTGGGTAAAAATAAATTTTGGAGAGGAAACTTATAAAATACGGGGCAGATATTATTGGTAACATTAAAAGAGAGTAAATAAATATATTTTTTTTCGTCTTTTCGATACCGTAAATTATAGGGAGCATTGGTATCTTAGCTTTTTTGTAATCGTCAGACTTATAAATACTTAATGCCCAAAAATGGGATGGGGTCCATAAAAAAATTATTAAAAATAGAATTAAAGGTTCTATAGATAATGAGCCAGTCGCTATAGTCCATCCTATTACCGGAGGGAGAGCACCAGCTGCACCACCTATAACAATATTTTGTGGTGTTCTTTTTTTTAACCAAACTGTGTAAATAAAAAAATAAAAGCATATAGTTAATAATAGTAAAGATGCAGACATTAAATTAGATGAAAAGTATAGTAATGATACAGAGCCAATTGATAGTAAAACTCCAAAAAATAATGCTTGGTTTTTTGTTACTTGGCCTGTCGGTATAGGTCTTAAACAAGTTCTAGTCATTAAAGCATCTAAATCAGACTCGTACCACATATTTAAAGTTCCAGCTGCACCAGCGCCCAATGCAACTGCTATTAAAGATAAAACAGAATTTAAATAACTTACATTGTTTGGTGCAATGATAAGTCCAACCATACAGGTGAAAAGAACCAGCGACATAACTCTTGGTTTCATTAAATTGAAAAATGAGTCAATGTAAAAGCTAGATTGCTTAATATTTTTTGCTCTGATGCTTGCTTGTATCAATTTATTTTACCTTTGGTAGTTCCTCAAAAGTGTGAAAAGGAGGTGGTGAAGTTACAGTCCACTCTAGAGTTGTAGCGCCCTCTCCCCAAGGATTTTGAGCTGCAGCTCTTTTTTTAATAAAAGAATAAAGTAAGTTTAACAAAAAGACCCCAACTCCAATTAAAGATATGTATGAACCAATTGATGAAACGTAATTCCATCCTGCAAATGCGTCAGGGTAATCTGCGTATCGTCTTGGCATTCCAGCAAGTCCTAAAAAATGTTGAGGAAAAAATATTAAATTTACCCCAATAAATGTTAACCAAAAATGTAGCTTTCCTAAAAATTCAGAATATTCATATCCTGACATTTTGCTAAACCAATAATAAAATCCAGCAAATATTGCAAAAACTGCACCTAAGGACAATACGTAATGAAAGTGTGCAACTACATAGTATGTATCGTGAAGAGCTGTATCGACACCAGCATTAGCTAAAACTACTCCTGTTACGCCACCAAGCGTAAATAAAACTATAAATCCAATTGCCCAAAGCATCGGAGTTTTAAAGCTTATAGAACCACCCCACATTGTTGCTACCCAAGAAAATACTTTTATCCCAGTTGGCACAGCTATTATCATTGTAGCTGCTAAGAAGTATGCTTTTGTATCAGTGTCTAAACCAACAGTGTACATATGATGTGCCCAAACTACGAAACCGACAACCCCAATCGCCACCATTGCATATGCCATACCTAAGTATCCAAAAACTGGTTTCTTTGAAAATGTCGAAACAATGTGACTTATCATTCCAAAACCTGGTAGAATTAAAATATATACTTCAGGGTGGCCAAAAAACCAAAATAAGTGTTGAAATAAAACTGGGTCACCTCCGGTCTGCGCTTCAAAAAATGCAGTTCCAAAGTTTCTATCAGTTAGCAACATCGTAATAGCTCCTGCTAAAACTGGAAGAGATAAAAGAAGAAGGAATGCTGTAACTAAAATCGACCAAGCAAACAAAGGCATCTTGTGCAATGTCATCCCAGGGGTTCTCATATTTAAAATTGTAGTAATAAAGTTAATTGCTCCTAAAATTGAGGATGCGCCTGCAATATGTAAACTTAATATTGCTAAATCCATTGCTGGACCAGGCTGACCCGTCTTAGAAGATAAAGGAGGATAAATAGTCCAACCACCTCCCACTCCAGTTTGACCAGGGGGTCCATCAACAAAGATTGAAGCGAGTAATAATATTAATGCTACAGGTAACAACCAAAATGAAATATTGTTCATTCTAGGAAATGCCATATCAGGTGCACCTATCATAATGGGGACGAACCAATTACCAAATCCACCTATCATTGCGGGCATGACCATGAAAAAAATCATGATTAATCCGTGTCCAGTTACTAAAACATTGTAAAGATGATGATTTCCTCCAAGGATACCATCCCCCGGATACATCAACTCCATTCTCATTAAAACAGAAAAAGCAGAACCAATTAAACCTGCTACAATTGCAAAAATTAAATACATTGTACCAATATCTTTATGATTAGTGGAGTACGCCCACCTTTTCCAACCTGTTGGTGTATGACTGTGTGAGTCTGCTGTAATAGATGACATTATTTAACTTCTCCCTCTAAAATTCTTTTTACTACTTTTTTATTACTTGAACCAAGTTCTTCTTTAGCAAATTTTTGCTTTGCTTCTTCCAACCATTTATCATATTCCTCTTGAGAAACCACATTAACAGTAATTGGCATGAAAGCATGTTTAATTCCACACAATTCAGAACATTGACCATAAAAAGTACCTGTTCTATCTGCTTTAAACCAAGTTTCGTTTATTCTTCCAGGCACTGCATCCCTTTTAACACCAAAAGAAGGTAATGCCCAAGCATGCAGCACATCATTAGCAGTAATTAAAACTTGTACTACTTTATTTACCGGAACAACTATTTCATTATCTACACTTAGAAGTCTAGGCTGTCCAGGTTTTAAGTCTTTTTCCTCAATCATATAGGAATCAAAAATTATATTTTCGTCAGGATATTCATATCCCCAGTACCACTGATAACCTACAGCTTTAATTGTTACATCAGCTGGAGGAATTTCATCTTGCTCATACAAGAGTTTAAAAGATGGTACTGCCATTACAATTAAAATTAAACACGGAACTAATGTCCATATAATTTCAATAAACGTATTATGACTAGTTTGAGATGCAACAGGATTTCTTGCTGCTCTATATCGTATACAAGCGTAAATAACTAAAAATAAAACAAAAACTGTTATTGCAGTAATTATTGGTAATAACATATAATCATGAAACCAAACTAAATCTTCCATATGACCTGACGCAGCTTTTTGAAATCCAAGCTGCCAATCTTTTGGCTGCTCAGCAAAGAGATTAGTTGGGTAGATTATAAGAGTTATTATAAGTAAAATTTTATGCATTTATTTTTTATACAACTTTTTAATACTTTAACAAATTCAATAAATGCGACAATTAAGGTAAATTATTGATAAAATTAACAAGAGAAATAGCGCCAATAACTGCGGTGTCTGTTCTAAGTATATTATTTGACATTGTAAAAGGTGCAACTTTAGAAACCGATAAAATTGCCTGTCTTTCAGATGGAGAAAAATCTCCCTCAGGGCCAATCAAAATGCATAAAGACTCAAAACCCTTAAGATCGTCACTTCTTAACTTGTTTTTTGAATTAACATCAGCAAATAAAAGCTTGGTATTTTGATTTAAATTTTCTAAAAAATCTTTTAATTTTGTAACTTCTAAAATTTCTGGTGGGAGCATTTGACTAGATTGCTCCGTAGCTTCTATAGATATTTTTTTTGCCCTATCATGATTTAATTCTTTAACTTCTGTTCTTTCTGAAACTATCGGAATTATCTTGCTTACACCAAGTTCTGTTGCTTTTTGAAAAATTATTTCCATTGGATTTTTTTTTACTAAACAGACAGCAAGTTCAATCTTATTTTTTTTTTGTGACTCTTTTACTTTATTTAAGAATCTAACTTCTACTCTATCTTTTTCTAAAAAAACAATTTCACTTTTCCACTCCCCCTCCTTATTAAAAAAATTTACAAAAGATCCTCGCTTTAATCTCATTACATTAGTTAGATAATGAGTGTGTTCTTTTGACAGTAAAATTGTGGTGTTTTCAACTATACTATTGGGGTGATATAATCTAATATTCATAAATAATTTATATACTAAAAACAAAATTAAATTAATTAATTAAAGAGGGAATTTTATGACTATACCTTTCAGAGCTGGAGATGCTCCAATAGGGATAGACGTAGTTGAAGGAAAATCATACTACTGGTGCACATGCGGAAAAAGTTCTAAGCAACCATTTTGTAATGGATCTCATAAAGGAACAGAATTTTCACCTTTGGTGTACAAAGCTGAGCAATCAAAAAAAGTTTTTTTCTGCACTTGTAAACAAACAAAAGATCAACCGTTGTGTGATGGATCTCATAATATAAAGTAATTTATGAAACCAAAAGCGATTGTATTTGATGCATACGGCACCCTATTCGATGTCAATTCTGCAGCCGAAAAATGTAAGAACAAATTAGGTAACAAATGGGAAAGTTTTGCAAATTTTTGGAGAACTACTCAACTTGAATATACCTGGTTAAGAAGTTTAATGAAGAAACATAAAGATTTTTGGCAAATAACGGAAGATAGTTTGGATAAGTCAATGAAAGTTTTTAATGTTGATAATAATTTGAAAAATGAATTATTAAATCTTTATAAAATTTTATCACCATATCCTGAGGTAAAAAAAGTTTTAAAAAATCTTAAAGAAAGAAAATTTAAATTGGCAATTCTTTCAAATGGAACTCCAGAACTTCTTAATGATCTTGTAAAAAACAATGATTTAAATAATTTATTTGATGATCTTTTTTCGATAGAAGAGGTTCAGATATATAAACCTGATTCTAAAGTTTATGATCTTCCAATTAAAAAGTATAATATTAAACCAAATGAAATAGTTTTTTTAAGCGCTAATACCTGGGATGTATCAGGAGGTGGAAATTATGGATATAATTCTATTTGGGTTAATAGAAATAAATCACACTTTGATAATCTTGATTATCTTCCTAAAAATGAAATTGGCAACTTAACGCAGCTACTTGATATTGTATAAAGTTCAGTTATATTTGTCATGTGTCTAAAATTGAAGTTAAAAAAATAATTAAAGCTTTAAATGCTTCAGATGGAGCTGGCGTTAAATTAAAAAGAAGCATTGGTACTCCAGAAGCTGATTATATAGATCCATTTCTAATGTTAGATGAATTTGGTTCAGAAAATAAAGATGATTATGTAGCTGGATTTCCCCCTCACCCACACAGAGGAATTGAAACTGTAACATACATGTTAAATGGTGAATTTGAACATCAGGACAGCACTGGTGCTAAAGGAATAATGGAATCTGGCGATGTACAATGGATGAAAACTGGTAGAGGAATAATACATTCAGAAATGCCTGCTATGAAAGAAGGTAAGTTACTAGGTTTTCAGTTATGGATTAACATGCCAGCAAAGCTTAAAAAAAACAAACCTGAATATCTTTATATCAAAAGTAATGAGCTTGGAACTCACAAAGACAATGACAAAATTGTAAAAGTAATTGCTGGAAAATATGAAAATGCCGAAGGACCAGAGAAAAATCATAATGTTGAACCTATTTATTTTCATGTGGTTTTAAATGAGGATAAAGAGTTTAGCTGTGAGGCCCCAGTTGGACACAACAGTTTTATATATTTGCTTAAAGGCGAGTTAAAAATAGGTGATAAGAAACATGAAAAAACTACTGACTCTAATCTTATTTTACTTGAGAGAGGTGATAAACTTACTGCTAAAGCAACTAGAAAATCTGAATTTTTATTTATCGCTGGTAAGCCAATCGGAGAACCAATTGCTAGAGGTGGACCTTTTGTAATGAATACAAAAGCAGAAATACTTGAGGCTATACAAGATTATAATAACGGAACATTTGCTAAATATTAAAAGTTCAAGTACGTTCCTCTTTACATGCCTAAATCAATAATTATTACAAAGAACGGTGGCCCTGAAGTTTTAGAACTACAAGATGTTAGTGTTAGTACTCCTGGCCCAGATGAAATTAAAGTGACTAATCATGCCATCGGCTTAAACTACATTGACACTTATCATAGATCGGGTTTGTATCCTGTAAAACTACCAAGTGGTATTGGTTTAGAAGCTGCAGGAAAAATTGATGAAGTTGGAAGTAATGTAACTGAATTTAACAAAGGCGATAACATTGCATATGCATCTATTCCGCTTGGAGCCTACGCTCAACAAAGAATAATTCCAGCAAAAATTGCTATAAAGGTTCCAGATGGTATTTCTCATGAAATTGCTGCTACTTTAATAACAAAAGGTTTAACAACAAACTACTTATTAACAAAAACCTATAAGTTGAAAGCTGGTGAATTAGTTTTATTTCATGCAGCAGCTGGCGGTGTAGGCCAAATATTTGCTCAGTGGGCTAATAGCATTGGAGCAAAAGTAATTGGAACAGTAGGATCAGATGATAAGATAAAAGTTGCAGAGGAAAATGGTTACTCACACGTTATAAATTATACAAAAGATGATTTTGCAAAAGAAGTTTTAAAAATTACAAATAATGAAGGTGTGCCTGCAGTATTTGATGGTGTAGGTAAAAAAACATTTTATGGATCTCTAAACTGTCTTAAAACCAGAGGTATGATGATAAGTTTCGGTAATGCGTCAGGTCCATTAGATCCTGTAAATGTACCAAAAGATATTCAGCCAAAAGGTTTATATTTAACAAGGCCCTCGATTGCACAATATTTTACAAACAGAAAAGAGCTTCAGGAAGGTGCGGACGCAATATTTGAAAAGATAAAATTTGGGAAAATAAAAATTAAGATATCAAAAAAATATAGATTAGCAGAGGCTAAACAAGCACATGCTGATTTGGAGGCCCGAAAATTATTAGGTCCAGCAATTTTAATTCCTTAATGAATGAAAAAATAATTTCTCCATGTATTAGTATATGTAAAACTGATCCAGTAACAGGATATTGCTATGGTTGTGCAAGAACAGATGAAGAAAAATTTTTGTGGAAAGATGAGAAAACAAACAATGAATGGAAATCAAAAAACTTAGAAGATATTGTTTCTAGAATGAAAGGTTGGCAACTGAATACCTTCAAGGAGTCTTACAAGCATAAAATTAAAAATGGCGTTTCTTTATTTAAAAAGAAT
>CACPLT010000015.1 GCA_902634845.1 uncultured Pelagibacteraceae bacterium
ATGGCACTATCTCATTTGGAGCACTTGATAGGGCGAACAAGGGAACTTTATTAATTGATGAAGTTACTGAAATACCTTTAGAAACACAGGCAAATATATTAAGAGTTTTAATAGATCAAAAATTTAAAAGATTAAATGGAAAATTAGATGTTAATGTTAATATAAGAATTATTTCATCCTCTTCAAGAAATTTAATGGAGGAAGTAGCTTCAGGAAAATTTAGAGAAGATTTGTTTCATAGATTAAATGTTGTACCTATTGAATTAAGTCCTCTTTCATCAAGGACAGAAGATATACCTGAGCTGATCAATTATTTTAAAAAGAAAATTTCAGATATAAATGGAGTTCAAGAAGTGGACATCGACTCAAAAAATGATCAACTATATACTTATAATTGGCCAGGAAATGTAAGAGAGCTTAGAAACTTAATTGAGAGAATAACAATTGTTTCAGCAAATGAAAGCAAAGAAAAAATTGATAAAGCTATAAATGATATATTAAACAATAAAAAACCAGTTGATAATAAGTCAGTTTTTCAAAATACATTTACATCTCCGTTAAAAGAAGCTAGAGAGCAATTTGAAAAAGAATATTTAACTATACAATTAAAAAAAAATCATGGTAACATTTCAAAAACAGCTGATTTTATTGGGATGGAACGTTCGGCCCTTCACAGAAAACTAAAACAACTTGGCATAAAAGGTATTAATTAACATAATGAATATAATTATATGTGGTGCCGGTAAAGTAGGCTTTTCAATTAGTAAACAATTATCCTCTCAAGGTCATTCCGTTACAGTAATTGATCAATCTTCAGAAGATATTAAAAAAATTAATGATACACAAGATGCTAAGGGGATAGTCGGTAGAGCTTCATTGCCTTCAGTTTTAGAAAATGCTGGTGCTGATAATACCGATATGATTATTGCCGTAACAAGAAATGATGAAACAAATATGGTAGTTTGCCAGTTAGCAAGTTCATTATTTAATATTCAAAAAAAAATTGCGAGAATAAGAACTAAAGATTTTTTAGAAGGAAAATGGAATAAACTTTATAACAAATCTAATATTCCTATTGATGTTATTATTTCACCAGAAAAAGAAGTCGCAAAATCTTTATTTAGAAGGTTGGAAGCTCCAGGAGCGTTAGACAATGTACCTTTTGCTAATAACAAAGTTAAAATGCTTGAAATAGCAATCGAAAAGTCGTGTCCTATTATAAATACACCATTGAAAAAATTAACGGAAAAATATCCAAATTTTAAAGCAAACATTGTGGGGCTTGTAAGGGAAGAAAAATTTCAATTTTTAAAAAAAGACGACAAGTTAATTGAAGGGGACAATGTATATGTTGTAGTAAGTAGCGATCAACTTAATGAAATACTCAAAGCTTTTGGACATGAAGAGAAAACATCAAAAAAAATTCTTATAATTGGTGGAGGAAATATCGGATTTCACTTGGCAAAAATGGTTGAAGAAAATTTTGAGGGGGCGAGAATTAAAATCATCGAAAAAAATAAATCTAGAGCAGAAGAAATTGCTTCAGAACTAACTTCTTCAATAGTAATAAATGGAGATGCACTAGATGAGGAAATTCTTAAAGAAGCTAATTTAGAGGAGTCCGAAACTGTTTTAGCTTTAACAAATGATGATGAGAATAACATTATGGCATGTGTGCTTGCAGAAAAAACCGGTCAAACTAAAAGAACTATAGCAATAGTCAATAAGTCCAATTATAGTTTGTTACAAAGCTCTTTAAATATTGATGATTTGGTAGACCCAAGGATGACAACAGTTTCACGGATAATGGAACATGTTCACAGAGGAACAATTGCAACTGTGTACTCTCTTTTAGACGGAGATTATGAATTTATTGAAGCTAAAGTATTAGAAAAGTCAGAACTTTTAAATAAAAAGATTAAAGACAGTGATTTACCAGAAAATGTGAGAATAGGAGCGGTGGTAAGAGGTAAACAGGTGATAATACCAGGCGGGGAGTTTATTTTTGAAAAAGATGATCTTGTGGTTCTTTTGGCAAGTAGAGATCAATTAAAAGAAATTGAAAATATTTTCAGTATTATTTAATTTTCTTTTCCCAATCAATAGCTGTCTTAATAATATACTTAATATCATTAAACTTTGGTTTCCATGAAAAATATTTTTTAAATTTTTGCGAGTCAGCAATAATCATTTTGCTATCTCCATCTCTTCTCGGACCTATTTCAAAGCTAATTTTTTTATCCAGAATTTGATTGAAACTTTCCACTATTTCTTTAACGGAATATCCTTTACCGTAACCACAATTAAATATTTCAGATTTTCCATTATGAATAAGGTATTTAGCTGAAATTAAATGAATGTCAGCTAAGTCAGTAACATGTATAAAATCCCTTACGGGCGTACCATCAGCAGTGTCATAGTCATTTCCATTTATAACTAATTTAGACCTTTTTCCCACTACTACTTCACAAGCTCTTTTAATCAAATGAGTAGAAAATTTAGAAATTAAACCACTACGAAGTTTTTCATCGGCACCTGCAACGTTGAAGTATCTTAAAATTACATAATTAATATTTGTTTTTTTTGATTTCTCAATTATAAAGTTTTCCAACTTAAGTTTTGAAGTTGCGTAAGGATTTAATGGATTAGCTAAGTCATTTTCATCAACTTTTTCTTTTTGAGGGTCTCCATAAATAGATGCAGTTGAAGAAAAAATAACTTTGTTTAATTTATTTTTAAAACAAATATTTAAAAACTTTTTAGCTTTTTCAAAATTATATTCATTGTATTTTTGGGGTTCTTTAACAGACTCATCAACTCTTATAAGTCCAGCAAAATGCATCACTAGGTCAAACTTTCCCTTTAATATTACTTTTTCAACAATTTTCTCATCGTCTATATCAGTAACAACTAATTCTGCTTTTTTTGGAACTAGATTTTTATTTCCTGTTATAAGGCTGTCAATGACTGTTACCTCAAACCCACTATCTAATAAAATATTACAAACATGACTTCCTATATAGCCAGCTCCTCCAGTAATTAATATTTTCATTTTATTTTATTTTTAATTTGATCAAATTTTTTGAGAGCTGCGGATATAGTCATGTCCATGTCGTAGTAAGCATAATCTGCAAGTCTACCACCAAATTCAAACTTTTTAATTTTTCCAGCTTCATTCTTATACTTTCTATGTTTAGCTCTATTTTTTTCATCATTAATTGGATAATAAGGTTCATTATCATTTTTAATTGAAAACTCTTTTATGACCAATGTTTTATTAGAATTAAATGGTTGCCTTTCTGGATGTAAGTGTTTTGGCTCATGCACTCTTGTAAATTTATTTTTTAAATCAGGATAGTTTATTACAGCAGATCCTTGAAAATCTTTTGTGTTCTTAATTTCTTTTTTAAAATTTAAGGATCTCCATTCTAATTTTCCAAATTTATAATCTAACAAAGAGTCAAGCGGTCCAGTATAAATTGTTAAATATTTTGGTTTAATTTTGTAATTTAAATTATACTTTTCTTTAAACAAAATTTTGATATTTTTATTTTTTGTTAAATTTATAAAAATATCTTTGTAACCGTTTTTAGGTATTCCTTGATATTGCGTTTGTTGATAATAATCTTCATTGTAATTGTATCTAATAGGCAGTCTATTAAAAATACTCTCAGGCAAATACTTTGGAGATTTACCCCATTGTTTTTGAGTATATCCTTTAATAAATGCTTCATACAACTCCTTCCCGATTTGAGAGATAGCTTTATCTTCAAAATTTTTAAACTTATAGGTTTTAAATTTTTTTGTTTTTTTGTTTATAAATTTCTCAGCTTCAGAAGGGCTGAAATTTTTTTTAAAAAAAGAATTTATTGTTTCAAGATTTATTGGCATTTGGTAAATCTTATTTTTGTGGGAAGTTAAAACCTGATGTCTATAATTATTAAATTCAGTAAATTTATTTATATAATTCCAAACTTTTTTGTTTGCGGTATGGAAAATATGAGTACCATATTTATGATATTCAATGTTGGTTTTTTTATCAAATTCACTATAAGAGTTTCCACCTATATGACTTCTTCTTTCAATTATTAAAACTTTTTTGTTTAGGATATTGGCTAATCTTTCAGCCAAAACTGTACCGTAGAAACCTGATCCGATTATTAGTATATCTGGCTTATAATTTTTATTCATTATTAATCTGTTTAATTGCAGAAAGAACTATACCATTCCTATAAACTTGATGTACGTTCCGTGAGGTGTATTCATCATAACAATTAGTAATTTTATTATCTTTTTTTGAAAATATTGATCTATTTGTCATAATTATATAATTAGCCTGTTCCTTAGTTGTATATTCAGATCTTTTATATTTTTTTTTCATATAAATTTTTGTTATTTCAGGACTTACTCCACAAGAATAAAAATTAATCTTACCATCACCTAAATCTGAACTCAATATAAGTTCTTTCAAACTAGTTGACCAATAATCATTCTCGAATTTCTGATATCTATTTTCTTTTTTTCCAGAAAATAAATTTAAATAAGTATAGTGGTAAGGGGTAATTGTTAAAAAATTAAATATATTTAGAACAAACAAAACTAAAATAAAGATTTTAATAATATTATAAAAATAACTTTTGTTTAAGAATATTACGTAAGCAGTGATCGAAGGTATAACAACTAAATACGGTGCGCTCCACAAAAAAAGTCTTAATCCATCATAAATTGAGTAAGGGATAATAGCCATAATAATACTTGGGTAAATTAGCAAACTAACTATTAAGGAAATTATAATTTTGGTTTTTTTAAATTTTTTTTTTAAAATTTCAAAATTTAAAAATAAAACAGGAATACTTAATATATATAAAAATATTAGATATTCAGGTAATTTATAAATATAATTCTTTAACAAATAATCATAAGGTAAATTATTTGAAAAATAATAATTTCCGTTAACCAAATTAAATGGCCAACCTATTTTCATTGAAAAAGACTTAATTAAAATTTCAATTGGTTTTAAAAAAATATTAGAATGAGTATCAACCCAAAATAAAATAAGAATAGTGAGAAAAGAAAATAGAAATATCAAAAAATCAGAAAAAATTGTTTTCAAATTTTCTTTTTTAAGAAGCATTAGCGTTAAAAATATTAAGATAATTGGAATTAATGATCCTAAAAACAATAATTGAATCCCAGTGCCTAATGCAGCTAAAAGGGATATTTTTAATATTATTATTAATCTTTTTTTTGATTCTAAATGATTAAAAGTGTATTTGTAAACGTAATAAATAATCCAAACGTGTGCAAACGCCAAAATAATATCTTTATTATTTATTGCTAAGTGACCAAAAAAAAATGGAGTAAAAAAAAGAAATAATGATGAAATTTTTGCTATTTCTTTATTGAATAAAAGTTTAGTTATTTTATACAAACCTACAATCGTCATTAAACCAAGAAGCGTATTAATTATATGATAAACTTCTAATTTAAATTGACCTGGGAATATTTGACTTATCAAACTCGATACTGACCAATATAATGTTGAATACCTTTCTTTCATAAAAAAAGGCTCATCAATTTGACCAAAAGATAAAAGATACTTTAGATTAATTTTGCCTATTTCATGATAGTATCCTTCATCCCAAGACATTCCTATTTTATATGAACAATATAAAGCATAAGTAATTAAAAGAACTTTTACTTTTTCTTCGTGTTCAAACAAAATTTTTAAATATTTTTTCAATTTAAATATTATTTTAATTCAGATGAAATTTTTTCAATGAAACTTTTTATTAAAATAGCATCTTCATCTGATAGTATACGATCTTTCTCTAGGCCACTTCTTATTTCAGATCTAACTTTGTCTTTTAAAATGTCAGCAGTATTTTTATCTAAGTTAGATATTTTATTAAGAATATCCAATTTGTCTGCTAAGAATATATTATAAAAGACATTTAATACTACAATGATAGCAAATGTTATAGCGATTAATTTGACGAAAAAAATTTTTAAATTGCTTTCTGACTTTATCATAAATACATTGTCATTTTATAAACTTTTAACTGTTTATGGTCAAACAACAAGCTATAGATATAATAATTCCAAACTATAATAAAGCTAAATATCTAAATCATTGCTTAAGTTCAATTATTTCTCAAACGTATAAAAATTGGAAAATTTATTTAATAGATGACAACTCTATAGATAATTCAAAAGAGATTTTATCAAAATATCAAAATTTTGATAATATAAATATTTTTATCTTGGATGAAAATAAAGGACCTGCTTATTGTAGAAACTTTGGAATTAAAAATTCAAATTCAGAGTTGATAGCGTTTATGGACTCAGACGATTTTTGGCCAAATGATAAACTCGAAAAACAAATTAACGTAATGCAGAAAAATAATTATAATTTTACATATACAGATTTCTGTTTTTTTTTTAATGATGATTTAGATAAAAAAAGGATGACAAATTTACCCTTATCTTACGACTATACCAGCTTCTTAAAACACTCCTCAATGAGCACATCTTCAATATTAATTAAACGAGATATATTAGACTCAATTGTTTTTAAAAACGTTAATCATGAAGATTATTTGTTCAAGTGTGATCTTCTTAGGAGAGGTGTCTTAGCACAAAAAGTAGAGGGCACTTATGTCTTTTATAGGATCAATAAAGAAAATAGATCTTCAAATAAAATAAAAAATCTTTTAAGCTTATGGACTATAAATAAAACAAAAAATAATCTTAATTTTTTAGCAAATCTTAAATCAATATTTTTTATAGGCCTCAATTCTTTGAAAAAATATGGATGGAAATAAAAAGATTGTAATAAACAAAAAATCCATAATTTATATTATGGCACCAGCTAATGCATTTACTGGAGGGCCAGAACTACTTCATCAAATCGCAATAAATATTAAAAAAAATTTTAGAGTTAATACAAAAATGTTTTATTTACCCTCTGATGAAAATGAACCAATACACAAAAATTTTAAAAAATATAATCTTGAGTTTACAAACTTTATTGAGGATGATGAAAAAAATATTCTTATAATTCCCGAACATTTCATGTTTCTAAAATATTCAATGAAATTTAAAAAAATAAAAAAAATCTTATGGTGGTTAAGTATAGATAATTATTTTGGATACAAATTTAGGTTTAGTTATAAAAAACTAGTAAGATCAATTATTAAAATACCATATAATCTTTGTGGTATTTTTAATAAAATAACAAATTATTATTTCGGAATTTTTACCTTTCATGATTATCTTAAATTAATTTATAGTTTTTCGAATCTAAAAGATTTTAAAGAGCTAAAACAAATAGATCTCCATTTGTCCCAATCAATTTACGCATCCAATTATTTAAAAAAGTTTTTTAAAAATATTAAGTTTCTTTCTGATTATCAAAGACAAGATATTTTGAAAAATATAAATAAAAAAAGAAAAGAAAAAAAAAATATTATTTGTTATTCACATAAGAGTAATAAATTTATTAAAAAAATTGAAAATATATATAATTTTAAAATGATAAAACTTTCTGGCTTAAATACAAATCAATTAATTAACATTTATAAAAAAACGAAAATTTATATGGATTTTGGTTACCATCCAGGTAAAGATCGTATGCCTAGAGAAGCAGTTTTATTTGATAACTGTATTTTAACTAATAAAAAAGGCAGCGCGAAAAATAAATTTGATATACCTATTAATGAAAAATATAAATTTGATGAAAATATTTCAAATATAGAAAAGATTAATAAAACTATAAATAAAATCTTTGAAAATTATAAGTCTGAATTGAAAAATTTTAAAAACTATAAAAAAACTGTACTTTTGGAAAAAAATAAATTTAAAAAAGATCTTAAAAAAATATTTATTAAAAAATAGTTCATGGTGCCCTCACACGGACTCGAACCGCGAACCTATTGATTACAAATCAATTGCTCTACCAATTGAGCTATGAGGGCATATAAGTCACTTTAAATATACTAAAAAAGACGCACAATCAATTTTTTTTATTTTTAATTGTTTTGCTAATATGATGACATACAATTGCAACTGAATTTGCGATATTTAAACTTTCCATATGATCGCTAATCTTGATTTTAAATATGAAATCTGAATTGGCAATAGTATTCTTATTTAATCCAAAACCTTCAGACCCAAATAATAAAACGTTTCTTCCTAACCATTTATTTTCTGTAAAATCTTTTTTGGATGAATTATCGAAGGCACTTATCCAGAAACCTTTGGTTTTTAAAAATCTCAACGTAGTATTAATATTTGAGACTTTAAAAATATTTATATGCTCTGTTCCACCGCTCGCACTTTTAAATAATAATTTACTTTTTGATGGAAAAGAGCGTTCTTTTACAATTAAACCATCTAAATTAAAACTTGTGGCGCATCTAATTATAGAACCTATATTTCTTGGATCTGAAACTTCCTCTAAAGCTAAGAAATTCATGTTTTTTTTATTATTATTTTTTAAATAATCTTTAATGCTTACTTCATCAAAGTTTTCAATTTCAGCAACAATATTTTGATGTGTTAAATCTTCTTTACCACAAAGATTGTCAATTTCTTTTTTTGATTTGTAAAAAACATGTACCTTTTTTAATAAATTAATACTTTGATTGTTTCTGTTTAATCTCTTTAAAGCATCCTCTGTTATAAACAGTCTATGAACCTTTCTTCTTGGGTTTTTTAGTGCCTCTGTCACAGCATGTCTTCCAGCTATTAAAAAAGTAGTCTTTTTCATAAAAATCTTAGTTTTTTTTCAAATAATTAGCATATTTTAACGCAAAATGATTTATTGCAATTATTGTACAAATGCTTATAAAACCCTTGTTGTTGAATGCTTTTTAAGTTAGTGGGTATCCCTAAAGAAAATATGGAGGGGTACCAAAGCGGTCAAATGGGGCGGGCTGTAAACCCGTTGACTTCGGTCTTCGAAAGTTCGAATCTTTCCCCCTCCACCATACTTAATAGCGTTGAACAATATAAGAGCGTGTTAAGTTTGGATTTTGCGGGTGTAGTTCAATGGTAGAACGCTAGCCTTCCAAGCTGGATGTAAGGGTTCGATTCCCTTTACCCGCTCCAAAAAACAAAATTAAAAAAGAGGAAAAAAAAATGTCGAAGGAAAAGTTTAATAGAAACAAACCGCATTGTAACATTGGTACAATCGGACACGTAGACCACGGTAAGACTACTTTAACTGCAGCAATTACTAAAGTACTTGCTGAGGCTGGTGGAGCAAAATTTGTTGCTTATGATCAAATTGATAAAGCTCCAGAAGAAAAAGAAAGAGGAATAACTATATCTACTGCACACGTAGAATATGAAACAGCTAAAAGACACTACGCTCACGTAGATTGTCCTGGTCACGCTGACTATGTAAAAAATATGATTACAGGTGCAGCTCAAATGGACGGAGCGATTTTGGTAGTAAATGCTGCTGACGGTCCAATGCCGCAAACTAGAGAGCACATTTTATTAGCTCGTCAAGTTGGAGTTCCTGCGATAGTAGTTTTTTTAAACAAAATTGATACTGTTAAAGATAAAGAGTTGGTTGATTTAGTTGAAGAAGAAATTAGAGAACTGTTAACTTCATATAAATTTCCGGGAGATAAAATTCCAATAATTAAAGGATCAGCACTTAATGCAGTTGAGGGTAAAGATGAAGCAACTGGAAAAAATGCTATAATGGAGTTAATGAAAGCTGTTGATGAAACTATTCCGCAACCCGACAGACCAAAAGATAAACCTTTTTTGATGCCGGTAGAAGATGTTTTCTCTATTTCTGGAAGAGGAACAGTCGTAACTGGAAGAGTTGAGCAAGGTGTAATTAAAGTTGGTGAAGAGATTGAAATCATTGGTATTACAGATACAAAAAAATCTGTTTGTACTGGTGTAGAAATGTTTAGAAAACTTTTAGACAGCGGTGAAGCAGGCGATAACATCGGTGCATTGTTAAGAGGTGTTGAAAGAGATGATGTACAGAGAGGACAGGTGCTTGCTAAACCAGGTTCCGTTACACCTCATACAGAATTTGAGTGTCAAGCTTATATTCTTAAAAAAGAAGAGGGCGGAAGACATACTCCTTTTTTCACTAAATATAGACCTCAATTTTATTTCAGGACAACTGACGTAACCGGTGAGGTAACACTTCCATCAGGAACAGAAATGGTTATGCCTGGAGACGATGGTAAATTTAGTGTGAAACTAATTACTCCGATTGCTATGAGCCAAAACTTAAATTTTGCCATCAGAGAAGGTGGAAAAACAGTAGGAGCTGGCGTAGTAACGAAGATAATTAAATAGGAGCGTAGCTCAATTGGTAGAGCGCCGGTCTCCAAAACCGGAGGCTGTGGGTTCGAGTCCCTCCGCTCCTGCCAATAAAGTAAAGTATTATGAGGAATCCTTTAAAATTTTTACAAGAAGTAAAACAAGAAGCTTTTAGAATATCTTGGCCTACAAAAAAAGATACTCTAACTGGAGCATTGATGGTTTTTGGATTAGCGTCGATTGCAGCAATTTTCTTTTTGCTCTTAGATCAAATTTTAAGATTTTTACTTAATATAATTTTAAACTTAAGCTTTTAAATGAACTGGTATATTGTACAAGCCTACTCTGGATTTGAGAAAAAAGTAGTTGAGAGCATTAAAGAAGAATTAAAAAGGCATAAATTAGAAAGCAGTCTGGATCAACTGTTAATTCCAACACACCAGGTTACTGAAGTAAAAAAAGGCAAAAGGACAAAAAGAGAAAAAAAATATTTTCCTGGATACGTTTTAATTAAAATTGAGTTAACAAAACAAATTTATCATTTAATAAAAAATTTACAAAAAGTTAGTGGTTTTTTAGGCTCATCTGACAAACCAACTCCAATTTCAGATAATGAGATTAAAAGAATTTTAGGCCAAGTTTCAGAGAGCGCAATAAATCAAAAATCTGGCATAAGTTTCGAAATAGGTGAAAAAGTGAAAGTTTGTGATGGACCGTTTGCCTCTTTTACTGGTTTAATTGAACAAATAGACGAAGAAAAGTCTAGACTAAAGGTATCAGTTTCGATATTTGGTAGAGCTACTCCAGTTGATCTGGAATTTAATCAGGTGGAAAAAAATTAATTATGGCTAAAGAGATTACAGGTTACGTAAAATTACAAATCAAAGGTGGTCAAGCAAATCCTGCTCCACCTGTTGGTCCAGCTCTTGGACAAAGAGGAATCAACATAATGGAATTTTGCAAAGCTTTTAACGAAAAAACAAAATCTTTTATGGGTAAACCAGTGCCAGTGGTCATTACTGTTTACAAAGATAAGAAGTTTGATTTTGTAATAAAGTCTCCACCAGCCTCACATTTTATAAGAGAAGCTGCAAAATTGAAAAGTGGATCAAAAGAACCTGGTAGAGTGATCGCAGGCTCCATAACAATGAAACAAGCCGAAGCAATCGCCAAAGAAAAAATGAAAGATCTAAATGCTTTTGATCTGAAAGAAGCCACAAAAATAATTTGTGGTTCTGCTAGATCCATGGGTATCGAGGTAAAAGAATGAAAAAAAGATCAAAAAGATACAAACTTATAGAAAAGAAAAAGACAAAAGAAAAAATTGCTTTAGAAAAATCTTTAGAACTTATTAAAGAAACTTGTTCATCAAAAATGAATGAATCAATCGATGTATCAGTAAGAATAAACACAAAACAATCAAAAGGTGGAGACTTTAACTTAAGAACAGTCGTAAAATTACCCCACGGAAACGGCAAAAAAAAAAATATAGCTGTTTTATGTGAACAAGAAAAAATAGATGAAGCAAAAAAATTAGGAGCCGATACTGCTGGCTCGCAAGATTTACTTGATCAAATTTCCAACGGTAAAATTAATTTTGATACATTAATTTGTACTCCTGGAATGATGAGTAAGATTGGTAAACTTGGAAAAATACTTGGACCTAAAGGACTTATGCCAAATCCAAAATTAGGGACAGTTTCAAACGACTTAAAGAAATCAATATCTGATTTAAAGTCTGGTTTAACTGAAATTAAGAATGATAAAGATGGGAATGTAGCTCTATCTATTGGAAGGAAAGATTTTACAAATGATAAATTAAAAGAAAACTATAAACATTTTATTGACTTTCTTAAAAAAGAAAAACCCGAAAGTATAAAAGGTGAATTTATTAAAAATATCTTTTTAACTTCAACAATGGGAATTTCTTTTAAAATTGGGAGTAAAAACTAGCCATGATGAGCAAAGAAAATAAAAAAAATTATATCGAAGAAATGAAAAAAAATTTTTCATCAAACAATTCTGTAATGATTGCTCAGTACCAAGGATTAAATGTAAATGAACTGGATGAGCTAAGAAAACAACTTAGAGAAAAAGGAATTTTATTTAAAATAACGAAAAACCGAATTACAAAAATTGCAATAAAAGAAACACCTGTTAAAGATTTAGAAAAATATTTTTCAGGCCCCACTGCTGCAGCATTATCTTCTGATCCAATCACAACTGCAAAAATCCTAACTAAGTTTGCGAAGACCCATGAAAAATTAAAAATTATAGCTGGATTTATGGATGGCAAGGTTTTAGATCAAAAGGAGGTGGCTATAATCGCCACATTGCCTTCATTGGAGGAAGCAAGGGCTAAAATAGTGGGTATTTTGTCTTCACCGGCACAAAAATTAGTGAGTATTTTACTTGCACCTGGCTCAAAAATTGCTAATTTAGCGCGCGCAAAGAGTTTAAAAAAATAATTACAAGGATCCATATGTCAGATTTAAATAAGATTATTGAAGATTTATCAAAACTAACCGTTGTAGAAGCAGCGGAACTATCAAAACAATTAGAGGAAAAATGGGGTGTTACCGCAGCTGCTCCAGTTGCAGCAGCAGCAGCAGCTCCAGGAGCAGCTCCAGCAGGCGAAGAGAAATCAGAATTCTCACTTTTTTTAGCAGCTGCTGGCGACAAAAAAATTAACGTAATAAAAGAAGTCAGAGCTATTACTGGCTTAGGTTTAAAAGAAGCAAAAGATTTAGTTGAAGGAGCTCCTAAGGAAATTAAAGCTGGTGTTCCCAAAAAAGAAGCCGACGAATTCAAGAAAAAACTTGAAGCTGCCGGAGCTAAAGTAGAATTAAAGTAAATACAAATTTAAGTTTAGATTATTACGGAATTTTTTCGTAATAAAAATTATTTAATGGAATTATCTTTTACTCAAAAGAAAAGCATAAGAAAAAGTTTTGGAAAGCTAGTTGAGGGGCTATCAATTCCAAATCTGATAGAGGTTCAAAAAAATTCATATCAAGAATTTTTATCCTCGAAGGCTCTAAATGAGCAGTTAGGTGATTTATCAAAAGGAATAGACAAAGTATTTAAAAGCATATTTCCCATTGATGACAACTCTGACAAATCAACTTTAGAATATATTTCTTACAAATTAGAAAAACCAAAGTTTGATGTCATTGAATGTAAACAAAGGAGTTTAACATATTCAGCTTCTTTAAAAGCAAATTTAAGATTAGTAGTTTATGATATTGACACTGAAAATAATACTAAACAAATTTTATCTGCTAAAGAACAAGAGGTATTTATAGGGGAGTTGCCTTTAATGACCCCAAGCGGCACGTTTGTAGTTAACGGAGTTGAAAGGGTTGTGGTCAATCAAATGCACAGAAGTCCAGGTGTGTTTTTTGATCATGATAAAGGTAAAACACATTCAAGCGGTAAGCTACTTTTTAATTGTAGAATAATTCCCGGTAGAGGTTCATGGCTAGACTTTGAATTTGATCCGAAAGATATCTTGTATTTTAGAATAGATAGAAAGAAAAAATTACCTATCACTACTATATTGTTCGCTTTAGGTCTAACAAGGGAAAAAATAATTAAAAATTTCTATTCTACAAGCCCGTATAATTATGATGAAAAAAGCGGAAAATGGATTACGTCTTTCGATATAAATAATTTTAAAAGACCCGTAAAACTTATTTTTGATTTAATTGATGCAAAAACTAATAAAAAGATATTATCAAAAGGGGAAAAATTAAACTTTGTTATTGCTAAGAAATTAGAAGAAAAAAACTTAAAAGAAATATTTGTTAGCAATGAGGAACTTATTGGAAAATATACCTCTAAAGATTTATTGGATAAAAATAACGGAATAATTTTACCTTCTGGTTCTGATTTAACAGATGAGGTAATAAACAAAATTAAAACTGAAAATATTAAATCTTTAGAGTTAGTTAACATTGATCCAATCAATAAAGGACCATACTTACTTGAAACGTTAAAGGTAGATAAAAATTCAAATAAAACGGATGCTTTAAACGATATTTATAAAGTTTTAAGACCTGGTGAAGCTCCTACTACTGAGATAGCTGAAGATGTTTTCAAGAACTTATATTTTAATAAAGATCGATACGACCTTTCAGAAGTTGGGAGAGTGAAATTAAATTCTAAATTAAATTTAAATAGAGACTTAAAAGATAACACACTTAATTCTACTGATATAATTTCAATTATTAAGTTCATGTTAGATCTTAGAGATGGCAAAGGTGAGGTGGATGATATCGATCATTTAGGAAATAGGAGAGTAAGATCAGTAGGTGAACTCGTTGAAAACCAATTTAGAATTGGACTGTTGAGAATGGAACGAACAGTAAAAGAGAAAATGTCTACTTTTTTAGAGATTGAAAGTGCCATGCCGCAAGATCTAATTAATGCAAAACCCATTACAACTTCCTTAAAAGATTTTTTTGCTACTTCTCAATTATCACAATTTATGGATCAAACTAATCCTTTATCAGAAATAACACACAAAAGAAGAGTATCTGCTTTAGGCCCAGGTGGATTGACTAGAGAGAGAGCTGGTTTTGAAGTAAGAGATGTTCACCCTACTCATTATGGAAGAATATGCCCTATCGAAACTCCTGAGGGACCTAACATAGGTCTTATTAACAGTTTAGCCACATATTGTAGAGTAAACAAATTTGGTTATATTGAGAGTCCTTATAAAAAAGTTATAAAAGGAAAAGTCACAAGTGAAATAAAGTATCTTTCAGCGATAGAAGAAGAAAAATTTACAATTGCTCAAGCCAATTCGTCATTAGCTGCAGATGGATCATTTAAAGAAGAATTAGTAGCGAGTAGAAAAAATTTAAACTTCCAGCTCTCTAATAAAGATAATATCGACTACATTGACGTT
>CACPLT010000016.1 GCA_902634845.1 uncultured Pelagibacteraceae bacterium
CGATCATTTTCTACTAGCTAATAATAACAAAAAGTAACCACATAAAGTAGACAATAATGAACCTGTAAGTACACCAATCTTTACACCGTCACTAAATTCTAAGTTATTTGCGAAGGCAAGATTACCCACGAATAAGCTCATTGTAAAACCGATACCTGTTAATATCGAGACCGCATAAAGTGACATCCAATTTGAGTTATTCGGTTTATCTGCAAACTTAAAGTAGATAGACAAATAGGAAAATAGAAATACTCCGATTTGTTTTCCAAAAAATAATCCGCAAACTATTCCTAAAGGTACTGGATTTAACAATGTTGCAAAAGACAATCCCTCTAAAGACACACCTGCGTTTGCAAAAGCAAATATTGGCATTATCCCAAATGCTACGTAAGGGGAGATTGCATGTTCAAGCTTTAATAATAAAGAGTTTTTCTCTTTTTTAGTATCGTGAGGAATAGTTAAAGCTAATAAAACACCCGCAATCGTCGCATGAATTCCTGATTGGTGTGTAAATTCCCACAAAAATATTCCAACTATTAAATAAGGAATGAATGATCTCACATTTAATCTATTTAAGATAATAAGCAATAACATCGCAACAGCCATTAAAATTAGGTAAGTCGTTTGTATGTTGCCCGAGTAAAAGAAAGCTATTATTATTATTGCTCCAAGATCATCAATAATTGCTAAAGCAGTTAGAAAAACTTTTAAAGATATAGGAACTCTTTTTCCAAGTAATGATAATACACCCAATGAAAAGGCGATATCAGTTGCTGATGGTATTGCCCAACCGTTAAGTCTTGTGCTGTCATCAATATTTATTATTATATAAATAGCAGCTGGAACTACCATTCCGCCAACAGCTCCAATAATTGGCAACATTGCCTGTTTTGGATTTGAAAGTTCACCTTTAACAAATTCTCTTTTAATTTCTAAAGACACCAAGAAAAAAAAGATAGCCATCAAAACATCGTTAATCCAATGAAGAACACTTAATTTTAATCCAAAATCTTCAGTTCCAAGTGTAAAATAACTTTCTAATATTTTAAAATAATTTTCACCTAAACTGCTATTACTAATAAACAAAGCTATCACCGCTGCAAAGAGTAGAACCAAACCTGATGCTGACTCAAGTTTAAAGAAATATTTAAAAGGTTTTGAAATATATTGGATCATTTAGTTATTTCTTACTAATATAACAAAAATCTTTCAATTGCCAAAAAGTCATATATAACCTATATAAATAGACTTTCGGAGCGTAGCGCAGCCTGGTAGCGCATCTGGTTTGGGACCAGAGGGTCGAAGGTTCAAATCCTTCCGCTCCGACCAAAATCATATGAATATTAAAAAAGTAGTTGTAATAGGATCTGGAACAATGGGGAGTGGAATAGCTGCTCATTTATGCAATGCTAATATACCAGTTATATTATTAGATTTAAAAACTGAAATTTCTGAAAAAGCTAAAGAAAGAATTCTAAAATCTAGACCGCCGTTATTATTTGAAAAAGATAAAATTAAAAATTTGAAGGTTGGCAATATTACTGATGATTTTGAAAATGTTTCTGATGCAGACTGGATTGTAGAAGCAGTTGTTGAAAGAATTGATATAAAACATGATATTTACAAAAAAATATTTGATAAAAGAAAAAAAGACTCAGTTGTTTCATCAAATACATCAACCATTCCTTTAAAAGTATTATCAGAAAAATTAAAAGCAGAAGATAAAAAAGATTTTTGTATTACACACTTTTTCAATCCAGTTAGATATATGGGATTACTAGAAATAGTTAGAGATAAGCTGAACGATCAAAATAAAATTAATTATTTAAAAGATTTTAGTGAAGAAAAATTAGGTAAAGGTGTAATTGTTTGTGGTGACACTCCTGGTTTTTTAGGAAACAGAATAGGAGTATATGCTATGCAAGTAGCGATGACAGAAGCGGTTGATATGGATCTTTCTATTGAAGAAGCTGATGCTGTATTTGGTAGGCCTATGGGTATACCTAAAACAGGAGTTTTTGCTTTATATGATTTAATCGGTATTGATCTAATGTCAGATGTTCTTAAAAGTTTTCAAAAAGAATTACCTAAAGAAGATGAATTTCAAAAAGTTGTTTCTGGTTTACCGATTATCAAAAAACTAATTGAAACTGGTTATACGGGTAGAAAAGGTAAGGGAGGGTTTTATAGGATGAATAAGTCTGAGAATAAAAAGACTCTTGAAGCTCTTAATTTAAATAAAAATGAATACTTTCCAGTTAAAAAGATAGATTTAAAAATAGATAAGATAAACCTTTTAGAATTAATTAACAGAAATGATAAGTATGGTAAATATGCATGGTCAGTAATTTCAAAAATAATCTTGTACTCATCCTCACTGGTGCCAGCTATAACTGACGAATATAATGACATAGATGAAGCTTTGAGACTGGGTTTTAATTGGTCTATGGGCCCGTTTGAAATGTTAGAGTCTATAGGATTGAAAAATTTCTTTTCAAAAATTGGAGATATTAATAACAATGAATTTTTAAAAGATTTAAAAGAAAAAAAAGCAGAAACTTTTTATGATGAGCGACAAAAATATACTAACTTACAAACATTAGGAAAGATTAAAAAAACAGTCATTAAATTAGATAAAAATGACTCAGCAGAAATATTTAGATTTAAAGATTTTAATATTGTTGAGTTTAATACTAAAGCAAATGCTTTAGATAATGATTCAATGGATGCTTTGAAAAAGGCTACAGATAAACCTCTAATTATAATAAATGAAAGTATGCAATTTTCTGCAGGTGTAAATCTAAATTATGTAATGGAATTTATAAAGAATAACGATATAAAGTCTGTTGAAAAATTTATTAAGTATTTTCAAGAAACCTGCAAGCATCTTAAATATTGTAAATACCCAGTTATATCTGCTCCGTCTGGTTTAGCCTTAGGAGGTGGAGAAGAAGTTGTGTTACAAAGTAATTATGTAGTTACACATACTAATATAGTAATGGGTTTAGTTGAAACAATTGTTGGTTTAGTGCCTGCTGGAGGTGGTTGTAAAGAGCTACTCTGGAGATGGTGTCAAACCAATGAGTCTAAAACAGATCCAGATTATGCACCATTAAAAGTTTTTGATATAATTGGTTATGCTAAAACTGCTTCTTCGCCCCAAGAAGCAAAACCTATGTTATTTTTGGATAAAAATCATGATGTTATAATTAATAGAAATGAACTATTACCTGCAGCAAGAAAATTACTCAATAATAGTGTAGATATGTCTCCATCAAAAGAGTGCAAATTTAAATTATCCGGGAAAAATGCCAGAGAAAAAATGCACAAAATACTTGAAGCATTATATAATGATAAAAAGATTCTAGATCACGGTATGGAAGTTGGTAAAGAATTAGCATATGTTTTAAGTGGTGGAGATACAGATATAAGTAAAGAAGTTACAGAAGATCAAATGTATAAATTGGAACTAAATAGTTTTATGAAATTAGTAGAAAATAAAAAAACACAAGAAAGAATTATTCATACGTTAAAAACAGGGAAACCATTAATAAATTAAATGACTACTTATAATGCTCCAGTTGAAGATATGATGTTTCTTTTTGATAATCTTAAAGATAATAAGAATTATAAAGAGATTGATAAATTTAAAGAAATAAGCTCTGACTTAGTAAAAGATATTTTAGATCAAGCAGCTAAAATAAATCAAGAAATCGTACATCCTCTAGCCAAAATAGGCGATGACAGTCCATGTGTTTATGAAAATGGAATCGTAAGATCTCCGCCAGGTTATAAAGAAGCTTATAAAAAATTTATTACTGACGGATGGACATCTTTGTCTTGTGATCCAAAATATGGTGGACAAGGAATGCCAAAGACTGTCAGCACTTTTTTTGAAGAAATGTTATCTTCAGCAAGTTTGTCATTTAAATTATATAGTGAATTAAGTATTGGAGCTTATAATTGCATCCTTCATCACGCAGATGATAAAATTAAGGACAAGTTTCTTCCTAAAATAGTAGAGGGAAAATGGAGTGGAACTATGTGTTTAACTGAATCTCAATGTGGAACTGATTTAGGTTTAATAAAAACAAAAGCAATTAAAAATTCAGATGGATCATTTTCTTTAACTGGACAGAAAATATTTATAACGTCTGGTGATCACGACTTAACAGAAAATATTATACATTTAGTTTTAGCAAAAATTCCAGGTGCACCTGCTGGCACTAAGGGAATAAGTTTATTTCTAGTTCCAAAGTTTAATGTTGATGAAAGTGGAGCAGTTGGATCTAGAAATGGTGTTAGCACATTATCTATTGAAACTAAAATGGGAATAAAAGGTTCACCAACTTGTGTTCTTAATTTTGATAATGCTAAGGGTTTTTTAATTGGTAAGGAAAATAAAGGATTGAGCTCAATGTTTACAATGATGAATTTAGAGAGAATTATTGTTGGTATTCAAGGATTAGGGATTGCAGAAACAGCTTATCAAAATTCACTTGCTTATACTAAAGAAAGAAAACAAGGTAAATCTAACGATAACAAAAATGGCGAAACAGATTTAATAATTAAACATGCAGATATCAGAAGAAGTTTAATGAACATGAAATCAATAATTGAAGGTCAAAGATCTCTTGCATTCTGGTTGTCCCAACAAGTTGACGTAAGTTTAAATCATTCAAATGAAAACGTTAGAAAAGAAGCAGATGATATGGTCTCCTTAATGACACCTGTAGTAAAATCTTTTTTTTCAGATATGGGTATGGAGATAACAAATGAAGCAATACAAATTTTTGGTGGTTATGGCTATACGAGAGATCAGGGTATCGAGCAATTATACAGAGATAATAGAATTACACCAATTTATGAGGGAACTAATTCTGTTCAAGCAATTGATTTAGTATTCAGAAAAGTACTTACTAATCGAACTTTGGAAAAATTTATATCCTTACTTCAAAATGAAATTAAAAATTATAATGATAATGTTGAATTAAAAAGACTATCCAACATTCTTAAAGAAAAGATAAAACTTTTATTAGATTTTTCGAAATGGTTAGACGATAAGTTAAAAAATCAAAAAGATGATGTTAGTGCAGCATGCAATGACTTTTTGAAGGTTCTTGGTTATGTTGCTTTGGGTTTTTCTTGGCTTAAAATGACTAAAGTAAGTTTTGATAATTCAAGTAAAAATAAAAACTTTTATGAAGAAAAGATTAATACTGCTAAATACTTTTTTGATAAAATTCTACCTAGAATAGACAGTCATTATCATTCAGCAATAGCTGGTAGTGAAAGCTTGATGAAAGCAAAATTTAACTGAAAATGAGTGTTTACGAAAAAAATTTAGAGAAAAATAAAGCTAATTTCGTCCCCTTAACGCCACTTACTTTTTTAGTTAGAGCAAAAGAAATCTACCCAGATTATGAAGCGGTAATTTATGAGGACAGAAATTACACATGGTCAGAGGTTTATAAAAGATGTGTAAAATTTGCCAGCGCGCTTTCAAAGATTGGTATAAAAAAGGGGGACACTGTTTCTTTTTTAGCTTTTAATACACCTGAAATATTTGAAGCACATTATTCTGTGCCCATGACTGGAGCAGTTCTAAATACAATTAATATTCGTTTAGATGCAAAAACGATTTCATATATTTTGGAACACGGAGAAGCAAAAGTTTTAGTTGTAGATCGCCAGCTTCATGTAGAAGTTAAAAAAGCTTTAAGCACTTTAAAAAGAAAGATTACCATTATTGATATTAACGATAAGCATGCAGATCAATCAAAGTGTGAAAAGATTGGTGATAGAGAATATGAAGAATTTCTAAAAACTGGGGATGAGAATTTTCAATGGAAAATGCCTGAGGATGAATGGCAAGCTCTTTCATTAAGTTATACTTCAGGTACAACAGGAAATCCTAAAGGAGTAGTATATCATCATAGAGGCTCTTACTTAATGTCTACTGGTAGCGCTACTGCTTGGAACATGCCCAATAGATTAAATTTTTTAACTATTGTACCTATGTTTCATTGTAATGGATGGGGTTATCCATGGACTGTACCAATGTTAATAGGTCGAACTATTTGTTTAAGAAATATTGACGTTAGAAAAATTTTTGAGTTGATAGATAAATATAATGTTACGCATTTTGGAGGTGCTCCTATAGTTTTAAACATGATAACGGCCGCTCCCGAAAAAGACAGGAAAAAATTAAAACAAAAAGTATATGTTTTAACAGCCGGTGCGCCACCTCCAAGTATCATTTTTAAAAAAATGAAGAGTCTTGGTTTCGAAGTAATGCACGTATATGGATTAACAGAAACATACGGTCACGTAACACAATGTGCTTGGAATGAGTCTTGGGATGGGCTTAATGAAGAAAAACAAAATGAAATTAAAGCTAGACAAGGTGTTCGATATCCAAATACTGAAGGTGTAGCCATAATGGATCCTGAAACTATGAAAGAAGTACCTAAAGACGGTAAGACTATTGGTGAGATAATGATCAAAGGTAATGTGGTAATGAAAGGATATTTTAAGGATAAAGACGCAACTGATAAAGCTATGAAGGGTGGTTGGTTTCACACTGGGGATTTAGCTGTAATGCATCCTGATGGATATGTAAAAATTCAAGATAGATCGAAAGATATAATTATTTCTGGTGGTGAAAATATTTCATCTATAGAAATTGAAAATACTTTGGCAAAACATCCATCCGTATCTATCGCAGCTGTTGTTGCAAAACCTGATGAGAAGTGGGGTGAAGTACCATGCGCATTCATAGAAATGGTAAAAGATAAACCGGTCACAGAAAAAGAATTAATCTCTTTTTGCAAAGAAACTTTAGCAGGATTTAAAGTTCCAAAAAAAGTCGAATTTTGTGATCTACCAAAAACCTCTACAGGAAAGATACAAAAATTTGAGTTAAGAAAAAAAGCTAAAGAATTAAACTAATTTAATTATAATAATGGAAAAAATTTCAATTAATCTTAAGTGGAGTCTTGCTGGTGGAGAATTATCACCTGGCAAATATTCAAATAAACATCAAATAAAATTTAACGATGAGATCATTATAAATGGTGATGCGGCTCCAGACTGGAACGGAAACAAACAAAATAGTAATCCAGAACAAGCACTTGCAGCAGCTTTAAGCAGTTGTCATATGATGACTTTTTTAGCTCTTGCAGCAAAAATGAATTGGCCAGTATCGGGATATACAGATAATGCAATAGCTACTTTAGGAAAAAATTCCAAAGGCAAAATGTCGGTAACCAATATTGAATTAAATCCAAAGGTAGCATTTTCAAAAGAATTTTCTGTAGATGTAAACCAAATGAAAGAGGTACAAGAGAGAGCTCATCGATATTGTTTTATAGCTAACTCTTTGTCAGATGAAGTAAAGGTAAAGATTAATTAACCCATGAATTATAGAAAAAATAGCAAAATTTTAGAAACTTATTTAAACGAAAATGGAGTAATACGTTTTAACTTAAATAACCCAGAGAATTTAAATGCTCTTTCTGAAAATATGATGAATTCATTACAAAATGCTTTAGACAAGGCAAGTATTAATAAAAATGTAAGAGTAATAATAATTTCAGGAGAAGGATCAACATTTTCATCTGGGCATGACTTAAAAGAGCTAAAAGCTGCAAGAAAAGGTGCAGATAAAGGAAAAAAATATTTTTTAAAGATAATGAAAAAATGTTCAAAAATGATGCAAACAATAATTAAATGTCCAAAACCTATAATCGCAGAAGTCTCTGGAACAGCTACAGCCGCTGGGTGTCAATTGGTTGCAAGTTGTGATTTAGCATACGCAAGTAGTTCAGCTAAATTTGCAACTCCTGGAGTAAATATAGGTCTATTTTGTTCTACACCAATGGTTGCTATTTCGAGAAACTTATCCAACAAACATTCTATGGAAATGCTTTTAACTGGAGAATTAATTTCATCAGATAAAGCCGCTAAAATTGGTTTAATCAATGATGTTATTCAAATAAATGAACTTAAAGACTTTGTATTAGATAAAGCCAAAAAAATTTCAAAAAAATCCTCAGTAACTTTAAAAATTGGTAAAGAAGCTTTTTATAAGCAATTAGATATGAAACTTTCCGATGCTTATGATTATGCTTCAAAGGTAATGGTTCAAAATATGCTTAAACTGGATGCAAAAGAGGGTATCGATGCTTTTATTGATAAACGAGAACCTAACTGGAAAGATAAATAATTTTTAATAAAGGCTTTGAATTGATTACAGAAATTAAAAAGAAAAAAATATTTTCAAACGATGTTGGTCATCCTTTTGATAAAAAAAAACCGACTATCATTCTATTGCATGGAAGCGGTCAATCTCATGTTGTTTGGTCTTTAACTGATCAATTTTTAGCTGATAAAGGTTTTAATGTATTTAACTTAGATCTTCCAGGACATGGTAATTCCGAAGGACCTTGTTTAAAATCAATAGAAGAAATATCAAATTGGATAAATGATTTTGTTGATCATGTTGGTATTGAAAAATCTATATTGGTTGCTCATTCACAAGGATGCTTAGAGGCTCTTGAATTTGCGAAAAGCTTTCCAAAAAAAGTAGAAAAAATAATTTTTATAGCAGGGTCCTATTCTATACCTGTTAACAAAAGTTTAATTGATTTAGCTTTATCTGGTGATATGGAAGCTATAAATTTAATGATGAAATGGGGATACGGATCTTCAAAACAATTTATTGGAGGCAATCCGTTACAAAAAATACTTAATTCTTCTAGAGAGGTAAGAGAGGTTCTAGCTGTAGACTTAATTGCTTGTAATAATTACAAAAAAGGTGCTGATGCGGTAAAAAGCATAGCGTGTCCAACGTTTTTTATTTTTGGTGAAATTGATAAGATGGTTAGATTAGAATCAGGAGAAAAATTTGCAAAAATGATTAAGAAATCTAAAGTTCATATAATTAAAAATTGTGGTCATATGATAATTTTGGAAAACGCGTTTGAGATGAGAGAAAAGATTTTAGAATTTTTAAACAAATGAAGAATTTTTACATAAGTAAATCACGAAGAGTAAGGTCTACACCTTTTACAAAAAAAATAGAAGAGCAGGGTGTCAAAAGCTATACAGTTTATAACCATATGTTATTACCAACCTCTTTTTCTAATGTTGATGAAGAATATTTGCATTTAAAAAAAGATGTTCAAATTTGGGATGTTTCAGTGCAAAGAGAAATAGAAATTTCTGGTAAAGACGCACATCAACTAGTGCAATTAATGACATGTAGAGATCTTTCTAAATCAAAAGTAGGCAGTTGTTATTATGTACCATTAATTGACTCAAATGGTGGAATAGTAAATGATCCTTTAATTTATAAGTTAGAGGAAAATATTTGGAGAGTTTGTATAGCTGACTCAGATGTTCTTTTGTATGCCAAAGGAATTGCAGCAGGAAAAAAACTAAATGTAAAAATATTTGAGGCAAATATTGATACTTTGGCTGTACAAGGTCCAAAATCTTTTAAGTTAATGGAGGATGTGTTTGGAAAAGAAATTACTGAATTGAAATTTTTTAAATATGATTATTTTAAATTTAGAAATAATAAGTTTCTGATTTCAAGATCAGGGTTTTCAAAACAGGGAGGTTATGAAATACATGTTGAAAATGTAAACGCTGGTTTAGAATTATATGATTATTTCTTTGAGGTAGGAAAAAAATATAATATCAAACCAGGAGCACCTAATCATGCCGAAAGAATTGAAGGAGGCTTATTGTCATATGGAAACGATATGCTTATAAGCGATAATCCTTTTGAATGTGGTTTTGAGAAAATAGTTCATTTAAACAACAATGTAGAATTTATAGGGAAAGACAGTTTAAAAAAAATTTTGGAAAGGGGCATTAAAAAGAAACTAATGGGTGTAAAGATTAATTCAGATAAATTTAACTCAACGAGTATGAATTTGTTAGGTAAAAAAAAAGAAATAATAGGGGATCTAAGATCTGCAGCTTTTTCTCCAACTTTCAAGAAGATAGTCGGAATAGCTATGATAAATAAAGAATATTGTAAAAATAAAGAGATTTTTAATATCAATTTTAATGATAATTTAGTAGATGGTGAAATTTGTGAATTACCAATAATTTAATATGAAAAAAGCAAAAATTTATATTCCATCTAAAACAGCAACTCAATCAGGTTTGGGTAAAGAAGATAAGTGGATTTTGGAGTTTGAGTCTAAAGACACAAGTATAAATCCTTTAATGGGGTGGGAGTCTTCAAATGATACAATAGGAGAGGTTAAGCTTGAATTTTCAACTAAAGATAAAGCTATAGAATATGCTAAAAATAACAATATTTCTTACAAGGTCATTCAGCCTAATAAAAAGAAATTTATTATCAAATCATATGCGGAAAATTTTACTAATAGCTAATTATGTGGCGTAGTTTTTTTACAGAAAAAAAATGGCTTTTATGGTCTTGGGGTGGTTTTGCCTTCATAATTCTTTCTCTTCTAGCTCAAACGTATATAGATGTAAAAATAAATGAGTGGTACAAAGGGTTTTACGACCTTTTACAAAAAGCTCCAGAACGTGAATTGTCTGAGTTTTATGACGGTATTTACTTGTTTATGAAATTGGCAATTCCTTATGTAATAATTTACACAGTTACTAATTATTTTACCAGGCTTTGGGCTTTTAGATGGAGAGAGGCCATGACTTTCTCGTATATGCCATACTGGAGGGCCGTAGACGCTAAAGTAGAAGGTGCTTCTCAAAGAATTCAAGAGGATGCAATGAATTTTGCTAAAATTGTTGAAAGTTTAGGGCTGCAAATAGTAAGAGCTATAATGCTTTTGATAGCCTTCATACCAATTCTCTGGGGTTTATCATCTAATGTAGTAATACCTTTTTTTAAAGACATCACTGGTTCATTAGTTTGGGTTTCTCTGACTGCTAGTCTTGGAGGATTGGTTATAAGTTGGCTAGTAGGAATTAAACTTCCCGGACTAGAGTATAATAATCAAAAGGTTGAAGCAGCTTTTAGAAAAGAATTAGTTTACGGAGAAGATGATAGAAAAAACTATGTTCAAGCACCAACAATATTTCAATTATTTACGGGAATAAAATTTAATTATCATAGACTATTTTTACATTATGGTTATTTCGATCTTTGGATAATTATGTACAACCAAACAATGATAATAGTTCCTTATCTTTTAATGGGACCTGGATTATTTACTGGTGCAATGACATTAGGCGTTTTAATTCAAACCTCATCAGCTTTTAGAGAGGTTCAAAGTAGTTTTTCTTTATTTTTACAAAACTGGACAAGGATTACTGAATTAAGATCAATCTATAAACGTTTAAATGAATTTGAAGTTGCAATTAATTTTAGAAATAAGTTGAGAAAACCTAAAAAATCTGATGTAAGAGCTTAATGGAGCTCTATATAAAGTTAATTGATGTTCTTTTCCCTGTCTTCTTTATTATTGGAGTAGGTTATTATCTTGGTAAAAAAGATCCAAAATTTGATACAACTTTCATAACAAATTTCGCCGGAAATATCGGTACACCAGCTATGATTTTTTATACAATTACAACAACTGGTGTAACTCTTGATGTATTCATAGAATATTTTATTTATGCTGTAGTAATAATTGCGGGATTCGCAATTGTCGGTTTCATATTTTTATTTATTCTTAAAAAAGATACTATTACAGAATTACCACCATTAATTTTACCAAATACCGGCAATATGGGTGTTCCTATTTGTTTATTTGCGTATGGTACAGAAGGACTAGGTGTGGCATCTGCAATTGCATCTGTAATTATTTTATTTCACTTCACTATTGGTGTTTTATTAGCGAAAAAAAGTTTTTCATTAGATATTTTAGTAAAAAACGTTCCTATCTATGGAATTATTATTGCGGTTCTTTTTCTTTACTTTGAATGGGAAGTTCCAGGTTATATTGAGAACACTACATTTTTATTAACTTATACAACAATATTTTTAGTTTTAATGTCATTGGGTATCGCATTAACAAGACTTAAAGTTGTTTCATGGACACACGCATCTATACTTGGTGCAGTTAGAGTAGTTATTGGTCCAATTATAGGATTTGCTCTTATTAAATTTTTAGGACTTACTGGTTTTGCTGCTGGGGTTCTCTTAATTCAATCTTCTATGCCTAGTGCAGTTTTAACGTATTTAGTTGGTTCAATGTATTCCGAAAAGAGGGCAGTAGACAACGTTGCCAGTGTTATAGTTACTTCTACGTTAATGTCGTTTATATCAGCACCTATTATCGTTTATATAAGTCTACGTTTTTTTCAATAAATACAATGACTTATAACATATTATTAAAGTAAAATATAAGTAGATAAGTAAATAATACTTACCTTAATATAATAATATTAAAAAAAACGTTGATATTATTGACGTATTTACACGATCTTTTAGGAAAAAAAATTATATATAAGTAAATACCATCAAATCAAAGCTTAAAAATACCCCTAAAAACAATGATTTTTAGGTCTTCTAGAAGTGGCTAATAGTGCGAATTCTAGAGCAATGCATAAAGGGAATATAGCGTTTAAAACGCCATAGATAGCATTTTTTTTGCGATTTTATATTCTATGGTACAACTGAGCCGCGAGTAACAAAAAAAAGCAACCAAAGATTGAGAATTATGCTAAAACGCCCGTCAAACAACAATTCTAGAGCGTTATACCCTCCTTTTTTAGCAGTTTTCTCTTAGTTTTAATACCACCTTTACCTGAATATCCTCCTAGTGAACCGTCTGACCTTATCACCCTATGACAGGGTATTTTGGGTGCATAAGGGTTTTTACCTACTGCATTGCCCACAGCACGAGCTGAGTAGGGGCTTTTAATGGCTACAGCTACTTCTTTATAGGTTTTGACCTTACCTTTTGGTATTTTAAGCAAATACTTCCAAACTTTAATCTGAAAATCAGTGCCTTTCAGCTTCATTTTGATATTTTGAACTTGTTTTACTAGAGTGGTGGGGACCAACCAGCATAATAGTCCAAGCAGGCCTATTATTCTTCAGTTTAAGGCTATGTTTATCCGTGTTTCTTCTGAAACCAATGTATCCAGGACCTCTCCAAAAAGTACCTTTATTCGTAGTTTCCCAATAACCACCTTTTAAAATGATTGTTATGTAAGACCAATAATGGTCGTGTAAATCGCCTCTGTCTTGCTTAAGTATCTTATGGACTAAAATATTAAATGGAAACCATTTAGGCCTTTTTCTAAATAGCACATAATACCTTATCATAAATGGCTCTGCTTTATCGTAATCTGGCCAGCTTGGTCCTCTATCTAAAATAACTCTTTTCCTGTTCTTAAACATGATTTAATCAAATAATAACGCTATAATTAATAGAATTCCCACAATTAGAATGGCTACACCTGTTGTTAAAGTTAAATTTCTACTTTTGTCTTTTAGTTTTTCCCAACGATACATTAAAAAAAATGCTACGATCGGAACTGATAAACCTAAAATTATATATTTAAGCATAAAATTATTTTATCTTATTTGCTTGACTTCTAAAATGAGTTATTATATTACTAATGATAATTAATTGTTATCACTAGTAATTATATGAATGAACTGACAACTGACATAAAAGCTTTACATGAGGAAACATTAAATAACCTCAAAACCTCTAAGGCGAATAATACACTAAGAGCTTATAGATCTGATTTTAAAGATTTTGCAGGTTTTTGCTCAAAACACGGTTTTAAATCAATGCCAACAGATCCAAAAATAGTATCTCTATACTTAACTCATTTATCTAAAACATCAAAAATTAGCACTTTGAGGCGTAGATTGGTGTCAATAGGAGTTGTTCATAAGCTAAAAGGGCATTATCTAGATACAAAACATCCTGTAATTATTGAGAATTTAATGGGTATAAAAAGAATTAAGGGTAGCAGACAGATAGGTAAAAAACCTATATTAATCAATCACTTAAAACAAATAATTAATGTAATAAATCAACAAGATATTGAGGAAATTGTAAAACTTAGAAACAAGACATTAATATTAATTGGATTTGGAGGTGGTTTTAGACGAACTGAGTTAATTTCTATTGACCATGAGGATCTTGAGTTTGTTGATGAAGGAGTTAAAATTGCTCTTAAGAGGTCTAAAACTGATCAATTTGGAGAAGGAATGATTAAGGGTCTACCCTACTTTACTAAGGAAACTTATTGTCCTGTTATAAATCTTAAGAATTGGTTGAAAATATCAAAAATTAAAACTGGACCAATATTTAGAAGATTTGCTAAAGGGGCTACATTAACAGAGCACAGACTTACAGATCAATCAGTTGTTCTTATAATTAAAGATTGTTTAAAATTAGCCGGTATAGAAAATAACAATTTTTCTGGTCATAGTCTAAGATCTGGATTTGCTACTGTAGCTGCAGAAGCAGGAGCTGATGAAAGAAGTATAATGGCAATGACAGGTCATAAAACAACACAAATGGTTAGAAGATATATTAGAGAAGCAAATATATTT
>CACPLT010000017.1 GCA_902634845.1 uncultured Pelagibacteraceae bacterium
TTGCAAGGAACCCACCTATTCCAGCTCCAATTCCTAATTTTAAACTTTTTGGAATAGAATTGATTAACCACGCTCTTATTGGAGTTAAAGAAATTAATAAGAATAATACCCCGGCGACTAAAACTGCACCTAAAGCCTCTTGAGGAGTGTAACCCATTCCTGCAACAACGCCGAAAGCAACAAATGCGTTTATTCCCATTCCTGGCGCCAAACCAATAGGCCAAGTTTTTCCATAAAAAGCCATTATAAAACAAGCTATGGCAGTAGCTATTATCGTTGCAGTAAAGACAGCACCAAAATCAAAAAACCCTTTTTCTGGTCCTGCAAATTCTCCAGACAAAATGAAAGGATTCAAGAACATTATATAAGCCATTGTTAAAAAAGTAGTAACCCCAGCTATTACCTCTGTTCTAAAATTTGTTTTGTGTTTCTTATATTCAAAATATTTTTCAAGCATAAAGCCTCCTAATTATTGTGCTTACAATGATTCTTTAGATAAATCTTTGAAAAAAAAGTCTCTAATATAAAATTACAACCTATGAGAAATATTTCTGTTTATAAAATTGATGTATATTCTACACTTGGTTGAAAATGAAAATATTATTAATATTTGTTTTTTTAATAACTAATTTAACTTCTTGTCAAACAGTAACAAATAAAATTGACGAAAAAGTTTCTGAGGAAGAGGCCCATTTAAGCAAATGGTTAAATAAATCAGAAGTCGAGCTAAAAATTGAGTTTGGAAAACCAAATAAAATTGATTTTAAAAACAATTCTAGGAATAGATTTTACATTTACACAAAAGAAAAATTAAAAATAAAATGTGAAAGAATATTTGAAATTAATCCTGATAATAAAGTTGTAGGATTTTCAAGTAAAAACTGTTTTTAATGACAGGCTATATTAAATTTTTTAAGCCTCCAATAATTATAAGGCCAAGGTGTTAAAAACCCTACTAGAAGCATAATAGGAATAACCCACCATACGAGTTTTGCTGAACCTATTATTAAATAATCTGTCAGGTTCATTGCTAATTCCATAGAAACCATACTGATAAGAGACATTCCACAAGCTGTTTTAAATGCATCTATCAATTTAAATTTTTGTTTTAATAAAATTATTGTTTCTAGAGCGATAGAAGTTATTATCCCATTAATGATAGCAATTAACATTACTATAAATACAGATAGAGAGTGAGGAGTTACCTGAAAATAATAAATTGTTCCGAAATCGCCGATAGAGCACCCAATAAGACACCATAGTGTGTTGTAAGCACTTTTGGACCAAGTAGATTTACAAAACCAATCGAATTTTTCTGATATTTCCATAATTTAATATTTACTTGCGGAGATTAATCCGCAAGTAAGGTAAACTTATTTAATTTCAATAAGTCTTTTTTTCTTAGCTTCTGGCACTATTTTTTCACAAGAGATTGTCAAAAGTCCATCCTTTAACTCTGCACCACCCACTTTAACATCATCAGCAATTGTGAATGATCTAGCAAAAGATCTTTGAGAAATTCCCCTATGAATTATATCGTCACCATCTTTTTTCTCTGTGCTTTTAACTTGTTTTGTCTTAACAGTTAAAAGATTATCTTCATATTCTACTTCAACATCATCTTTGTTAAAGCCAGCTAATGCAACTTCAATTGCATACTTGTCTTTACCAGCTTTCCTAATGTTATATGGCGGATAGTTATTTTGTACTGAAACGCCATTTCCGCCTAACATTGACTCGAATTGATTAAACATGTCATCAAATCCAATGCTAAAGGGTCTAAGTGAATTAAAGATCGATAGATCCTTACTTGTCATATTTCCTCCTTTGTTAGCAAGGTTAATGTTGATCCCACTTGGCAATCAACATCATATATGTGGTGTTCATTTATAAATTTTCAAGAGGACGTTTAAATTTTAGCGTTCTTTATAATAAAACTATATTCCTCAGCGAGTTCTTTTATGGCGTTATCTCTGCCACTCATACCTCCGTGACCAGCTGCTTCCATTTTACACTTTAATAATTGTTCATTATCGTCTTCTTTTACGTCTCTTAATTTAGCAATATATTTAACGGGTTCAGAGTATAAGACTCTATTATCAAATATCGATGATGTTATTAACATTGGAGGGTATTTTTTTTTACTCAAATTATTGTAAGGAGAATATGAAAGTATGTAATCAAAGTATTCTTTACTTTCAATTGGATTTCCCCAAAGTTCCCACTCTGCAGGTGTAAGTGGAAGTTTCTCATTTAACATAGTTGTCATAGTATCTACAAAAGGCACAAGCAAAAGCATTGCAAAAAATAATTCAGGAGCCATATTCGCTACACTACCCCCCGTTAGTCCTCCAGCGCTACCTCCATAGAAACACAATCCACCCTTATAAGTATATCTTTGTTCAATCAAATGATTTGCACATGCTATATAATCGTGAAAGGTATTTTTTTTAAGTTTTCTTTTACCCTCAGTGTGCCAATTGTCTCCCAAATCTCCTCCTCCTCTTATATGAGCGATGGCAAAAGTTATACCTCTATCAACTAAACAAAATCTTGACGCACTAAAAGACGGAGATACACTATGTTTATATGCTCCATAAGCATATAATAATATTTTTGACTTTCCGTCTTGTTTGAAATTTTTAAGTCTTACTAAGCTGATAGGTATCATGCGTCCATCATGAGACTTGGCTTTTATCCTTTCAACAACATATCTGCTTGGATCATGACCAGAGGGTATTTCAACTTCTTTAACAAGTTTTTTTTCTTTTGTTTTAATGTCGTATTCAAATATTTTACCAGGCGTTGCCATACTCTCCCAACTAATTCTAATTTTTGTGGTATTAGTATCTTTTTGCATTAAACTAGCTCCTGGGACACCGATAGGTTCGTTAGAAATTTTAATTTCTTCTTCTTTATTAGTATCAATATTTCTTATATATAATTTTGGTATTGCATCAGATTTCTCTGCTCTAATTATATACTCATCTAAAAAATCTAAACCACCAATTACAACTTCTTTTTTTGATGGAATGAACTCCTCTAAGTTTTCAATACTGTCTTTTTTACATCTTAAAATTTTGTAGTCTCTAGCATTCTCATTAGTATGGATGTAAAAATATTCTTTCCAAGAGTCCAAAGAATAACGCACGTCTTTTTTTCTTTTTTGAAATAGTTGGGGTTTATGGTCATTACTTTTTGATTCAAAAAAATGTTCCTCAGTTGTAATATGATCAGAAGTTGAAATTATAAAATATTTTTCATCAGATGTTAATCCAATACTACATGTAAAAGTTTCATCTTTTTCTTCAAAAATAAGCTGATCATTTTCAACAGGTTTACCTAAAAAATGTTTATAAATTTTCCTTGGCCTATGAAATTTATCTAGTTTCGAATAAAAAAAACTTTTACTATCTAAAGACCAAGTAATACTTCCACTAGTATTCTCAATTTGATCTGGTAAATTATTATTATTTTTTAAATCTCTTAAATAAATTGTGTAATACTCAGATCCTTTTAAATCTAAAGAGTACGCCATTAAGTCGTCATTATGTGAAACGCTTATGCTACCTAAGCCGAAATATTCGGAACCAGATTTTTTCTTTTCTAAATCTCCATCAAAATAAATTTCTTCTGGCTTTGTTTTATCAATTATCTGTCTTAGTCTCTTACCATAATTTCCATTAGCCTCGGTTTTGCTCCAATAATAGTACTTTCGATCTTTAAACTTTAAAGAAGTATCATCAAGTTTAATTTTTGATTTTATTTCGTTGAAAAGGTTTTTTTGTAAATCTTTAACATCACTAAAATATTCTTCAGTTAACGTGTTATTTTCTTTAATATACTTTTTAACTTCAGGATGTAATTTATTTGGGTTTTTTAAAACATCTAGAATATCAGGCTGATCGACCCAAGAATAATCGTCTTTTAAAGTAATATCATGATACTTTTTCTCGCTCTTTATTTTTTTTAATTTTGGTATATTCATTATAAAATAATTATATGAATTGGTTTTTAATTGGAATTATCATATTTGTCATTGTTTATTTATTTTTAAATTGGTTTGCAAAAACTAGTACTAAAAAAATTGCCCAATTTTTAAAAAGATTAGCTATAGTAATATCTATCTTTTTAGCTGCAATATTAGCAATTGGTGGTAAATATATATTTTCATTACCTTTTTTATTAATTCTTTTGAGTGGATTAAAAATAAAAGGATTTACAGCTTTACAACTTTTTCAATTATGGAGGCTTATACAAGTTTTGAGAAATTCTGGAAGATTTGGTAATAAAGGTTCACAGGCTACCACAAGTATATCTACTGAAGAAAGCTATAAAATTTTAGGTTTAAAAAAGGGATGTTCCAAAGAAGATGTTTTAAAAACTGCAGCTAAATTACAAAAAAAAATTCATCCTGACATGAATCGTGACGTGAATTCAGAGCGATTGAGTCAGTTAGTTAATGAAGCCAAAGAAAAAATTATAAAAACCGATTTCAGTTAATCTAAAATTTTTTTTGCATTTTTAAACACTTCATCTAAAGAAATGTTATCTTTCCCTAAGGTATCATGCGTCGTACTCTTAACTGTTTCTCCTTCTGGAACAATTGGTATAATATTTTTAGAATAACCGCCATAAGAATAAGCTGGTGAGTCTACAAAAATTCCAATTGATTTAATTCCTAGAGCAGCACTCATGTGCATAAATCCAGTATCATTTCCAATATACAAGTCACAACTTTTAATTATAGGGAGAATGCTTGAAATTGATAATTTTTCCATTGTAATGCAAAAAGCACTAATTTTTGATGATTTTATATTGTTAACAATTTCTATATCATTTTTACCAGCTGCAACAAAAAACCTACATTTTTTATAATCGTTTAATTGTGAAGCTAACTTAATATAATTTTCAACATCCCATCTTTTTGTGGGCCCAGACGCAGATATACCTAAAATAATATTTTTAGTTTGTTTATTTATGTTAAAATTTTTCTTTGCATTACTTACATCTTCACTTTTTAAAAGCAAATGAGGCTCAGTAGATATAACTTTTCCAACATGTGTCTCAGTGAAAACCTTTGCGGTTTGAAAAATTATGTCTTTAGATGTAAAAAGAGGGTATTGATAAATATTTTTTATTCCAGCAAAAATTGCTAGAAGTTTGTATCTTATTGATCCATTAAATATATAAACTTTATCGAATTTTCTTTTTTTTATTAATGTGGAAAGTTTAAAAAAACCCGAAATTCCATCATTGGTAGAATCCAAATATATAATTTCATCTAAAAAATTTTCTCCTATGAATAAATCTGATGATCTAGATGTTTTTTTTGCTAATAGAGAAATTTTCACATTATTTTTTTCTGCTATTGCCTTAAGATAAGGTAAAAATATAAGCATATCCCCTATTCCGTATCTTTGCTGTATAACAAGAACTTTCATTTTGAAATATATTATTATAACTTAGACATATAAATTTGGGTAAGATTATGATTAAAAAAGGAGTATATGCAGCAACTCTTAGTATTTTAGATGAAAATGGTTCATTAGATATTAATGCAACAATAACTCATGCTGAAAATATTATCAAAGAGGGTTTGCACGGTGTTTTCTTCTTTGGTTCTACTGGACAAAGTCAATTGATTTCAATGACTGAAAAAAAAGAGTTAGTCTCAAAACTACCATTAAGCAAATTTAAAAGAAATTTTCATCTTGGTACTGGTTGTAATTCCTTAAAAGAAACCATTGAATTTATTAAATACTCAATGGAATACGAACTACAAGATTTTCTTATTATGCCACCCGCTTATTACAAAGACAACACAGAAGATGGAGTTTTTAAATTTTACTCTCAAATTATTAAAAATATTCCAAAGGTAAGAATTATTTTATATAATTTTGAAAAACTTAGTGGTTTTAAATTTGAAGTAAATTTTGTAAAAAAATTGATAGAAACATTCCCAAAAAATATAATTGGATGCAAGGATTCTACTTATAATTTATATGAAAAACTAAAGGTAAAAGATTTTTTAATGTTCCCAGGAGATGAGTCTAAGTTACTTAAAGGTTTAGAAATTGGCTGCTCAGGATGTATCTCTGCTATAGCAAATGTCACTCATAAGTTAGCAAGAGAAGTTTTTGATAATTATGAAAAAAATAAACCACAAACAACTAATGAAAAATTGATTATGGTGAGACATGCTTTTGATAATTACAATTTGATTGCTGGTTTACATAGTTTTATGTCAATAAAGAACCCAAAATTTAAAAATCTCTTACCCCCACTAACACTATTAAATTCTAAAGACAGTAAAGATTTATTAAAAAAACTTGAAACTCTTAAGTTTGGTTTCAACAAAAACATTGCGGCTTAGATTATGATTTTAGCTAAAGTTTTAAGTAAAATTTATAAAAAAGACGGTATTATTTTAGAGGACTCTACGGGGCAAAAATATATTTGCGGTAATCCTAAGAAAGACAATCCAATTACAATAAAATTATTAAAAGATAATTTAAAATGGAAGTTAATTTTAGACCCTGAACTTGAGTTTCCTGAAGCATATATGAGAAATGAAATTTTAATTAAAAATGGAAGTTTAGAAGAATTTTTAATGTCTTTAATAGAAAATCTTGGACGAGACGAAATTACAACAGCAAGTTTTTTTTCAAAAAAAATTTATGAAGTAATTAGATTTTTGTCTAATTTTAATCTTCCAGGAAAATCAAGGAAAAATGTTGAGCACCATTATGATATTGGAGGAGACAAAGGTGAAAAATTGTACGATATATTTCTAGACACAAAACATAGACAATACTCTTGTGCATATTGGAAGGAAGGTACAAAGACTTTGGAAGAAGCACAACAAAATAAAATAGATCATATCATTAGAAAATTAAATATTAAAGACGGTCAAAAAATCTTAGAAGTTGGTTGCGGTTGGGGTGGAATGGCTTTTGAAATAGCAAGACAGAAAGGCTGTGAAGTAAAAGGTATATCTTTGAGCAAAAATCAAATTAATTTTTGTAAAAAAAAAGCAAAAGAACTAAATCTAGACAATCAAGTTTCGTTTGAGCTTGCAGACTACAGAGAAGTTAAAGGAGATTATGATAGAATCTATTCTGTAGGAATGTTTGAGCATGTTGGAAAAAAATTCTATAATGCATTTTTTAAATCAATAAATAATCTTTTAAAAGAAGATGGATTATTTTTACTCCACACCATTGGAGTTGTAGATAAACCTTCACCACCAAATAAGTTTATAAATAAATATATTTTTCCTGGAGGAATATGCCCTACCTTGAGTCAAATAGTAAAACCAATTGAAAAAACAGGTCTTATTGTTGCAGATACCGAGACTCTTATTCGTCATTATGACAAAACACTCTTAAGTTGGCTAAATAGATTTATGGCAAAAAAAGATTTGGTAAAAGATATGTTTGATGAAAAATTTGTAAAAATGTGGTCTTTTTATCTAGCGAGTTGTGCTGCAGCATTTAGATATAGAGACTTAGCAGTATTTCAATTACAAATTGTGAAGAACTTTAATGCTGCTCGACCCACAAGAGACTATATATATTCATAAAAACTGATATTTAATAATTATCAGGTATGAAAAAAAAAAAGAAAAAAATTAGAAAAAAAAATCGATTTAAAAAAAGACCGAAATTAAAAAAAAAGATAAGAAGAAGGCCAAAACCAAAAAGAAGAACAAGGAAAAAACAAAAACGATCTTTTAAGAAAAGATTTAGATTCTTACCCAAAAAAAGAAAAATTAAGTCAAAAAAGAGGAAAAACTCATCTAAAGAAACTTTTAGAAAAATCGTAAGGTTAACTGATAAAATTAGTTTAAATTTTAAGTTTAATTTGAATATAGATCAAAAACTTCAAAGTTTTTTTCAAAGTATTTCTGACAAAATTAGCTCTTTTAAACAGGTAATAGAGGAAGAGCGAGATAGAAAAAGACAGGAACAATTAAAAAAAATGAAAAAAGAAAAAGATGAAATTGTTAGAAGAGAAAAAATGATCAAACAGGAAGAATTAAAAGCAAAACAAAGCGAAATAAAAGAGGAATTAAAATTAGTAAAAGAAAGAAAAATTGAATTAAGAAAGTTTATAAGAGAAGAACAAGCTCAAGTAAGAAAAGACCAAGCAGAAAAACAAAGAATGTTTTATGAAAAAATTAAATTAGAAAAGAAAATTGAACAATTTAGGAAAAGGGAGGCTTTAGAAATTAAAAATTTGGAGAGAGTTGTTTTAAAACAAGAGAGAGAAAATTATGAGGAAGTTCAAGAAAGAATAGAAAAAATAAAACTTAAATATCAAGCTATTAGAGATCAAAAGATTAGAGAAAGGATAGAACAGCTGGGTATCGATGTATCAGAAGAAGATACAAGATCAGATTTATTAGAGAAAGAGAGACAATTTAATATTGCGAGAGAAAAAATTGAAAATAATCTTGAGAGTTTTTATAGAAGTATGGCTTCTTGTATTTTTCAACTTAACCGTAGATGGTTGCCAAAAAAGATGTCGTTACTAAGGGTTGTTGATAGAAGATATGAGACTTCTGAAATTTTTATTAAATTAGACGAGGAAGTTGATGAAAATTGGATAATGTTAGTTTATTTAAAAGATAACGATCCAAGCTCTAATATAATTGTTGAGGACAAAACTAATCCCATCAAAAATCAGTCTAGCGAATATAAACCAAATGAAATTTTCAAGTTTTCAGACGCTTTGGTTGACTCTCTTACCTCTATGATAGACAGAGAGTACAAAAAAAAACTAAATTAATCTAAAATCTCAGATAATTTTTTAACCTCCCCGATTTTAAAAATTATTGCATCATTTTTTTGAAAACCAAATTTTTGCGCATTTCTTTTAAATCTTTCTGGCGGTTCCATAATTGGTTCTAATGAAAGAATTACAGTTCCCCAATGCATCCCAATAACTTTTTTACTATTTAGATCCCTAGCCAAACCCAAAGCTTCTTCTGGATTTGTATGATATACTGATTTATCTTTTTTAGGCATAATTGGAAAAAAATTGTACGCTCCGATATTAATAAAAGTTATATCAATCGGACCATATTTTTTTCCGAGGTCTTGATAAATTTTTCCAACACCTGTATCACATGCAAATAAAATTTTTTTATCTTTAAATTCAATTAAATAATTGCCCCACAAAGTTTTATTAGTGTCAAACAAACTTCTTTTTGACCAGTGTACTGCAGGCAACAAAGTAATTCGTAATTCCTTATTAATTTCAATTTTTTCGTACCAATCCAACTCGTTGACGTCTTTGTAACGATTAAAATATTTTGATAACTTTAAAGGTGTTACTACTTTTGCATCTTTGTGTGGAAAATTTCTAACAGCATTAACGTCTAGATGATCATAATGATTATGTGTGAGTAAAAAAATATCTGTTTTGGGGACTTCTTTCAATTTTATAGCTGGTTGGACATATCTTTTTGGTCCAAAAATCAACGGTCCTGTATTTTTTGAGAACAAAGGATCAGTTATAATTGTAGTATTTCCTAACTTAATTAAAAATGTAGCGTGTCCTATCCACGCAACATAGTCATTATTCACATTCTCTTTTAAGTTTTTAAGAACTTCACTTCTTGGAACAACGTGATCTTTGGGAAAATTAATTTTAATTTTTTTTCTTTCTTGATTAAAAATCTTATACGACCACTTAATGTTAGGATCTCTTTTTGGCGATCCTTCCGGATTTCTAAATGTGCCATCTGGTAAGTGATGATATGGTTTTTCTGCCATTACATTAATTGTAAATAGTATATTTAAAATAAAAAAATAAATTAAGTATAATTTCATTATTTTTTTTTATTTCTTGTTTCCTCATTAATTTTTTTTCCATATTTCTTAATTTTGTCCCATTCATTATTATTTTTTGAAATCTCTTCATCCTTTTTACTGAAAATTAAAGGAGCTACGATTAGTATTATAAATATAAATATACAAGCAATAATAAGGGATAAAGACATTATCCCTTATTAGCACATTTTTGTTATTTTTCTAGATTATTTAACTATTTAAACAGTGTTTTTTACTTATCCTTTTATCAAAGTCATTTAGCGCCTCTTTCGACACAAACCAGATAAATGAGGACTCTTGGATCTGTTTTGAGTCTGCAACAGTACATTTTTTGCCTAGTTTAATTTTTGCTACGTTACCCCCGGCACAGTTTGTCAACATAAGAAGTAAAGCCACAATAGATAATATTTTCATATAAAGATATTTAAATACAAATTTAGTAATTTGGTTGTCATAAAATTGTTCAAAATAAGAAATATAATGAAGCAAGTTGAAGTTGTATGAATTAAAACATATATTCATCGAATGAGTCACAAATACAAAGTGAGAATATACTACGAAGATACTGATGCTGGACAAGTCGTTTTTTATGCCAACTACTTCAAGTTTACCGAGAGAGCCAGATCAGAACTTATATATGAAAAGCTAAAACTTAAACATCTTGAGCTTAAAGAGAAATTTAATGTCATTTTTGTGGTTAAATCATTGTCATCTAAATATATTGCTCCAGCTAAATTTGAAGATGATTTAGTTGTTAAATCAAAAATTTTAGAGAAAAGCCCTGTAAGATTGGTCCTTGAACAAAATATAGAAAAGGCAAATAAAGTGATTTTTACGTCTACAATCGAATTAGCTGTAGTTTCATCTGACGGTAAAATCACTAAGTTGCCTGATGAACTTTTGTCTTTAATTTAATTTTAATAAATGTTCTATTGTAATTTCCATAAAAATTGTTAAAAATATTCTGTGAAAGCAAATTCCCCAAATAAAGTAGCTATAATAATGGGTAGCAGAACTGACTACCCCGTTATGAAAAAATGTGAGGAAATTTTAAAAAAATTCAATATTAAAAATGATGTTCTAATTGTAAGTGCCCATAGAACACCTGAAAGACTTTTCAAATTTGCAAAAAATGCACATAAAAATTATTCGGTAATTTGCGCAGGAGCAGGCCGAGCCGCTCATTTAGCTGGAATGTGCGCATCTTTAACGAAAATTCCTGTTATTGGAGTTCCTATTAAAGATAAAAAGACAGATGGAGTTTCAGCTCTTTTTTCTGTAGCTGAAATGCCTAATGGAATTCCAGTTGCTACAACGGCAATTAATGGTGCACTAAACGCGGGTTTACTTGCAATTTCAATAATTGCTTTACAAGATAAAAAAGTGAGAGCTAAACTCGAGAATTATAGAGTAAAGCAAACTAAGTCAGTAAAAAAAAGACCAAGATAAATGTCAAAATCTATTAGTTTAGGTGTGATTGGTGGAGGTCAGCTAGGTTCGCTTTTGTGTGCCGCTGCAAAAAAGATAGAAGTAAATACAGTTGTACTTTCTGATGACAAAGATGGGCCAGCTCAAAATTTCTGTGATCATTTTATTTTTAGTAAATATGAATTTAACCAAAAAGTGAAAGAATTTATTAGCAAAGTTGACTTTATTACATATGAGTTTGAAAATATACCTGTCGATTTTTTGGAACAGCTTGATAAAGAAAAAAAGGTGTTACCTTATCCAAAAATAAATAAAATTGCTCAGAGTAGAAAACTTGAGAAAACTTTTGTAAATAAGTTAGGCATTAAAACTACAGATTGGGCTCAAATAAGGTCGGCTGAAGATATAAAAACAAATCAACATCTTTTGCCTGGAATACTAAAATCAAACACATTAGGTTACGACGGAAAAGGCCAGTTCATTCTCAATTCTCTAGATGACATTAAACAAGACTGGTGTTTTACATCAGATTATATTTTAGAAAAAAAGGTAGACTTAAAAAAAGAAATCTCCGTAGTCATTACAAGATATTTTGATGGAAATATAACACATTATGAGCCCATAGAAAATGTTCATAAAAATCAAATTTTATATAAATCAAAAATACCTGCGGATATAAGTAATAAAATATCTGAAGAGGCAATAAATAATGCAAAAAAAATTGCTGAAAATTTTTCATATGTTGGTGTGCTAACTGTAGAATTTTTCTTAACACAAAAAGATGAATTATTGGTTAATGAACTTGCTCCACGTTTTCATAATTCAGGTCACCTAACAATTGAAGCCTTTAATATTTCCCAGTTTGAAAATCATGTTAGAGCTGTATGTAATTTGAATACTAAATCTATAGAAAAAATTTCTAATGCAGAAATGTATAACATTTTAGGATTTGAGATTCAGAATTATAAAAATAAAACTTTTAAAAAAAATGAATTTTTTTATGATTACTTAAAAAAAGATCCTAGAGAGGGAAGAAAAATGGGTCATATCACAATATTAAAAGACTAATCACTGAATAGTTATTCTAAACATTTTTCTATTACCGTTAAATGCTGTAGCTGCGTGAAGCATGGAGCGATTTGACCAAAGAGCAATATCGCCTTTTTTCCAACCAAAACTATATGAAAAATTTTTTTTTATTTGATGAGAAGATAAAAAGTTTATTAATTCTTCCTGTTCGGAGTTTAAATTAGCTATTCCAATAACATGACCTGGAGAGCAGTAAATTGTTTTTCTACCGTCAATAGATTGAACTAATTTATGCTCAGACTTTATTTCTCTTGTTCCACTAGTTCCATGATCCGCCATTCTTAGTTCACGTGTTTTGGCTATTTTTCCCTGAGAAGAAAAAATGCCTTTTAAATTTTCAATTTTTTCTTTTATATCTTTTGGCAATGCTTCATATGCAAGAAACTGATTATAAAACAAAGTATTTCCTTCTCCAACTTTAGGCACATCTATTGCTTGCAAAAAAGTGTATCTCGGAGGATTTTTTAAATATGAAGAGTCTGTGTGAGGACCTTCACCAAAACTTTTTCCCGTATCAGTTTTTTTTCTTTCAATAACATAAATATCTTTAAAATCTTTGTGTGGTTTAAGCATAGGGTATTCTGCCGAGGATCCAAAATTTGAAGAAAAATTTACATATTCCTCTGGGTTTAAACTTTGATTCTTAAAAAAAAGCACCCCGTATTTGTTAAGTAAATTTTTAATTTCATTTATCTGGTCTTTTTTTACAACTTTCAAATCAGTATAGATATAACATCCTACCTTGTTGCTTGTTGGTTCAAATGTTAATTTTGACATATAAAACTTTAAACTAAATTATATCAATTTGGCAATGGGTTAATTAGTTCTTTATAATTATTTTTTGGATTATTAATTTCAAGTCCGATTTGATAATAATTGAGATCTGGCGACTTTATAGATCGCAAAACTTCTTGAGCATTATTTTTAGTATTCAAATAATCATTTATCTTAGATTTATTTATTATCAACGGTTGACGGTGATGAATTTTTGAGTTCTCACCCTCAGCTTCTCTTGTTATTATGCTAAATTGGTTATTTTCAAATATTCCAGCAAAATACATTATGTCATTGTTATTTTTTAATTTAAAACAATAAGGAACTTTTTTATTTTCTTCAGATTTTGACCATTCATAAAAAAAACTACAAGGTATTAAAAGTCTGTTTTCTGAAATAAGTCTTTTAAAATACGGTTTAACTAAACTTTCTATTCTAGTATTATGAAGACGTCTAAAACCCTCTTTGTCTTTTGCCCAACTGGGTAAAATACTCCATTGGCCAAGTTCTAAAGCTCTTCCATTAGTATACTTCTTTATTACTGCCGCTTCTTGTCCTGGACTTATATTAAAATTATCTATGTTGTCTACTTTTCCTATAACAGTTTTAACTATTTCTGATGTAGCTTTTATTATATTTGTTTGGGCAAACCTTCCACACATTTAGATTTTATTTTACGAATTCTTTAATTCTCTCTAAAGTAGATTTAGCTGGACCATCGTATTCAATTGAATAAGAATTTGTTCTTGTCAATACGTCAATGCCTTTTGTAAATATAAAAATAAAAAATATTATAAAAAAAACGACAAATATTTTAGCAGGATTGTAGTTTCCAGTTTCAAAAACACTTTTCTTTTCAATATTTGCCTTATGAAAAAATTTAAAAGTTATGTAAACAGCAATTATTAAACCGATATGTGCTAGCACTACACCAGCCCATCCCCAAATAAAACTTGTCAAACTAAATACATATAAACTAAAAACTGTTGACCAAATAAAAGATAACACAATTAAAATTTGAAGTCTTACAGACTTAGGTAAAGATCTTAAATCATTCTTGCTATCATCAAACATTATGTTTGCTGTTTCAACCATCCAATTTTTTAAACTTTCCATAATTGATTTATATACTTTTTATATTAAA
>CACPLT010000018.1 GCA_902634845.1 uncultured Pelagibacteraceae bacterium
TTTTTTAATATTACTACTTTAATATTATTTTTTTTTAACCATTTTATTTTTTTTTTATCTTTTCGTATTGTAAAAATATAAATTTTTCTATTACATTTTTCTTTAAATAATTTTAAATTTTTTTTAATTTTAAGATTTCTATCTAAAATAATTAGATCTGGAGATTTGTTTGTTAGTCCTTTAATTCTACAATTTAACATTGAATTATCCTCATTTATACTCTTAGAGCTAGACAAAATTGCATTATATTTTGTCCTTAAAAGATGTTTCAGTCGCCTCGATCTTTGGTTAGTAATCCATCTTTGTGTTAAATCTTTTGTAAAATAATCTTTTGATAAAGCTATTTTTGCATCTAGAATTGGCATTTTATGCTTTTTAAATCTATAATAGCTTTCATAAAATTTGAAACCCTCTTTTTTAAGATTGAACGCGCTGGTACTAATATTTTTTTTTTCTAATACTTTTTTACACTTATTTTCACTTCTCTTATCAAAATCATTTATTGAGTAGTATACTTTTTTAATACCTTTTTTCATTATTAAGTTTGTACATGGTGGTGTTTTTCCATAATGAGAACAAGGTTCTAGTGTTAAATAAATATTTGCATTTTTGTAATTTATTTTTTTTTTCAACGCATTAAATTCAGCATGTGGTCTACCGTTAATAGAAGTGTATCCACTTGAAATAACGCTGTCATTTTTTTCAATGACGCATCCAACCGATGGGTTTTCTTTTGTAGAACCTAAATTTATTTTTGCTAATTCGAAAGCTAATTTTAGGTATTCTTTACATTTTTGATTGTTTTTATTTCTTTTTGGATTTGCCATGTAACTCGTCAATATATTCACCAAATTCACCAATTTCTTTAAAATTTGTATATACTGAGGCAAACCTTATGTAAGCAATTTTATCAAGCTCCTTAAGTTCATCCATAACTTTCTTTCCAATAACACTTGATTGAATTTCAGATTGTCCCATTTCCTCAAGTTCTCTCGATATCTTAGAAACAACTTTTTCAGTTGTATCTGAGTCTATCGGTCTTTTTTTTAAAGCCGTAAAAAGTGATTTAGCCAATTTTTCTCTATCAAAGGGTGATCTTCTACCATTTTTTTTTATAACAGTAAGTTCTCTAAATTGTACTCTTTCAAAAGTTGTGAATCTTTGCCCACCTCCACAAGTACAAACTCTTCTTCTTCTAATTGCAGTTCCATCTTCAGTGGGTCGTGAATCCACTACAGATGTATCTTTTTCTCTACAAAAAGGACAAATCATAGATTACTTTTGTTAACCACTGTATATAGGGAAATCTGAACAGAGATCAACAACCTCTTTTTGAACCTCTTTTTCTATTTTAGTATTATTATTTGGATTTTCTGAAAGACCTTTTATTACTTTTGTAATTAAATTTCCAACTTGCTTAAATTCTTGAGATTTAAAACCTCTTGTAGTTGCCGCAGGTGTCCCTAAACGTATACCAGAAGTAATCATTGGGCTTTGTGTATCAAAAGGAATACCGTTTTTATTGCAAGTTATATTCGCTCTGCCTAAACTTTCTTCCGCATCTTTACCTGTGACTCCGTATGGTCTTAAATCAACTAACATCAAATGTGTATCTGTCCCGCCAGAAAAGATCTTAAAATTATTTTCAACAAGTGTCTCACTTAGTATCCTTGCGTTCGAGATTACATCAGATGTATACTTTTTAAATTCTTCACTTAAAGCCTCTTTAAAACACACAGCTTTAGCCGCAATAACATGCATTAAAGGGCCACCTTGTAGACCTGGGAATACTGCGCTATTGAATTTTTTATATAAGCTCTCATTGTTAGTTAAAATTATTCCTCCTCGAGGGCCTCTTAAAACTTTATGTGTTGTTGACGTAACTACATCAGCATATTCTAATGGATTAGGATAAGCTCCACCTGCCACTAAACCAGAGAAGTGAGCCATATCAACTAATAAGTAAGCATCTACTTTATTACAAATATCTTTAAATTTTTTAAAATCTATTACTCTTGAATAAGCGCTTCCGCCGGCTATTATTAATTTTGGTTTATGTTCTAAAGCTAATTTTTCAACATTTTCGTAATCTATCAAACCGCTATCTTCTTTAACATCGTAATGAACTGCATTAAACCATTTTCCAGATTGAGCTGGTTTTGCTCCGTGAGTTAAATGTCCACCTGAGTTTAAACTCATACCCAATATTGTGTCCCCAGGTTTAATTAGAGCTAAATATACTGCTCCATTAGCCTGAGCACCCGAGTGAGGTTGAACATTAGCAAATTTTGAATTAAAAAGTTTTTTTGCTCTCTCAATAGCTAAATTTTCAGAAATATCAACAAACTCGCAACCTCCATAATATCTTTTACCTGAATATCCCTCAGCGTATTTATTTGTTAAGACTGAGCCTTGAGCCTCTAAGACAGCTCTAGAAACAATATTCTCTGAAGCAATTAACTCTATATGATTTTTCTGTCTTACAAATTCTTTTGTAATTGAATCAAATAGTTCTTGATCAGAGTCTTTTAAATCTTTCTCAAAGAAATTTTTAGGTGTTCTATTAATTTTAGTTACTGATGACATTTATATTTTTTTTATTCTCCTTTTGTGTCTGCCGCCTTCAAATTTAGTTTTCAAAAAAATTGATAAAATTTTAATTATGTCCTTTTTTTTTGTTAATCTTGATCCTAAGCACAGTATATTAGCATTATTATGCTGACGAGACAATTGAGTAGATTTAATATTATACCCTACTACTGCCCGAATTCCTTTTGTTTTGTTGGCAGAAATAGCCATCCCTGTGCCTGAGCCACAAACTAGTATTCCAACATCACTTTTTTTTTTAAAAACTCTACGAGACACTTTTTTCGCAAAATCTGGGTAATCAACGGATTTATTTGTACGAGGACCTAAATCCGTTATAGATATATTTGATTTTATAACGAATTCTTTGATATACTCTTTTAAATCGTAACCAGCGTGATCTGAGGAAATACAAATCTTTTTAAAAAGTGATTTCAATTAATTGAATCTATCTTCGAGCATGCAGGCAACAATGTGAATACGATTTTGCTCACCGCCATTAAAAAAATTATGGTATCTAGTATTGTTCGTAATCCAAACATTACCGTCAGCTGGTAAATGTTTAGCAACATCCTCTATGACCATTTTGCAACCAGGGTTCGTTATAATGGGAACGTGTAATCTTGGTTCTGGATCTTTATGCCAGCTTAATGTAGATCTTGGTTCTTTTAACAAAAGTCTAACTCTACCCAGTTTAAATTTTGATTTCAAAACTTTATAAACTTCTTCGAAATAAGTATTTTTAAAATCTTCAGTTAATTCGGTATATTTTGACTCATCAATTGGTTTATCTCTAGCAACTTCTTTTCCACTCTCGTCAGGTTTTGTCCAATAAATACCTCTAACATTGTGTCCTTTTATTGAGTTTTCATCACCGGGAATCTGATTCATTGGAATAGCTGCAAAATTTGTTATACCTAAAGTCTGATATTTTGACTTTTTTAAAATTTTCTCAAGTTCTTCTCTTAATTTTCTTATATCAAAAGAAAGATTTGGGACTTGATAAAAGTCATTAAATGAAGCTGAGTTAGACATAATTATCTATTAAATTACTTTGTTTATAAGGTATAATACTATATTTGTCGCATAAATAATATTGATAATAAATTAAAAAATGAAGGTTTTAGGTAAATTTCCGTCAACAAGATTGAGAAGAGTTCGCAATTCAAATTGGGTTCGACGACTGGTTTCTGAAAATAACTTATCAGCAAATGATTTAATTTTACCTATTTTTATAAGGGAAGGAAAGAATAAGACAGAAAGTATTAAAAGTATGCCTGGTGTATTTAGATATACATTGGATAAACTTTCAATTGTCTTAGATAAAGCAGAAAAATTTAATATTCCAATGGTTGCTTTATTTCCTTATACGCCTAATAAAAAAAAAGATAATTATGGTTCTGAAGCTTTAAATGAAAATAACCTCGTTAACAAAAGTATTAAATTAATAAAAAAAAAATATAAAAAATTTGGAATTATGACAGATGTTGCACTTGACCCTTATACTTCACATGGTCATGATGGTATAATTGTTAATAGCAAAATTGATAATGACAAAACTATTGAAATTTTAAAAAAACAGGCTCTGTTACAAGCGGCCAGTGGATCAGACGTGATTGCACCATCTGATATGATGGATGGAAGAATTGGTGCTATTAGAAAGTATTTAGATAAAAATAAATACTATAATACCAAAATATTATCATATGCTGTTAAATATGCTTCTAACTTTTACGGTCCCTTTAGAGATGCAGTAGGTTCTAAAAACAAATTAAAAGGAGATAAAAAAACATATCAAATGGATTTTAGAAATTACGATGAAGCAATACGAGAAGTTGGACTAGATATTAAAGAAGGTGCTGATTTTGTAATGGTTAAACCAGGTATGCCTTATTTGGATATAATTAGTCTTATAAAACAAAACTTTAAAGTTCCTGTTTTTTCTTATCAAGTCTCTGGGGAATATTCTATGATTCAAAAAGCTATACAGGCCAAGCATTTGAATAAAGATGCTATTTATGAAAGTTTAATTTCATTTAAACGAGCTGGATCAAGCGCTATAATAACTTATTTTGCTTTAGATATAGCTGAAAAAATTAATAATTATTAGGAAAAGCAATTTTCCAAGACTACTCTTGACCTTGGTAAATACAAGTTATTAGGAGTGTAAAATTTATTTATTAATAAATTTCTTGTAAATGCTAAAGCTTGATTTATAACTTTATCAGAGAAATTATCTGGAACTTCCTCATTTATAATAAATTTTGGTACTCTGTAAACAACATTATCTATGTTCATAGAAATCAATTCATTTGATGAGTTAGTTTTTTCTGTTTTAAAACCAAAGCCAAGTTCCTTAATAAGATTTACTTCCCAAAAAGAATAAATAACTGGCCAACTTTTAACTTCTAAATTTTTTATCAAATTGTTAAGTGATAGATATATATTGTGATATTTTTCTTCATCAGGTAATAAAGAATTTAACATATCTGCTATAGATAAAATAACAAAAGATTTTTTTTTGTCATTAAAGTATCGAGGACTTACTGCTTCTATTATTTCAGTTTTTAAATATCCTATTCTATTACGATTTTTTGAGTTATGTATTATAAATATTTTATTTCCTACTTGTAAATAATTTTTAATTTTTCTTGATGTTCCACCATAAACAATGCCTGATACTTTCCCGTGTTTCTCAGTAAATACACTTATAATAACTGCATTTTCTCTAAATTTTTTTTTACTAAGCAGATATCCTTCATCTTCCCAATTCATAAATTCAAATCTTCTAGTAGTTTTTTTGCGGCATTTTGTTGTGCTTCTTTTTTAGATGATCCGGTTGCAACAATCTTTTTTGAATTTGGTGTTTTAGCTGTAACTTTAAAAATTGGCTTATGATGTGGTCCTGATGTTTTTAATAATGTATAAGTAGGAAGTTTTTTAAATTTTTTAAGACTGTATTCTTGTAATTTTGTTTTTGGATCAACAATTGTTAAATATGATTTTTTTAAAGAAGACTCCCAATGACTCAAAATAAATTTTTCTGCACTTTTTAAAGAGCTATCTACAAATATTGCTCCAATTAATGCTTCAAGACAGTCTCCTGAAATTTTTTCATTTTTAAGATCATTTTTTTTATAATTTGAGCCTAATAACATATATTTTTTTAAATTTAATGTATTGGCTATCTCTGCACATTTTTTTTTATTTACAAGATTTGCATATTTTTTGTCAATTATACCCTCTTTTTCATCAGGATACTTAATTAATAAGTTTTTTGAAATTACTAATCCCAAAACTCTATCTCCTAAAAATTCAAGTTTTTCATTATTTGTATTTTCATCATAACTTTTGTGCGTTAAGCTTTTTATTAATAGATCCTTTGAATTAAATTTGTATTTTATAGTTTCTTCCAAATCTTTAATTTTACTCATCATAATTTTTTTAATGTTCTTTTGGTTCTTAATGATTTCTTCCAATTCCAAAATTTTAAAACACTCCCCTTTATAGTGTCATTTGAAAAAAAAATTAGTTGTGCTTTCCCAACTAAATTTATTTTATTAACGTAACCCACTTCCGATAAAAATCTACTATCTTTAGAGCAGTCTCTATTGTCTCCTAATAAAAAATAATGATTTTCTGGTACAATATACTCATCTGTATTTTGAAGAGTTCCAGCGCTGTTATAGACTGCTTTATATTTAACCCCGTTTGGTAAGATTTCCTCATAAATTTTTACAGGTAAATTTATTTTACCGCATCTTATATTTATACTTTCAATTATTTCTTTTTTTTCTATTTTTTTTTTATTTAAATAAATATTTCCTTTTATAAATTGGAGGGAGTCACCGGGCATGCCGATTAGTCTCTTTATATAATCAGTTCTGTTGTCTGATGGTGTCTTAAAAACAACCAGATCTCCTCTTTGTGGCTCTTTAAAGAATATTCTTTTTTTATAAATAGGTGGGCTAAATGGAAAAGAATGTTTGCTATATCCGTAAGCAAATTTAGAAACAAATAATCTATCACCAACTAGTAGAGTTGGTTCCATTGAAGAAGAAGGAATATAAAAAGGCTGATATAGTAAAGATCTTAAAAGAATTGCAATTATTAAAGCATAAATTAGAGTTTTGATATTATCTACTATAACAAATTTGATATTATTTTTTTTCATATTGAAATTGTAACAAAAGCAACGGCATAATCTTTTTCATCAGCAATTGATAAAGAAATTTTATATCTTTTTGTATTAAGTTTTTTTTCAACAATTTTTTTTGTTTTGTTTATTAGCTTTATATATGGTTTACCAGATTTTTCATTTAAAACGATAATTTCATTAAAATTAATACCTTTAGATATACCTGTGCCTAAAGCTTTTGAGAATGCCTCTTTTGCAGCAAATCTTTTTGAAAAACAATTTGAATTTCTTTTAGTCCTTTTACACTTTACAATTTCTTTCTCGTTAAATATCCTAGATAATAAAAGTTTTTTATTGAGGGATTTTTTTAATCTGTTTACTCGTACTATGTCTGTACCTACACCGAATAGCTTCATTTACGCAAAATTCCTTTAAATTTTTTAATAGTTTTACCTAATCCTTCAAAAATTGACTCTCCAATTAGAAAATGTCCAATATTAAATTCTTTGATTCCCTTTACTTTTTTTAAGATTTTGGCAGATTTATATGTTAGACCGTGACCTGCGTGTATCTCTAAACCTAATTTGTTTCCAAAAATAACAGCTTTTTTAATCTTTTTAAGCTCGTAATTGTAATTTTTATTGTCATTAACAAGATTACAAAATCTTCCTGTATGTATTTCTACACAATCGGCATTTAGTTCTTGGGATCTTTTAATATCTTTGATGCTGGGCTCAATAAATAAACTGACTCTAAATTTATTTTTTTTAAGTTTTTTTATCAGTTTGTACAAAAACTTACTTCTATGTTTTAAATTTAAACCGCCCTCTGTTGTTAATTCTTGTCTTTTTTCAGGAACAATACAAATAAAATTTGGTTTACTTTTTAAAGCTATATTTAACATTTCTTTTGTGGCAGCTATTTCGAGGTTAAGAGGGATTTTTAATTTTGATTTTATTTCTTTTAAATCAAATTCTCTTATGTGGCGCCTATCTTCTCTTAAATGTATCGTAACAGACTCGGCTCCGTTTTTCTGCGCCAACAAGGCTGCTCTTAAAGGACTTGGGTAAGATTCTCCCCTAGCGTTTCTAACAGTAGCAACATGATCAATATTTACTCCAAGTCTAATTTTGCTCATTAAAGATTTCTGCTTCCAGGTTTAACTGCTTTAAGAGCTGACAAACTATTAGGTAATTTTTCCTTTGTATACGTTGGAATATCTAATTCAAGCTGAGAAATAATTTTTCCTTTTATTAAAGATTTTCCTTTAGATCTATCTATTAAACATGCGTATCCAACAATATTAGCTTTTTTTTCTAAAACTAATTTTGAACATTCTAAACTTGATTTTCCTGTTGTTATAACATCCTCCACAATAAGAACTTTTTGATCTTTTTTTATTAAAAAATCTCTTCTAAGTTTAAATTCACCATTAACTCTCTCAGAGAAAATAGTTTCTTTATTAAGTAATCTACCAATTTCATAACCAACCACTATACCCCCCATAGCAGGAGATAATATAATATCAAATTCTTTAAATTCATTATTAATTTTTTCAGAGAGAGACTCGCAAATCTTTTTTGCTTTATCTGGCTTGCTCATCAACTGGGCGCATTGAACGTATTGTGGACTGTGTAATCCTGAAGATAATATAAAATGTCCCTCTATAAGGGCATTAGCTTCTTTTAAAATTTTCAAAGATTCTTTGTAAGAAAGCATTTTTTTTATTTTTATGTCTAACTATTTTAAATTTATAATCTTTTTGTTTAATTTGACTTATCAAGTTTGTAAAATTTTTCAAATCTTTAATCTGAATATCAAAAGAAAATTGTAAATAGTCTTCTTTTCTTTTTAAAAGCTCAATATTCACAATATTGCTTTTGTTTAATCCAATTAGGGTGCTTATTTCACCTAAAACACCAGGGTTGTGAGGTAAGTCAATTATAATAGAAGTGTTGTAAACTTTTTCTTCATCTTGCTGTTTATTGCTCCTACCTTGCCAATACCTTCTAATTGAAGCACGTGCCTTACCAGTTTTTGATGATGATAGCCAGTGTAAGGATGGTGAAACACTGGACGATGTAAGAATTTTAACCATGTCTCCATTTTTAAGTATCGTTTGCACTGGCATTTCTTTACCATTAATTTCACATCCTATCGCTGTATCGCCAACTTTAGTATGAACCGCGTAAGCAAAGTCTATGGGAGTTCCATTTTTAGGTAATTTTATTACTGCTCCTTTTGGAGTAAAACAAAAAACGTTATCTTGAAACATTTGTAATTTCGTAAATTCATAATAATGTTCAGGACTGTTTCCTGTTTCAATGATTTCAACTAAATCTCTCAACCAATCGTATTCTTTCCATGAAAGTTCAGAAAATTTTTCTGAAGATTTATATTTCCAATGAGATGCTATACCTCTTTCGGCAAATTCGTGCATTTCATAAGTTCTTATTTGTACTTCTATCCTCTGTTTGTATGGACCTATTAAAGCTGTATGAATTGATTTATATTTATTGATTTTGGGAGTAGAAATATAATCTTTAAATTTTCCTGGAATTGCGGAATATTTAGAATGTAAAATACCTAATGTTTTATAACAATCCTCAACAGAATTTAATAAAATTCTAAAACCTACAATATCGGTTAGTTGTTCTAAAGATATTTTTTTATTTTGCATTTTACGCCAAATTGAAAAAGGAGTTTTTTCTCTACCTGCTATTTTTGCTGTAACTCCGTTATCTTTGAGTAGATTTATTAATTCTGCCGAAATAATTTTGAAATTGTCATCTCTATTATTTTTTATAAATTTAAGTCTTTCTTGTATTAAATCTCTCGCCTTCTTATTTAAAATTTCAAATGATAAATCTTCAAGCTCATCTCGTATCCTATTCATTCCCATTCTATCTGCTAATGGTGCATAAATTTCCATAGTCTCCTTCGCTTTTCGCACCATTTTTTTTTTATCCTTAACAAATTTGATAGTTCTCATATTGTGTAATCTGTCAGCCAATTTTACTAATAAGACTCGGATATCTTTAGAGGTTGCAATGATTAATTTTCTAAAATTTTCTGCTTTAGAGTCAGTTGCAGCTTTATCTTCTAAGGCAGAAATTTTAGTAACCCCGTCCACCAAATTTGCAACCTCTTCTCCAAATTCTTTTTTTACTGTTTCGTAAGTTACCTTAGTGTCTTCAATTGTGTCATGTAACAATCCTGTTGTAATAGTTGCACTATCAAGTTTTAAATCTGTGAGAATTTTTGCTACAGCTACTGGGTGAATAATGTATGGAACACCTTCATCTCTTTTTTGGTTTTTGTGAGCATCAATAGCAAATTTAAATGCCTTATTTAGTGAGTCATGATTAAGAAATTTATTATAGGATTTAATTTCATTTATTAATTCATTATTATTAATCATTAATTCAATATATCACTTTTAATAAGTCTTGTAATCTCATTATGAGAGTTTTTGTCCAATTCTTGAAAAAAACTATCTATATTTTTATTAAATACTGGATGAGACCAATTAGGCTCTATCTCTTTTAAAGGATAAAGTACAAAATTTCTTAAATGTAGCCTAGGATGAGGTGCTACCAATTCATCATTTTTTATAATTTCTCCGTTAAAATCAATTATATCTATATCGCATGTTCTAGGCTCATTTTTTTTTATCCGAATTCTACCAAGTTTTTTCTCAATTTTTTTTAATTCATTCAGTAGCTCACTTGCCTTGAGATTGCTTTCTAATTTAACACATAAATTTATAAATTTTGGATCTGAATTATTTGGGTATGATGGAGTTTCATAAAAACTTGATACTTTTATCAAATTTAATTTTAATTTCTTTAAGTAGTCTATTGCCTTCAATATATTAGTTTTTCTACCTCCGTCCCTTGATGGAAGATTTGACCCTATATTTAAGTAAATCATTTGTTTTTTCTACTAAAAATTTTTGCCTTTTCTCTCTGCCAATCTCTTTTTTTCTTAACTAATCTTTTATCATATAATTTTTTTCCTTTACCTACAGCTACTTGTATTTTTGCTTTTCCTTTATAAAAATACATTTTTGTTGGTACAATAGTCATTCCTTCCTGATTAATTCTACCAATTAAAGTATTAATTTGTTTTTTTGAAAGTAGTAATTTTCTCTCTCTTTTTGGATCATGATTATTGTATGATGATTGTTTGTACATTGGAATATGTGAATTAACTAAGAATATTTCACCTCCTATGTCCACAGCATAAGAGTCAGCAATACTTCCTTTGCCAATTCTTAATGATTTCACCTCGGATCCTTTTAATACAATTCCAGCCTCATATAATTCTTTAAAATAATAATTAAAGCTTGCTTTGCGGTTTAGGCAAATTATTTTTTGAGAAACATTTTTTGATTTCATTAGAGTAGTTTTGCAAATTTAAGTGCTTTTTCTACTTCTTTTTTTGTTTTTTCAGTTACCTGTACTAATGGCAATCTTACATCTGCCGGAGAAAGCTTTAAAAGAGATGCAGCATATTTTACTGGTGAAGGATTACTTTCTATGAAGAGCGCTTTGTGTAATGGAGATAAAAGCTTGTTGATCGATAATGCAGTTTCATTGTTATTTGACAAGGAGGCTTTATGAAAATCAGCACAAAGTTTTGTTGCAACGTTAGCGGTAACACTTATACAACCAACACCTCCTCTTTTATTAAATTCGAGTGCATTATCATCCTCTCCGGTTAATTGAACAAACTCTTTTCCCATTTTGTTTAGCTGCATAGTTACTCTGTTCAAATCACCTGTAGCATCTTTTACGCCTATAATATTTTTTAACTCATATAGTCTCGCCATTGTGTCTACTGACATATCAATAACTGACCTTGAAGGAATATTGTAAATGATAATTGGAATACCTACACTGTCATTAATTGATTTGTAATGTTGGTATAGCCCTTCTTGAGTTGGTTTATTATAATAGGGCGTCACAATTAAAAGACCATTTGCGCCAGCATTTTCTGCATGTTTCGAGAGTTCTATTGCTTCTGAAGTTGAGTTTGAGCCAGTACCAGCTATAACTGGAATTTTACCCTTACATTCTTTAATTGCTATCTCAATTACTTTTTTATGTTCAATATGAGATAAAGTTGGAGACTCACCAGTTGTGCCAGCTGGTACAACGCCATTAGTGCCGTTTTTAAGATGATGTTGTAATATTTCACTATAATTGGCCTCGTCTAATTTATTATTTTTAAACGGTGTTATTAACGCTACGATTGAACCTTTGAACATAAATCAATATAAGATTAGTTATTATCTATTTTTATGCTTATTCGATTAATTAGTCTAGCTATTTTATTGCTTTTAATTGATACAAATCACATCAGTTTGGCTGATGAAAATTTCATATTGCCTAAAGATAAACCTTCAGTTTTTAAAAAAATTGAAAAACCAAGAGCTACTAATAAAGACTTATTACCTCAGTCAAAACCAACTATTAAAACTGAAAATATTCAAAAAAAAGAAGTGTCTAAAGAAAAAGTCAAATTAAAAGCAAAGGAAGAAAAAATAGTTAAAAAAGTTGAAAAAAAAATTACTAGTAATGCTTTTTTATTGCCTCAAAAAAAACCAAAAACTATTAGGAAAATAACCGCATCAGCTAAAAAATCAAAGTTTCTAAGTCAAAAAGATTTTGAAAGAGCAAAAATAGCATTTGATCAAATAAAATCAGGGAAAGTAATTACAGGATACAAAACTTCCGAAAAAATAAAAGATAGAGATTTTAAGCTATTTGTTCAGTGGCTTTATTTAATGAAAAGTTCAAACAACGCGACATTTTCAACTTATGAAACTTTTATAAGAAATAATTCAGATTTTCCAAGAATAGGAAGATTACAATATTTAGCTGAACAAAAAATTTACCTTAAAAATTCCTCTCCTAAGAATATAATAAGATGGTTCAATGAATTTCCACCTGTAAGCGGTACAGGAAAATTAAAATTAGGTGAGGCATATTTTGATCTTAAAGATATAAACAATTCTAAAGAATTGATTAAAGAAGGTTGGATAAATGCAGATTTAAGTAAGAGCCAGTTAAGATTTTATCGAAAAAAATTCAAATCAATATTAGATAGTGAAGATCATATAAAAAGAGCAGATTACTTAGCTTGGAACAAAAAATATTGGGACCTTAAGAGAATGCTTGTATATTTGCCTTCAGATTTCAAAGCCCTGTATAACGCTAGACAAATATTAATGAGCAACTCTTACGGAGTTGATAATGCTATTGCAAAAGTACCTGATAGATTTAAAAAAGATATTGGACTTGAATACGATAGATTAAAATGGAGAAACAGAAGAGGAAGATTAGAATCTGCTCTTCAAATACTTTATGATAATTCAAATAGATCTGAGGAAGAACTTGTAAGAGCTGACCTATGGTGGAAACAAAGAGAAAGTATTGTAAGAAGTTTAATTTATAAAAAAAGGTATAAAACTGCTTATAAAGTAGCAAGCGAACACTCTCTTTCTTCTGGGCCAGAATTTGCAGAAGCTGAATGGTTAGCGGGTTGGATTGCTCATTCATTCTTAAAATCACAAGAATACGCTATAAATCATTTTTTAAATTTTTATGATAATGTAAGTTATCCTATCAGTGTGGCAAGAGGTGCTTACTGGTTAGGAAAGTCATACCAAGAAACCGGTAATACCAAAAAAGCTGAAGAATATTTTAAAGCTGGTTCAAAATTTTTAACAACATATTATGGGCAGCTTAGTTTCAAAGAAATTAATTATGGAGGAGAGTTTACTTTAAAAGAAGATGCTTCCTATTCTAAAGATTATGAGAAAGAATTCTCAAAAAATAGACTTGTAAGAATTATTAAAATTCTTAAAGAACTTAATCATACAAAATATTCTAAAGATGTTCTAAAACATCTCGCAAATTTAAACATTGAGAAAGGTAGCGAGGTATTAGCTGCAAAGTTATCTACTGAGATAGAGAGATATGATTTTGCTATTCAAATTTCTAAAAAAGCTTCTTACGAAAAAAGATTTTATTTAAAATATAACTATCCGATTATTTCAACACCAAGAGAAATTAACAATAAGCCCATGCCTCCAAGTGAAATGATACACGCTATTATAAGACAGGAAAGTGAGTTCGATAGTAAAGCAAATAGTTATGCTGGTGCTAGAGGCATGATGCAATTAATGAAATACACCGCAAAGATCGTAGCGAAACAAGCGAAGCTTCCTTATAGCATAAGTGGTTTAACAGATGATCCTATTTATAATATAAAATTAGGGTCTTATTATTTTGATGGATTATTAACTGACTATAATGGA
>CACPLT010000019.1 GCA_902634845.1 uncultured Pelagibacteraceae bacterium
CTATTCATCTGTGAAAAAAAGATTTGAGTGGTTAAAAAATAAATTTCCATCACAAACAGGCATACTGCATGGTGAACTTAAACAAAATGAAAAAGATTTAATCTTAGAAAAATTTTTACAAAAAAAAATTAAAATTTTAGTGTCTACAACAGTAATCGAAGTTGGTATAGATTTTCCGGACGCTAATTTGATAATAATTGAAAACGCAAATAAATTTGGCCTAGCTCAGCTTCATCAGTTACGCGGTAGAGTCGGCAGAGGTCACAAACAAGGTAAATGTATATTATTATTTAAAGATAATCTTTCAAGAAATAGCATACAGAGAATAAAAATTTTGAAAAAATCAAGTGATGGTTTTTTTATAGCTGAGGAAGATTTAAAAATGAGAGGATTTGGTGATATTATAGGTTACCAACAAAGTGGTGAAAAATTTTTCAAAATTGCTGATCCTATAAATCATAATGATCTTTTTATATTTGCTGAAAGTTATTTAAAAGAAATAGAAAAGGAAAACCTTGAAAAATTTGACTTTTTAGTCAAGCTACATGACAAAGCTGAAATAATATATTCTAAAAATGGTTAATCAATATCTGAAGTTCCTGCTGAAACAATAAATTTTGAAGCTTGTTCAAAACTTATATCTAAGAAAATCAGATTTTTTTTAGGAACCATTAATAAAAAACCACTTGTTGGATTTGGTGTAGTTGGTACAAAAACGTTAACAAGTTCATTTCCTATTTTGTCATTAATTAAACCTTTGTTTTCTTTTGTTGCAAAACCAACCGCCCATACATCTTTTTTTGGGTATTCTAATAAAACTACACTTTTTTGTTTGTTATCATTTTTTGTTAGACTTTCGGTCATTTGATTTATAGCCGAATAAATAGTTCTTAAAATTGGTATTCTTTTTAAAATACGATTAATCAATTCAAAAATCTTTTTTCCCAAAAAGGATAAAGACAGCCACCCAATAAAGGTAATTAAAAAAATAGCTATAATAATTTCAATACCAGGTATTTCAAAGTTTAAATAACTGTTTGGATTTAACTCTTTTGGAATCAATTTGCTTGAAACCTTAATTATAAATAATGATAAATAGAGAGTTATACCTATTGGTATCAATACAACAGCTCCAGCAAAGAAGTAATTTCTTAATCTTGATAAAATTGATGCTTTTTTTCGTTTTTCAGCCATTAGTTATAACTAGAATATATAATAAAAATTAATATTAATATAAAAATTGCAATTAATAATTTATTATTTAAAATCATGAATCTAATGAAACATAACATAAATAGAAGAAAATTTCTTGACTTATTTGGTTGTGGTTGTTGCTCTTTATTATTACCCTCTTGCGCAACAGTGCCAATAACAGAGAGAAAACAATTAAGTCTTATTCCTGAAACAACTATTAATCGTCAAGCTGCTCAGGCTTATTCTCAATTTAAAAGTAAGGCGAAGTTGATTACTAAAGGAAGTCAATTAAAAGAAATAAAAGAAATAGGTGGAAAAATTGAAAAGTCAGTTACTTCTTTTTTCAAAAATGAAGGTAAAAAAGACCCGACTGAAACTTTTGGCTGGGAATATGTTTTGGTTGATAATGACAAAGTTGTTAATGCTTGGTGTATGCCTGGAGGTAAAATAGCAGTTTATACCGGTCTATTGAAAGTCACTAAAAATACAGATGCTTTATCTATAGTCATGGGCCATGAAATAGCGCATGCTGTTGCAAGACATTCTGTTGAAAGAGCTAGTCAAGCAATGACAATCAACATTGGAACACAAGTCGCTGATGTTTTTTTAGGTGGGGCAATTAATAGAACACGTAATACTGTTGGTCAAAATACAGGTTTAGATATATTTCAACTAGGTATTATGAATCCTTTTGGAAGAAAACAGGAAACAGAAGCAGATTATTTAGGCTTAATTTTTTCTTCCTTATCTGGATACGATATAAGAGAGTCAGTGAAATTGTGGGAAAGAATGGCAGAAAAAAATAAAGGAAAAGAACCCCCTGTTTTTTTAAGTACACACCCGTCAAGCCAAAAAAGAATTGAAAATTTAGAAAATTGGATTAGGGAAGTTATTATTAAATACCCACCAATATCAACCTGAGTGTGATATGGTGAGCCCTGATGGACTCGAACCATCGACACCCTCCTTAAAAGGGAGGTGCTCTACCAACTGAGCTAAGGGCCCAAAGAAATTTCTTTTACATATAAATGATTTAAAATTCAATAAGATTTATTAATTAAATAATTTGATATACTTGTTATAAAATTTAGTGAATGTGCGACTCTTAATACTATTTCTAATTTCTCCCATAAATTGTTGATAAAAATTAACATTGTGCAAAGAAATAAGCATAGAGGCCAGTAATTCGTTAGTTTTGATTAAATGGTTTAAATAACTTTTCGAGTAATTGTTCAAATTTCTCAGAGTACAATTTTTATCCAGTGGTGATTTGTCATTTTTAAATTTTGAATTTTTAAGGTTTATTTTTCCATTCCAGGTAAAAGCCAAACCTGTTCTACCTGATCTCGTAGGCATAACACAATCAAACATATCCACTCCTTCTTTAATTGCTCCTAGTATGTCTGAAGGCGTTCCAACACCCATCAAATATCTTGGTTTGTTTTCAGGCATTTTTTTAGTTATATCTTTTACCGTTTCAAACATTTCGTCTTGAGTTTCTCCAACTGCCAATCCGCCTATGGCATAACCGTCAAAATCAATATCTATTAGTCTCTGTAAACTTTCAACTCTTAGATCATTATATAAGCCTCCTTGAATGATTCCAAATAAGGCCTTGTTTTTATTATATCCAAATTCAATTTTAGACCTTTTTGCCCATTCAGTAGAAACATCAATTGCTTTTTTTAATGTATCTCGATTACTAGTCAATTTTGGGCATTCATCCAATACCATAAGAATATCTGAATTAATTGATTTTTGAATTTTTATACTTTTTTCTGGACTAAGAATAATTTTTTTTCCATCAATATGAGATCTAAATGTTGCTCCAATATCTTTATCAATTTTATTTAACTTTGATAATGACATTATTTGAAAACCTCCAGAGTCAGTAAGTATAGGCTTGTTCCAATTCATAAAATCATGTAAACCCCCAAATTTTTCTAGAATATTTGATCCTGGTCGCAACATTAAGTGATAAGTATTTCCTAAAATAATTTGGGTATTTGTTTTTTTAAGATCTTCAACGAACAGGCCTTTAACAGTTCCTAGCGTACCAACAGGCATGAATGCTGGTGTGTCTATAAATCCTCTTGGTGTTTTAATCCTACCAAGTCTGGCTTTTTTAAATTTTGAAATTAATTTAAATGAAAACTCTTTTTTTTTCATCTAAAGTTATTTTAACTTCAAACTAATAATTTTGTCAGGACTCTGAACAGAGCCATTTGGACCATCTCCTTTTTTTATTTTATCTACAAACTCCATTCCTTTGATAACTTTTCCAAAGACAGTATACTGCCTATCTAAATGAGGTGCCGATTGGAAACAAATAAAAAACTGACTGTTGGCACTGTTTGGGTCAGAAGATCTTGCTGCAGATAATATACCTCTATCATGGGGAATATCTGAAAATTCAGATTTTAAATCAGGCATATTGGATCCCCCAGTACCAGCTAAAGATAAATTAAAATTTTTAGAATTAGAATTACCAAATTTGACATCTCCACTTTGAGCCATAAAACCATCTATGACTCTATGAAAAACAACTCCATCATATAATCCTTCTTTTGCTAAATCCTTAAATCTTTTAACGTGATTTGGGGCAATGTCTGAATAAAGTTCTATCTCAACATCTCCATCTTTAAGTTTCATTATCATAATTTCCTCCGAATATAGTTTATTAGAAAATAAAATAAAAAATAATAATACAATAAATATATTTTTCATTCTAATTTGTTTTTTAGTTTATTCACTACTGATTTAGTTAAAAATTTATTTATTTTTCCTTCAAGTTTTGCAATTTCTTTAACAAATTTTGATGATATAATTTGATTTTCTACATCTGACATCAAAAAAATAGTTTCAATATTTTCATTGAGTTTTTTGTTCATACCTGCAAGTTGAAACTCATATTCAAAATCAGATACTGCTCTGAGACCCCTAATTATAACATTGGCTTTATATTGTTTGCAAAGATTAATTGTTAAAGAATTAAAGGGTACTACTACTATTTTTTTTTTATTTAGTTTTAAATCTTTAAAGAGTGAACTTTGGATTATTTCAACTCTTTCATCAATCGAAAAGAGATAATTTTTATTAATATTTTCTGCAGCAGCTACTACCACCCTGTCAAATATCTTTAATGATTTTTTAATTACATCAATATGACCATAGGTTATTGGATCAAAAGTTCCTGGATAAATTGCTGTCTTCATAATTACTGTATATTATCATCTATTTTAATTACTGAGACAACCTTTTCTTCACCTTTTAATTTTTTAATTCTTACCCCTTGAGTGTTCCTTCCAGCTACTCTTATTTCCTTCACAGCGCATCTCATAATACTGCCTTTGTCAGTAGATAATATAATTTCGTCTTCTTCACCTACTACTAAACTACATGCTATATTGCCGTTACGGGAAGAATTAATAATTCCTATAATTCCTTTTCCGCCTCTATTTGTTACCCTATAATCGAAGTAAGAGGATCTTTTACCATAACCATTTTCTGAAACTGATAATATATATTTTTCTAAACCTTTTTTAATTTTAGGATCTTTATTAATTTTTTTGTTATCTAATTTACTATTGTCAAGAATTGATAATGAGATGATTTCATCGCCTTCTGCCAATTGCATTCCTCTTATTCCTTTTGATGATCTTCCTTTAAAAAGCCTTAACTTTTTTGACATAAATCTAATACATTTTCCATATTTAGTGCTGAGCAATATATCTTGATCTTCTCTACAAATTTTTACTCCAATAATTTTGTCGTCTTCAGAAAGTTTCATGGCTATTTTGCCAGATGCATTAATGTTTATAAAATCTTCAAGGGAGTTTTTTCTTATGTTTCCCTTTGAAGTTACAAATATTATTTTAAGATTTTTCCATTCATTTTCATCTTCTGGCAAAGGCATTATAGAGCTTATGGAATGGTGATTTTTTAATGGTAAAATATTAAATATAGATTTGCCTTTTGAAGCCGAAGTACCCTCCGGAATTTTGTAAGCTTTTATTTTATAGACAAGACCTTGAGTTGAAAAAAAAAGCATTGGTGTATGTGTGTTTGCAGTGAAAATTTGAACTACAAAATCTTCTTCTCTGGTAGTAATACCAGTCTTGCCCTTGCCGCCTCTTTTTTGAGCTTTTAAAGAGGTAAGAGGACTTCGTTTAATATATCCTTTGTTTGTTATGTTTATTACAACTGATTCTTTTTGAATAGTTTCTTCAATATTATAATTTAAAACAGCATCGGTAATTTTAGTTCTTCTTGGAACTGCATATCTATCTTTTATATTATTTAATTCATTTTTAATAAAACCGTATAATTCTTTTTTTGAATTTAAAATTTTATTTAAGTCAACTATTAATTTAGCTAATTTATTTATTTCTGCTTCTATCTCGGATATTCCGAAAGCAGTTAATTTTTGTAATCGTAATTCTAAAATAGCTGTAATTTGTTTTTCTGTTAGTGAGTACGAACTAATATTTTTCTTTTTTTCAATAGTTGATATTAATTTAGAACTTTTTTTAATTTTCCATTTTTTATTAAGTAAATTTTTTTTAGCCTCTTCATTGTTTTTTGAGCTTTTAATTATTTTAATTATGGAGTCAATATTTTCTACAGCTATAGCTAAACCAATAAGTATGTGTGCTCTTTCTACAGCTTTATTTAAATCAAATTTTACTCTTTTAAGGACAGTTATTTCTCTAAATTTGGTAAATTCCGATATAAATTCTTTTAAATTAAGTAACTTTGGTTTGTTATCGACCAAGGCTAAAGAATTAAAACCAAAGGAGCTTTCTATATTAGTTAACTTATATAATTGTCTTCTAATTGTTTCTGGCTCCACACCTCTTCTCAATTCAATAACTATTCTTATGCCTTCCCTATTTGACTCATCTCTAATATCGCTGATACCCTCAATTTTTTTATCCCTAGCTAATAAAGCTATCTTCTCGTTTAAAACAGATTTGTTTACTTGATAAGGAATTGATTTTATAACCAAAATAGATCTTCCATTTTTTTTTTCTTCAAATTCAATTTCGCCTCTAATTTTAAAAGATCCTCGTCCTTTGTTATAACCTTGTTTTATAAAATCTTTTCCAATAATGACTCCACCAGTAGGAAAATCTGGACCAGGTACATGTTTCATTAACTGAGAAATTGTAATATTTTGGTTATCAATATAGGCGTTCGTTGCATCGATAACCTCGCCTAAATTGTGAGGAGGAATACTTGTTGCCATACCTACAGCTATACCACCAGCTCCATTAACTAAAAGATTAGGAAATTGAGAGGGAAGAACAGTAGGTTCTTTTTCGGTTTCATCGTAGTTGTTTCTAAATGTAACTGTATTTTTTTCAAGATCCTCTGTTAAATACTGAGATATTTTTCCTAATTTTGTCTCAGTATACCTCATAGCAGCTGGAGGGTCTCCATCTATAGAACCAAAATTTCCCTGGCCTTTAAGCAGAGGTAAGCTCATAGAAAAATCTTGAACTAATCTTACAAGTGCATCGTAGACAGCTTGATCACCATGAGGATGATATTTACCGATAACATCACCAACTATTCTAGCAGACTTTCTAAAATTTTTTGACCAATCGTAACCGCCTTTATACATTGCATAAATTATTCTTCTATGAACTGGTTTAAGACCATCTCTAACATCTGGTAAAGCACGGCTAACAATTACACTCATAGCGTAAGAAAGATATGACGAGCTCATCTCATTTCTTACAAATATAGGCTTTATAGAACTGCTTTGCTTAATATTTTGTTTTTCCATAATTTAAAATGGAATTTCATCATCTAAATCATTTTTATCTTGATTTAAATTATCGTCAGGTAAAGAACTTTTATTTTCTGAAACTAGGTTAGAATTCTCATTTTTGTTTCTTCCATCCAACATTGTTAAGTTGGAATTATATCCCTGCAAAATTACTTCTGTAGAATATTTATCTTGACCTGTGCTTTCATCTTTCCACTTTCGAGTACTTAATTGTCCCTCAATATAAACATTAGCTCCCTTTTTAAGATATTGTTGAACTACTCCTACAAGACCTTCATTAAAAATTACTATTCGGTGCCATTCAGTCTTTTCTTTTCTTTCCCCTGAATTCTTGTCTTTCCATGATTGACTTGTAGCAATACTTAATCTTGCGACGTTTTTGCCGTTAACCATTTGTTTGATCTCAGGATCAGCCCCTAATCTGCCTATTAATTGAACTTTATTTAGACTTCCAGCCATATAAATTTTTTGAATACTTGTTGATTTCTAATTATATTGTTAGAAATTATATCATAAATGTATGTTATTTATAAGCTCATTATTAATTGTGTTAACAAAAAATGCTTAAAAAAATCGTTATAAAAGGCGCAAAAGAACATAACTTAAAAAATGTTTCTTTAGAAATTCCAAAAGACAAATTAGTTGTAATAACTGGTTTGTCTGGATCAGGAAAATCTTCTTTAGCTTTCGACACAATTTATGCTGAAGGACAAAGAAGATATGTTGAAAGTTTATCTGCATATGCACGTCAATTTTTAGATAAAATGAAAAAACCAAATGTAGATTTCATTGAAGGTTTGAGTCCGGCAATTTCAATTGAACAAAAAAACACATCGAAGAATCCTAGATCAACTGTTGCCACTGTAACTGAGATCTACGATTATATGAGAGTTCTTTTTGCTAGAGCTGGAGTGCCCTATTCTCCGTTTACAGGAAAACCAATTGTATCTCAATCAGTCAGTGAAATGGTTGACAAAATCAAAGCTCTTCCAAAAAGTAGTACTATCCATTTACTCGCGCCTATTGTGCGAGGCAGAAAAGGTGAATATAAAAAAGAAATTTTAAACTATAAAAAAAGAGGTTTTCAAAAAATTAAAGTAGATGGAAAATACTACCAAATAAATGACTTTCCAAATTTAAATAAAAAAGTAAAACATGATATATCTATTATTGTAGACAGAGTTGTTCTTAGTTCTTCAATAGGAAATAGACTTGCCGATAGTGTTGAAACAGCCTTAAATTTGTCAAATGGACTGCTAAATGTTGAGTATGAAAATGAAAGTTTACCTAAAAAATTTAGAAAAACTGAGTCTATTACTTTCTCCTCAAAATTTTCTTGCCCTGAAAGTGGTTTTACTATTGAAGAAATTGAACCAAGATTATTTTCTTTTAACTCACCTTATGGTGCCTGTGAAGAATGCGAGGGTATAGGCAGTAATCTAAACGTAGACCCAAAATTAGTTATACAAGATGAGAACAAATCACTTCAAGACGGAGCCATAGTGCCTTGGTCTAAAAGTTCAAGCTTATATTATGCTCAAACTTTAGCTTCATTGGCTAAACACTATAAATTTTCTTTAACAGATAAATGGAAAAAAATACCCAAAAAAATACAAGAAATTATCTTATATGGGTCTGATGATGAAGAAATCAAATTCTCATATGATGATAATTATGAAACATATACAACAAAAAAACCATTCGAAGGTGTTATTAATAATTTAGAACGAAGGTATTTAGAAACTGATAGTGAATGGAAAAGAGAAGAAATTTCTCAATATCAATCTGAGTCTAATTGCGATAAATGTAAGGGTCTCAGATTAAAAGATGAGGCTTTATGTGTAAAAATAAACGATTTGAATATCAGTCAGATAACTCATAAATCCATTGAAGATGCGAAAAAATGGTTTGATAAATTACCAAACTTTTTAAATGATAAACAAAACAAAATAGCTCAACACATTCTCAAAGAAATAAATGAAAGACTTACATTTTTGCTTAATGTAGGTCTCAATTATCTTACTCTTTCAAGAGAGTCTGGTACTTTATCAGGAGGCGAATCTCAACGAATAAGATTAGCATCACAAATAGGGTCCGGTCTTACTGGTGTGTTATATGTTTTGGATGAACCCTCTATAGGATTACATCAGCGTGATAATAAGAAATTAATAACTGCCTTAAAAAAATTGAGAGATTTAGGAAATACAGTAATTGTTGTAGAGCATGATATTGAAACTATGGAGAGCGCAGATCATATAATAGACATAGGACCCGAGGCCGGACTTCATGGTGGTAAAATTATTGCAGAGGGACAAATTGAAAATATTATTCAAGAGAAACAGAGTATTACAGGAACATATTTATCCGGTGAAAAAAACATCATCATTCCAAAAAAAAGACGGATAGCAAAAAATGGTCGCTACTTAGAAATAAATGGAGCAACAGGTAATAACCTTAAAAATGTTGACTTAAAAATTCCGATAGGAACTTTTACTTGTGTAACAGGAGTGTCAGGTAGTGGAAAATCTACTTTAGTTTTGCATACACTTTATAATGCTTTAAATTTGATTTTAAATAATAACAAATCAAGAAAATTACCTAAATCTTTTAAAAATTATAAAGGAACTGAATTAATTGATAAAATTATTGATATTGATCAATCACCTATTGGGAGAACACCAAGATCTAATCCAGCAACTTATACAGGAGCTTTTGGACCAATAAGAGATTGGTTTGCAAACTTACCCGAGTCTAAAGCTAGAGGTTACAAAGTTGGAAGGTTCTCTTTCAATGTTAAAGGTGGAAGATGTGAAACTTGCGAAGGTGATGGAGTGTTAACTTATGAAATGCATTTTTTACCTGATGTATTTATTCCATGTGATACTTGCAAAGGAGCAAGATATAATAGAGAGACATTAGAAATTAGATTTAAAAATAAAAACATAGCTGACATTCTTGATATGACAGTTGAAGAAGGTTGTGATTTTTTTGAAAATATCCAAACAATCAGATCGAAACTGATAACTCTTAAACACGTTGGCCTTGGATATATGAAAATAGGACAACAAGCTACCACTTTGTCTGGGGGTGAGGCTCAAAGAATAAAACTTGCTAAAGAATTATCAAAAAGATCAACTGGAAGAACTTTGTATATATTAGACGAACCAACAACGGGTCTTCACTCTCATGATATAAAAAAACTTCTCGATATTTTGCAGGCATTTGTGAATACTGGAAATACAGTTGTTGTAATTGAACATAATTTAGATGTTATAAAAACAGCTGACCATATAATCGATATGGGTCCAGAAGGTGGAGAATCTGGGGGTGAAATTATAGCTCAAGGCACTCCTGAGAAAGTCTCATCTGAAAAAAGTAGTTTTACTGGACAATTTTTAAAGGAAATTTTAAGTACTCCAAAAATGAAAAAAACTGCATAATTCATATTTTTATGTTATAGTTATTTATGGTTAGTATTTTACAATCTTTATCAAAAACAGTTCATCTTTCGCTTGTTATAGCAATTTTACTATTTCTTGGATTGTATTTTGGAGGGGATGGATTTGCTTTTGATCAATATTTTTTTAGTTGGTTGTTTAGGTATTTACACGTTTTAGCTGGAATAATGTGGATAGGCCTACTTTGGTATTTAAATTTTGTTCAGATTCCTAGCATGCCTAATATTCCAGATGAACAGAAACCAGCAATAAGTAAAGTTATCGCTCCAAAAGTTTTGTTTTGGTTTAGATGGGCTGCGTTCGCAACAATATTAACTGGATTAATTGTAGCTTATCTCAATGGGTACTTGCATGAGTCAATGACATTAGGAATTGGTAGTGGAGGTGGAAAAAATACAGCTATTGGTATTGGTATGTGGTTAGGAATTATAATGGCGTATAATGTATGGTTTATTATTTGGCCTAATCAAAAAAAAGCTTTAGGTATCATAGAGGCCTCAGCGGAAGAAAAACCAATCGCAGCAAAAAAAGCTATGTTAACTTCTAGAGTAAACACTCTTTTATCGATTCCAATGCTTTTAACGATGGTAGCTGCTCAAAATCTTTACTAATTTAAGGTACAATTTTATCTTCTTTTTTTTCAAGCGTCTTAGATGAAACTTTAAGGTATCTTAGAACAGGTGATGCTACAAATATTGACGAATAGGTTCCAATTATTACACCCAAAATCATAGCAAAAGAGAAACCTTTAAGTATTTCACCACCTAATATAAAAATTGAAAACAAAGCTAATAATGTTGTTACTGAAGTTATTAAAGTTCTAGATAAAGTTTCATTAACTGATAAATTTGAGACTTGGTCAATTTCAAGCTTGCTAAATTTAGATAAATTTTCTCTAATGCGGTCATAAATTACAACTGTGTCATTCATAGAATAACCAACTATAGTTAATACAGCTGCTACAATTGATAAGTTAATTTCAATAGATAAAATTGAAAAGATTCCTAAAGTAATAATTACATCATGAAATAAAGCGATAATAGAACCCAAACTAAACTGCCATTCAAATCTAAACCAAATATAAAATAACATCATTAATAAAGCTAAACCAATAGAAATTATACCCGACTTTAACAATTCAGCGCTTACTTTTGGTCCTACACTTTCGACTCTTCTGTAATTCACTTCCTCATTAAGATCTTGGTCTAGGGAAGATTTAATTTCAGATATCAAAGAGTCATTATTATTTAATTTTTTTTCAATTTTTATTAAAAAATCACTCTTTTCTCCAAAATTTTTCACATTTACATCACCTAAATTTAACTTGTTAAGAGAATCTCTTATATCAGAAACTCTTATATCGTTATTCTGAATTCTTACTTCAATAAGTGTACCGCCTTTAAAATCTATTCCATAGTTAAGACCTTTAAAAAGTACAAAAAATAAACTTAATAAAACTAATATCAATGATACAAAATTAAATTTCTTAAAATAATTTATAAAATTAAAATTGTATTTCATAACTTAATACTCTCTCTATTTCTTAAAACAAAAGAAGAAGTTAAATGTCTTGCTATGAAATATGCTGAAAAAAGTGTTGTTATTATTCCTATTCCTAAAGTAACAGCAAAACCTTTAACAGGTCCAGTTCCAAAAATAAATAAAATTACAGTAGCTAGTAAAGTAGTAATGTTTGCGTCTAAAACTGTAATTTTAGCTCTGCTGTAACCCATGTCAAAAGCATGAATTATTGATTTTTCAGTTCGTAATTCCTCTTTAATTCTTTCAAAAATTAAAACATTCGCATCGACTGCCATTCCTACTGTTAAAATTATTCCTGCAATTCCTGGAAGTGTTAAAGTCGCCTCTAAGATAGTTAAAACACCAACAAGCATTAATAAATTTGAAATTAAAGATATGTTGGCTATTAATCCAAAAATCCTATACTTATAAAACATATATAAAACTACAAGCACAAATCCTATTATCAAAGAAATTGCTCCTGAAATAATTGAGTCTCTACCTAAATCTGGTCCGACTGTTCTCTCTTCAACAATATTTATTGGTGTAGGTAAAGCTCCAGATCTTAACAAAAGAGATAAGTCTGTAACTTCCTGAAATGAAAAATTTCCTGAAATAGTTCCGCTACCTCCAGTAATAGCCTCTCTTATAACTGGAGCGCTAATAATTTTGTTATCTAATACTATTGCTAATCTTTTACCAATATTATTTGTCGTTACTTTACCAAATTTTTGAGCACCATACCTATCTAAAGTAAAAGCGACCATTGGGCTATTAGATTGATTATCTACTCTTGGCTGGGCGTCAATTAAATTTTCACCACTCATAATAATTTTTTTATTTACAATTACTTCTTCTCCATTTTCTGAAATCATTTTTTCAGACCCAAAATCGTCTTTTTTATCTGTTATTAATCTAAAATTTAATTGGGCTGTTTTTCCTAATAAATCTTTTATTCTAGAAGGATCTTTTAAACCTGGAAGTTCAACTACAATTCTTTTTTCACCTCTTTGTATAATAGTTGGTTCTTTTGTGCCTAAATCATCTATTCTTCTTCTTACTATTTCAATAGATTGATTAACTGCAGAATTATTTAAAGTTAGTAACCCGT
>CACPLT010000020.1 GCA_902634845.1 uncultured Pelagibacteraceae bacterium
CCAAAAAAACAAGCAAGTCCTAATCAGGAAGAAAAACCTGAAATCGTAAAAATTAAGAAACAAGCCACAGAAAAGAAACAGTATAACGTTAAAGATTTTGTAGTTTACCCTAAACATGGAGTAGGTAAAATTATTGCTGTTGAAAAGGCTAAAATTGGTCAAATTGAAATTCAATTTTATAAAATATTTATTGAAAAAGAGAAGCTTACTTTAACGGTTCCAATTAACCAACAATCCAATTTAAGACCTATCTCCTCAATAAACCAAATTAATAAATGCGTTTCTATTTTAAAAACTAAACCGAAAATTAAAAGGACAATGTGGAGCAGAAGAGCTCAGGAATATGACCAAAAAATTAATTCTGGTAAAATCTATGATCTTGCTGAAGTGGTCAAAGATTTAAACAAAAATACAGATATAATAGCAGATCAATCTTACTCAGAGCGACAGTTATTTGAAAAAGCCTATGATAGGCTTAAATCAGAATTTGAAGCTGTTCTTAAAACTACTCCTGAAGAAGTTCAAAAAAAGATGGATAAAGCTCTTGGAAGAAATAAAAACTTATTAGACAATTAAAAGTAAAACGCCCTTTTTAAATTATTAAAAAGGGCGTTTAATTAACAAAGAATGGAAGAGAACTATCTTCTTCTTCTTCTTCTTTTTTTAGCTTTTTTCTTTTTAGCTTTTTTTCTTCTTTTAGCCATCTTATCTCCCTGTTTATAAACAAATCTTTATGATTCGTTTTGATATTTAATCTTTAAGTTTTTTTTCTTTGATGTCAAACACAAATTAAAGTGTGTTTTTTTTAAAAAAAATAAAAAAATTTTATTTTTTTATAAAATTAATTAAAGTTAAAAAGTTAAGCAATATCAATGTTTTTTTAAGATAATTAAATTTATTTTTTTATAATTCTAATAAAGATTTTCTAGTTGTTGTTTATAATTTTTAATTATTTCTTTTCTTTTTAATTTTAAAGTTGGTGTAAGCATTCCATTTTCAATTGTAAATTCTTCATTAATTAGTACAAATTTTTTTATTTTTTCAATTAAAGTTAAACTTTTATTAATATTTTCAATTATAAGTTTTATTTTATCTTTATTAGTTTCCTTTTCACTTACTATTAATGCAACTAAATAATTTTTTTTATCTCCGTATACAAAAGATTGCTTAATATTTTCGTTCAAACATAGGATATTTTCTATCTTACTGGGGGAAATGTTATCTCCTCCAAGATTTACAATAATATCTTTTTTTCTATCTGTAATTTTTAAATAATTATTATGATCTAATTCACCTATATCACCGGTATGAAGCCATCCATCTTTTATAGTTTTTTCTGTTTCCTCTTTTAAATTCCAATATTCCAACATAACGTTTTCACCCTTAATTAGAATTTCTCCATCTTCAGCAATTTTAACTTTGTTATTTCTAAATGGTGGACCGACAGTTTCTACTTTTACTAGATTTGGAAGATTACAACTAACAACTGGTGATGCCTCAGTCAAACCATACCCTTGGAGTGTTGGCAAACCTACAGAGTTTAAAAACTCACCAATATTTCTGTCTAAAGCTCCACCCCCTGATACAAACGCTTGAAGATTACCTCCAAATTGATTTCTAATTTTTTTTCTTACTAATATTTCACATAAAAAATTGATTATTTTTTCGCTTAAACTTAATTTATCTTTTCGAAGTATTTTTTTTCCCAGATTTAAAGTTTTATTAATTAATTTTTTTTTAAAACCTTTTTGTTTTTCAAAATTTATATTTATTTTTTGAAAAAGATTTTGATAAAATCTCGGAACTGCTGTCATGATAGTTGGTTTAGCTACTGACATATTAGAAATTAATTTTTCTAGACTTTCAGCATAAAAAACTTTAGCGCCAACAAGAATTTGTATAAATTGAACAGTATGTTCGTAAGAATGTGATAGTGGCAGCCAAGTTAAAAATATAGGATTTTTTTTTTGGATTAAAGGTTGTAGTAATTCCACAGCTCCTTCACAATTAGACAATATACCTCCATGACTCAAAACGACTCCTTTCGGATTGCCTGAGGTTCCAGAAGTATAAATTATACACGCAGGTTTATTTCTTGTTAAATTTTTATTTATGATTTTCTCGAAATTTTCTTTCTTAAATATTTCTGTAATAATTAAACTTTCTGTATCAATTTTCTCAAAAGAGATAATCTTTTTAACTTCTTTATTTAAGAATTTTTTTATTTTGTTAAATTGATTTTGATTTGAAACAATTATTAATGAAGGTTTACAATCATTTAGTATATATTCGTAATCGCTTGCTGAATATGTCGTAAAAATAGGAACCGATATTCCTCCAGCATTCATGATTGAAATATCTGCCATTAACCAATAAGGTCTATTCTCCGATAAGATTAAACATCTATCACCCTCATTAATTATAGTCTTAATTTTATAAGAGAGTTTATAAATTCTTTCAGTAATATTTTTCCAATTATAAGTTTGCTTTCCAGGTTTTAACCATTTCAAAAAAGTTTTTTGTTCATCTATATTTTTTGCTTTTTCAAAATAAAGCTCAACTAAACTATTTAATTTACTAATATCCATAATTTGGTGGGCGAAGAGAGACTCGAACTCTCAAGGTATTGCTACCACCGGATTTTGAGTCCGGCGCGTCTACCAGTTCCACCATTCGCCCTTAATTAAGTATATTATAAAATAATACTTTCAATAAAGAGTTTATTTAAGATTTTTGTTAATATTAGGATTTCTATAGAGCTCGTAGAAAGTTGATACAAACTTACATAAATCAATTTGGTTCTCAGAAAATACTTTTCCAAGATCTTTAAGTTTAGATTTATATGTCTTTCCAATTGTGTAAAGCTGTTGTTTATCTTTAAATATCATGCCGGTCTTTTCAGAAATTCTTAGTTTTCTTATTACTGTTGCTCTTGGAATACCAGTAATTTCAGAAATTGAAGAAGCATTCATTCCAATAATAGGTTCTTTTGATAATATTATAAATTTAGCCCACTCAACGAAATTTTCTTGGCCGAGATCATTTGCTTCAGAATTTTGAGTTACAGGATTATTTTTATATTTATCTTTGAGTCGAACTATGTTGTTAGCAAATATAGTGCCAGAGACAATAAAACTTTCTAAGTCTCCATGAAATTTTCTTTGTCTTATTAAAAATGGGATCTTAAATCTAAAGAAAAACCTCCAAACAAGTGTAAAATTCTCTCTTATAAAATCTTCTATTTTTTTTGCTTCAACAGGAGAACCGAACCAATCCTGTGTAGCTAAGTATTTTGAGCATATATGTAAGAATTGAGATAAAGTTTTTACTGAATGTTTGGGTCTTTGATGGACAAAAGTTAAAGGTTTTAAAATAATCTTTTTCCCTTTTCTCACAATAATCTGGCTTGCATTTAATTCGTTAATTTTTCTTCTTACTGTTTCTTTCGCAATTGAAAGATCTTCAGAAATTTCGATTAAATTGATTTTTTCAATTTCGAATTCCTCTTTTGTATAAAATTGTTCCTCGGAGTGAATAATATGTATATCCGCGTAATGACGAAAAGACTTTTGGACGAGATAAATCAGAATCAAGTATTTATCCATATCTTGAAATGTTTGATAAGCATTGTAATTCCAGGTAGTAGAAAATTTAAACCAATGATCACTTATTCTTCCAAAATTTGTAGATAATATAGAATGTACTTCAGATCTACTTATGAAATCATCTTTAAACTCATTTTTATCTTTTTTTTGAAAGTCTACTTTTGTTAAATTGGTTAAGTTTTTTATTTCTTTTTTTTCAGACATGCTTATAAAAGTGTTAATGTTAGAAAAATTATATGATAGATGTTTGGAATTAGCTAGACATAAATTTTCTAAGCCTTTCCTGGCTTTTATATCTTTTATCGAGAGTTCGTTTTTCCCAGTACCACCAGATGTAATGGTTGTGCCTATGGTTCTAGCAAAAAAAGAGGATTTTATAAAAATTTTTTTAATAGCTACGCTGTTTTCAGTTTTAGGTGGAATTTTAGGTTATTTTTTAGGAAGTATGTTTTTGGAGTTTTCTATGAGTATTATAGAGTTTTATAATTATGAGGAAAAAGTCTTCGTTTTGCAAGACAAGTTATCAAATAAAACGGGTGTAGTATTTTGGATTGGAACTTTATTTTTAGCAGGTTTTACTCCTCTTCCTTACAAAGTTTTTACAATTACCAGTGGCTTTATAGGTTTCAATATTTATTTATTTATATTGATAAGTTTAATCTCAAGAGGACTAAGATTTTTTATGGTATCATATTTATCAATGAAATTTGGAGATAAATTTGAAATACTTCTTAAAAAAGAAGGTTTTAAATTGTTCACAATTATTGGAATTATATTAGTAATAATTTTTTTAGGAATATATTTTTATTTAAGATAATATGAATAGAAATTTTGTTTTAAATTCATTAATTTTAATAAGTTTTTTTTCGTTAAGTTTTGCATATTTTGTTGAATTTATACTTGGCCACGAACCATGTAACTTATGTAAAATTGAGCGCATTCCTTATATTGGTGCTTTAATATTAAGTTCACTGCTACTGTTTATTAAAAAATGGGGTAAAATAATTCTATTTTTAATTCTTATATTATTTGTATTTAGTACTGTAGTATCAGTGTATCATGTAGGGATTGAACAAGGAATTTTTAGTGAGAATCTCTTATGCGAACTTGGTGGAAGTAATAAAGTTCAAAATACTGATGAACTTTTAAAAACATTAGAAAACACTCCGATTAGTTGTAAAGAGGTTACTTTTACAATATTTGGGTTATCACTTGCTACATTTAATGCAGTTTTATCTATAATAATAAGTATTATATTATTAAGGTTGATTATTAAAAATGAATAAAACAGATAAAAAAACTTTAGAAGAAATTATTAGAGTAGACCATGCTGGTGAGCGAGGTGCTATAAAAATTTATGAAGGTCAATTATTAGCACTAAAAACTTTTAAACAAGATGATGAACTAAAGAGGAAAATTGAAGATATGCGAGAGCATGAAAAAGAACATTTTGAATTTTTTGATAAAGAAATTCAGCGTAGAAATATTAAACCGACGAAACTTTTACCTCTTTGGGATTTAATGGGTATTACACTTGGCTTTGGTACTGCAATGATGGGAAAAAAAGCAGCAATGCTTTGTACTGCTTCAGTTGAAGAGGTTATTGACGGTCATTATAAAGATCAAACTTATAAACTCAGGGAAGATGAAGAGGATTTGAAAAAGAAAATTATGAAGTTTAGACAAGATGAATTGGATCACAAAGATATCGCTTACGAGAGTGGTGCAACTAAATCTGGATTATATAGTGTTTTAGATAAGGTGATTAAAACTTCTTCAAGAATAGCAATCGCTATTTCTGAAAAAATTTAATTAAGGTTCTAACTCAATATCCCAATATAAATAATCCATCCAGCTTTCATGTAAAAAATTTGGGGGGAAGTTTCTACCATTCTTGTGTAAATCATCAACAGTTGGTCTGTACGGTTTGCTAAATAATTTCATCCCACTTCTTTCAAATAATTTTCCACCCTTTTTAACATTACAAGTTGAGCAAGCTGTCACGACATTTTCCCAGTCTGTTAGACCACCTTTTGACTTTGGCAATAAGTGATCAAAAGTTAAATCTCTTTTGTCTCCACAATATTGACAAGTAAATTTATCTCTTAAAAAAACATTAAATCTCGTAAAATTGGGATTGTCTGATGGTTTAATAAAACTTTTAAGTGCAATTACACTAGGCAAGTTCATTTCAAATGAAGGGCTGCGGATTTTTCTTTTATAATTTGATACAATACTAACTCTATTTAAAAAGACTGATTTAACAGCATCCTGCCAACACCATAAAGATAAAGGATAGTAACTCAAAGGTCTAAAGTCTGCATTTAAAACTAATGCAGGACATTTTTCTAAGGGTACTTTTTCATTTGCAGAAATAATCATGCCTAAAGCTAAATGATAAAAAAAATTAAATCAAGTTATTAATTTGTTACACTTTGAAATTTAATATAATTGTTTTTTAATAAATTCTAGACCCAAACTAGACCCTTCTTGTGGTATTCTATGTTCGCAATTTTCAAATATTTTTGTATGAATTTTATAATTCATTTTATTAAATAATTCCTTAGCTTCAAGTAAAAAACTGACAGGAACAACCTCGTCTTTATCCCCGTGCATTAAAATAATTTCTGGTTTTGACCTAATATTATTCTCAATATGTTTGACATCTATGACCTTGCCTGAGTATCCAATTATTGAATTGATTTTATCTTCTCTTTTTAGACCCGTTTGTAAGCTTATCATACACCCTTGGCTAAACCCACATAGAATAATTTTGTTTGATGACAAGTCAAAATTTGATTTAACCTCATCTATAAGATTATTAAGTTTTAATTCTGCTACTAAGGATTTTGTTAATATTTCATCTTTTGTTTGATCCAATAAATCAAACCATTGATAACCTGTTGGACTTACTGCACACTTTTCTGGTGCATCAGGACATATAAATACTGTTTTAGGAAGATAATTTTTCCAATAGTTAGCCAGTATAGAAATATCTTTACCATCTCCTCCATAACCGTGACATAAAATAATAGCGCTATCTGGTTTTTGTTTATTAATTGTATTAATAACAGTTGTATTTAATGAGTAGCTCATTATATATATCTTTTTATGTCAGAACTTTTGTTTAATTTTATAGGTTTCTCTCTTCTTGGAGCTGTTGCCATAGTACTTATACTAGGTATTTATACTTTATTTAAAGGTGGAAGTACTAGTAAAAAATACTCAAATAAATTAATGCAATTAAGAGTTCTGCTACAATTTATAGCGATTATTGTTTTAGTTTTACTTGCTTATTTTTTCAAAGATTAATTTGATTTTTCAAAAAATTTTGAAAAGATTTATCCTTGAAATCAAATTCGCCCATTATTCTTCCGAATTCATTGCCTTCTTTATCTAATAAAACTGTAGTTGGCATACCGATTAATTTAAATTTTCTCGCTAAATCTAGTTTGGGATCGAAATAAGTATTTAAACTTACTACCCCTATATCTTGCAACCAATCTCTAACTCTAAGTTTGTTGGGTGGCTCCATGTTTATAGGGTAAACGTCTATTTGGGGGAAATCTTGAGCAAGTTTTTCAAGCGATGGCATCTCCTTTTTACAAGGGGCACACCAGGTAGCCCAGAAGTTTAGCACCATGATCTTGCCTTTATTATTGGATAGATCGACCTCCTGAAGATTAATATCTTTAAAAGTTATATTGGTAATTTTTTTAGGTTTGTCGTGAATAACAAGATTGTTAGGAAGCTCGGCATGAGTTAATGGGTTATTAACAAATAAAAAGCCAATAAAAATGAATGTTATGATTTTAAAAGATTTACTAATTTTCATATTAATTTAAATTAAAAATAGCATAGTTTATGACAAATAAAAATAAGACAGTTTGGTCAGGTAGATTTAAAAGCCCAACTTCTAAATCATTTCAAAGAATTGGGGCTTCTATAAACGTAGATAAAAGACTCTACGAACAGGATATTTTTGCCTCAAAAATTCATACTCAAATGCTAATTAAAAAAAAAATAATTCCTGTTAAAGACGGTAAAAAGATAATTAAAGGACTGGATAAAATTAAAGGGCAAATTAAAAAAGGTAAATTTGTATTTAAAGAAAAATTTGAAGATATTCATTTAAATATAGAAAAAAGATTATATGAAATAATTGGAGACTCAGCGGGTTATATGCATACTGCAAGATCAAGAAATGACCAGGTAGTGACAGACTTTAAGCTTTGGGTAAAAGATTCATCTTTAGTTTTAATTAAAGAATTGAATTCTTTAATGAAAAATATAATAAACAAAGCAGATAAAAACGTGGGAACTGTTATGCCAGGTTTTACTCATCTTAAAAACGCTCAACCTGTATCATTTGCTCATTATCTCCTAGCTTATTATGAAATGTTAAAAAGGGATAAGCAAAGATTTCATAATAATTTAGAATTAATAAACGAGTCTCCTCTTGGTGTCGCGGCTTTATCTGGTACTTCTTACAATATAGATAGAAACTTTACTTCTCAAAAGTTAGGTTTCAAAAAACCTACAAATAACTCGATTGATACAGTTTCAGATAGGGATTTTGCAATAGATTTTCTTTACGCTTGTGCTGTGTGCGCAATGCATCTGTCAAGACTGGCTGAAGACTTTATTATTTTAAATTCTGATGCTTACCAGTTGATAAGCTTTAATGATAAGATGCTTACAGGTTCATCTATAATGCCTCAAAAAAAGAACCCTGACCCTGCAGAACTAATAAGAGGTAGAACTGGAATTAATTATGGGAAGTTAAATTCTATTTTAACAATAATGAAAGGACTTCCAATTTCATATTTTAAAGATTTACAAGATGATAAAGCGTTAGTATTTGATGGTTATGATACTTTAAAAGATACTTTGCTTATGAGCAATGAGCTAATAAAAAATGTTAACCCGAATAAAACTAAAATGTCCGATATGGCAAAGACTGGATATACGACAGCAACAGATTTTGCCGACTATCTTGTGAAAGATAAAAAACTGTCTTTTAGAGAAGCTTATAAAATATCTTCGAAAATTGTCAATTATGCGGAAAAAAATAAGAAAAATTTGGATGAATTAACATTAAATGAAATAAAGAAGTTTTACAAAAATTTGAATAATAATGTTTTAAAAATTTTTAGTGTTATACACTCTATGAATTCAAAAAATTCATATGGTGGAACCTCTGAAAGAAATATTAAAAATATGATAAGAAAGTATAAAAAGGAACTTAAATGAAATTTGTTATTACTCTTATATTATTAATGTTTATGTTAGGATCATGCGGAAAAAAATCAGATCCACAGTACCAAGGATCAATTAATGGTTTTACGAAAATAATTTAATAGATGTCTTATATAAGATATAAAAATAATAATCTATTTATGGAGAATGTCTCAGTAAGAGGACTGGCGTCAAAATTCAGCACCCCCTTTTACCTTTATTCAGAAAATAATATTATTGAAAATTACAAATCATTTTCAAATAATTTCAAAAAATCTAGACCATTAATTTGTTTTTCCGTAAAAGCAAATTCAAATATACAAATTTTAAAAGTTTTAAAAAAGATGGGATCAGGTGCAGACGTTGTTTCTGGAGGTGAATTACTTAAAGCTATTAAATCTGGCATACAACCCCGTAAAATTGTTTTCTCTGGTGTTGGTAAAACAGAAGAAGAAATAAGATTGGCTATAAAAAAAAATATCTTATTAATAAATGTGGAGTCAGAAAATGAAGCTTTATTGATTAACAAAATCGCTGGTAACTTAAAAAAAAAGATTGCTATAGGTATCAGACTAAATCCAGATATCAATGCACCAACACATAAAAAGATTTCTACAGGTAAAGCGGAAGATAAATTTGGTCTTTCAAAAAAAAATTTAATTTCATTTTGTCTTAATATTAAAAAATTTAAAAATTTGAGACTTAATGCAATAAGTGTACATATTGGAAGTCAAATATTAAGCGAAAATCCTTTTAAAAAGACTTTAAAAGTTTTAGAGGAAATAATTAATAAAACAAAAATTAACTTCAAGTTTGTGGATCTTGGTGGCGGGTTTGGTATTGCTTATAAAAAAAATGACAGAAAAATAAATCTTAAAAACTATTCAAATTTAGTAGAAAAGTTTAGACAGAAATATAATTGTAGCATAATTTTTGAACCAGGACGGGCTATTGTAGGTAATACAGCTATCTTGGTAGCTAAAGTTCAGTACTTAAAAAAAGGTTCTAATAAATCATTTGCAATTTTAAATGCTGGTATGAATGATTTTATGAGAACTGCACTTTATGATGCTGTTCATAACATAATTCCAGTAATTAAAAATGGTAAAAAAAATAATGGACCTTTAGAATTTGTCGGTCCTATATGTGAGACTACTTGCAAATTTATTAAATATAATAAGTACCAAAGACTTAACCAATCTGATTACGTTGCTATCTCAGACGTTGGAGCTTACGGAGCTTCTTTGTCCTCAAATTATAATACTAAACCTTTAATAGCTGAAATAATTATAAGTAAATCTAAAGCTAGAGTAATTAGAAAAAAACAAGATATAAAAAGCTTACTCAAACAATAATGCAATTTATAAGATCGCTCTTATTTACTATATTATTTTATTTAACCTTAATATTAGTTTTTGTTTTAGCTATACCAACATTAATTCTACCGAGTAAAACTACTTTAGTCTGTGGAAAGATATTAGCACATATAATTATATATTTATTAAGGTTTGTGTTGGGAGTTAAAGTTACTTTTTCTGGAATAGAAAATTTAAAAAAAAATGAAAGATTTTTTGTTGCAAGTGCGCACCAATCTTTACTTGAAACATTTATACTCCAAGCACCTTTACAATATCCCATTTTTATTCTTAAAAAGGAGCTTCTAAAAATTCCATTATTTGGTTGGTATTTAAAAAAAATTGGTTCAATTGATATTGTAAGAGACACTACTACAAAAGATAATTTAAATTTTTTTGATAAAATTAAAAATAATATTGAGAGTAGTAAAAGACCTCTATTAATTTTTCCACAAGGGACAAGAGTAAAATTTGGTGAAAGACTGCCGTTTAAAAAGGGTGCTGGTAGAATTTACGAAGCATTAAATTTGCCTTGTGTTCCTGTTGCTTTAAACACTGGAAAAGTTTGGCCAAAAAACAGTTTTTTGAAGTATAATCACGACATTAAAATATCTTTCTTAGAACCTATTGTGCCCGGAAAAGATAAAAATGTTTTTATAAGTGATTTAGAAACTAAAATATATTCTTCAATTGATAATTTAAATTAATTTTTTTTTCGTCCAAAGTCAGGGGACTCGACATCTTGACCGGCTTTAACAATCTCTTTTCTAACATTCTTGGTTGAAGCAAATATTTTCAAAAGTTTATCGCTATTTTTTTCTGTGATAGCTTTTTTAAAATCATCAATATTCTTCGAAAATTTATCTAAAATCTTTATAATATTCTCACTATTATCAATGAAAATATCTTTCCACATTAAAGGATCTGAAGATGCAATACGCGTAAAGTCTCTTAAGCCTCCTGCGCTGTATTTAATAATTTCATTTTTGAATTTTTCATCGGTATTTATTGCGGTTATTACAATATTGTATGCTACCGCGTGAGGCAAATGGCTGGTAAGCGCAAGTATATGATCGTGTTCATCAATACTCATTAATTTTACCTTGCTTCCTAAAAATTCCCAGAATTTTTTTAATTTTTCAACTTTATCTTTGTTTGAGTTTTTGGTGTCACAAATTATTGTCCATCTATTTTTAAACAAATCTTTAAAACCAGCAGAAGGACCGCTTTCTTCGGTTCCTGCAATAGGGTGAGATGCTATCCAGGAAATATTTGTAAAATTAAAATTTTCAAATATTTTATTTACTTCTTTTTTTACCGAGCCAGTATCTGTAATTATTGCACCCTTTTTAAACTTATCTTTTGCAGATAGTAAAACTTCTTTATAAGAGCTAAGAGGAATAGCAAGAATTATTAAATCTGAATCTTTTACTGCAGATTGAATATCTTTTGAAACGTCGCTACATAATTTTTCGTTTTTAATTATTTCAACCACATCTTTCGATTTATCAAAAACTGTGACCGTTTTACTAATTTCATTATTATTTATGTTTCTCAAAATTGAAGAACCTATTAAGCCGCAACCAATTATAGTTATTTTTTCGAACATTAAATTATCTTCCTTAAAATCTTTATAAATTTTTTATTTTCTAAATTATTGCCAATCGTTATTCTTAATGAATTTTTAATCTTATATACATCCATTTTTCTAACTAATATTCCACTTTTAGCTAGTTTTAAAAATATTTTCTTTGATCTTCCCTTAATTTTATTAAAGTTAACAAGTAAAAAATTTCCGTAGCTTGAATTTGTTTCGATTCCAAAATTTTTGAAATTTTTATAAAAAATTTTTGACCACTTAT
>CACPLT010000021.1 GCA_902634845.1 uncultured Pelagibacteraceae bacterium
GTCTCCACACTTAAAGTGTCAAAATAACAATTTAAAAAAACATCATTGATTTTTTTAATATTTTTATACTTGGGGCTAATCAGCTGAAATATCTTTTGTGATTGATTATAATCCAAACTAAATTTTTCTACCTGTAACCAACTAAATATTACCTGGCTAAGCAATTCTTCCAAAAGAGTATAGTCATCCTTATTAATTGACGATAAATACTCATCTGCTTTGATATAATTTTTGTTTTTAATTAATTTACTTACTATAATTATATCACTTTGGAAAAAATTAATTTCTTTTTTTTTGAGTTTTTTCGAATAAGAAAAGGCTTCGTTAATTTTTGAGTTATTAATAAGAGTTTGAATATAGGATTTTGAATATTCAAAATGATTGTTTTCCAGATTTTCAAGATCTTTTAAAAAATTATAGGAGTCGTTGTATTGATTGTTCTGCAAGGAAACAATTCCTGAAAAATAGTTAGATAAAGAGTCTCCTTTGTAATATTTTTCTAAACTCATACTAGAACTTGTTAATAAAAAAACATACAAAAAGATAATTTGTAAAATCAAATTATTTAGTTTAAAAATTTTAGCCATAATGTCGAAAAATATAAATAACAAATTAACTAGATTAATTAAATACTATAGTTTAATAAATCACAATTTAATCTTAAGCAATAAAACTATTAATCGTTATAACTTGAGCCAACCGAATATTCAAAAGGATAAGGCATTAAATTTACAAAAGCTCAGAGAGAGAATAAATGAAATAAAAAATTGTAAATTGAAAGAAAATGCCTCAAATCTTGTTTTTTCAGATGGAAATCCTAATTCAAAAGTGATGATTATTGGAGAAGGACCTGGAGCTAACGAAGATAAAGAAGGTTTTCCATTTGTTGGTAGAGCTGGGCAGCTTTTAGACAAAATGTTAAATGCGATAAGCCTCAATCGCGATAATGTTTACATAACTAATGTTGTAAATTATAGGCCTCCAGAAAATAGACGGCCTACAGAGAAAGAAATAGAACGATATTTGCCATATCTAAAAAAGCATATTGAAATTATTAAACCAAAAATTATTTTACTCTTAGGAAGTACTGCTATGAATGCTATTTTACAAAATACAGAAGTAATTTCAAAAATGAGGGGTAAGTGGTATGAAATAGAAATTAATAATATTAAAATCTTTTCTATAGTATCTTTTCACCCGGCTTATCTCCTAAGACAGCCAGACCAAAAAAAATTTTCTTGGATAGATTTAAAAATGATAAGGGATAAACTAAAAAAAATAAAATAACTTTGAAAAAATACAGATTAATAGCTGGAGTTGATGAAGTTGGAAGAGGGTGTTTGGCTGGGCCAGTCGTCTCGGCAGCGGTGATATTAAAAAAAGGTGTACTAATAGAAAATTTAAAAGATTCAAAAAAACTTAGTTTTCATCAAAGAATAGAAATATCTAAAAATATTAAAAGAAACTCATTTTTTTCATATGGAATTGCTTCTGTGAGAGAAATTGAAAAATTAAATATTCTGCAAGCTTCGCTATTGTCTATGAAAAGAGCTATTAACAATTTATCCAAGAAACCTGATCTGGTTATGATAGATGGAATTTTTGCTCCCAAAATCAAAAGTATTTGCAAAACCGTTATTAAAGGTGATGAAAAAATTAAGTGTATAAGTGCTGCTTCTATTTTAGCTAAAGTTTATAGGGATGAAATAATGATAAAAATGTCAAAAAAATTTAAAAACTACAATTGGAACAAGAATTTTGGTTATGGAACTAAGCAACATATCTACGGACTTAAAAAATATGGTTTAACAACAATGCATAGAAGGAATTTCAAACCAGTACACAAGATGTTGTTTAAATAATTTAAAAATTACTAAAAATCTTTTTTTTCACGTAAAAATAATTGACCAAAGATTCAATTTAAGGTTGAATCTTTTTATGTCTTTTATTTTAAATAAGATTGTGTGCGGAGATTGTTTAAAAGAATTAAAAAAAATTCCGGACAATTCTTTTGATTTAGTTTTTGCTGATCCTCCTTATAACATGCAAATAGGAGAAAATTTAATTCGTCCTGACTCTAGTAAAGTTAATGGAGTTAATGATGAATGGGATAAGTTCGATAGTTTTAAACATTATGATGAGTTCTGTAAAACTTGGCTTTCTGAATGTAAAAGAATATTGAAAGATGAAGGAAGTATTTGGGTAATAGGATCTTATCATAATATTTTCCGATTGGGCTACCACTTACAAAATTTGAAATATTGGCTGCTTAATGATGTAATCTGGAGAAAAAATAATCCTATGCCAAACTTCAAAGGCACAAGATTTACTAATGCCCATGAGACATTAATATGGGCTTCAAAAAATAAAGGTTCAAAATACACCTTTAATTATCAATCTCTTAAATGTTTAAATGACGATTTGCAAATGAGATCTGATTGGACATTGCCTATTTGTAATGGAAAAGAGAGATTAAAAAAAAATGGAAAAAAAATTCATTCTACACAAAAACCAGAAGCACTACTTCATAGGATAATATTAGCTACTACAAATAAAGATAATTCTATTCTTGACCCTTTCGTGGGAACTGGCACAACAGCAGTTGTTGCAAAGAAATTAGGTAGAAAATACTATGGTATAGAAAAAGATAAAAAATACTTTCAAGCAGCAAAAGAAAGAATAAATAAAACAATCAAAATTGAAGACTGTTATCTTGATACTATTGAAAATAATAAATCAAAACCCAGAGTACCTTTCGGGTCATTAGTTGAATTAGGTATTATTAAACCTGGGGCATTGTTATTTGACCCAAAGAGAAAAATTAACGTGAAAATAATGGCCGATGGAAGCATAAAATATAAAGATGCTGAGGGTTCAATTCATAAAATTGCTGCAAAAATAATGGGAACAGAAAGCTGTAATGGTTGGACTTACTGGTATTACAATCAAAACGGATCGACTGTTTCAATAGATAGCTTAAGACAAAAGTTTATTGCCGAAAAACAAATTTAGTTTTTATAAACTGAACCAAGATAAGAATTGATGAAAGTTTTTCTTTTTACTAAAAACTTAATAAAAAAATTTCTTAATAATTGCATAATTTTACTTGAAAAATGAAATACAACATAGTTAAGATTTGATCTTCTTCTTATTATTTTTGCTCTTTTTGATCTTTTTTGAAAATATATATTTTGAATACCTATTTTTTCCTCATTGATTAAATTAAATAATTCAAATGCACTTTCAATAGATTGCGCTGCTCCCTGAGCTATTGTTGGTAGGAATCCATTAAAAGCATCACCTATATAAAAAACTTTATTATTTGATGATGGAACTATTTTAGGAGTTGCATATAGAGGCCATGATTTTATATCTTCCTTAAAGATATTTTTTAAATTTGGATTTTGTCTAATTATCTTCTCAGCTAAAAATTGTATATTATTAGGATCATAGTTTTTATTTCTCACTATACATACAAAATTGAGATCTTTATTTTTATTAATTGGATAGATAACTAAATGACAATTGCTACCCATCATTAGACTTATTTTAGATCGATCTAAATCTAATTCAGAATTTGACGTAATAATTGTTCTTAAAGCTATAGCCTTTTTGAATATTGGTTTATTACTCTTTTTTTCAAAAAATGATCGTGTATTAGAAAAAATACCATCAGCACCAACGACAAAATCAACAAGATCATTTGTGTTATCGTCAAATTTTATAAGCACTTTGCCTTTAATTTCTGATACTTCTTTTATTCTTTTTCCAAATCTTATGTGTTGAGTATAAATATCATCTTTTAAAAACTCAATTAAAGTGGATCTCTGTAGAGTTGTGTATTTATTATCAATTGAATTAAATTTTGTTATATCTAAATCACAAATTTTTTGATTTTGTATATTGTAAAAATCAATACCTGAAGGGTAGTACACTTTTTCATTATCAATTTTATGAAAACCAATTTCATTTAATATTTTAGTACTATTAACTGATAATTGTATCCCATACCCCTCATTTAATGGAAGGCTTTCATTTTTTTCATAAACCATAAAGTTATGTTTTTCATATTTGTGAAAAAAGTTTGCGAGGGTTAAACCGGCGATACCTGATCCAATAATTGCAATTTTTTTTTTCATTAAAATAAAACAGAAACGTATTTAAATATTTTTTTTGTAAAAGAAGGCATAAATTCTTTATTTGATTTTATAGAGTGCCAAGTGTAATCGGCTGGTATATTATTCGAAAATTTATAATATAAATTTATATTTAACTTTTTATTTGATATTGAATTTTTATATTTAGAAAGTAGTCTCCAATTTTTTGAAGTTTTTCTAATATTTGAATTTTCTATTTGTGGTAAATAAAATGTATTTAAAAAACCTAAATTGTTGTTTTTGGTTAATGCTATCTGACCTTTTTTTGATAAGTAGCAAAAAATATTTATATTTTTTTTGATATTATTTTTTTTAAACTGTTTAATTTTATCTTTTGAACTGAAAAATTTACAATTTGTTTGAATTGGACATCTCTCACATTTGGGAATTTTAGAATTACAAATTAAAGCTCCAAATTCCATCATGGCCTCAACTAAATCCGAATTTCTATTTGTATTAAATATATTTTTGCTATTAATACTTTTAAAAAGTTGAAAATCAATTTTTTTTTCTTCTATGTTTAAAATTCTTGAGATAAATCTTTTTACGTTTCCGTCTAGTGCTAAAGTAGGTTTATTATATATTAAAGCAATTAACACATTAGATGTATATTCGCCAATTCCTGGAAGTTTTTTAATTTCATCAATTTCTTTAGGAAGTTTTGAATTATATTTTTTTACTAAAATTTTTGAGGTAGCTAATAAATTTCTGGCTCTTCTATAATAACCCAACCCTTCCCATAATTTTAAAATTTTTTTTTCATTTGCTTTTGAAAGTGACTCCAGACTGCCAAATTTTTTTGTAAATTTTTCAAAATATGGAATAACGGTTTTAACTTGGGTTTGTTGCAACATGAATTCGCTTAAAATCCTATAATAAAGCAAATTTTCTGATTTTTTACCAACACGCCAAGGTAAAGTGCGCCTGTTATTATCATACCAAGCTAAAATTTTTTTTGTTAAATTAAAATATATATGCATAAAAAAAATAATAATAGTTTAACTAAAAATTTCATTCAAGGTCTTAGGCCGCTAGCTAACACTTTGCCCCAGCAGATTAAAAAAATTCTAAAGAAAAATGGATTTAACTTGTCCTCACTTGTTGATAATTGGACCAAAATTGTTGGTAGCGAAATTTCGAACAATTGTTATCCATTAAATATTAAAGCTCGAGGAAGCACGAAAGAAGTAACATTAATACTTAATGTAATACATGGCAAAGAAATTGACATTGAGTATAACAAGATAAATATTATTGATAAAATAAATTCTTATTTTGGTTACTCATTTATAAAAAATATTCAAATAAAAATTTTAAATTCAAAATTTAGCAGCTCAAAAAAGAATACTATAATAGATAAAAAAAGAGGGAATTTTAATTATAATTTAAAAAAAATTGAGGATATAAATTTAAAAAATAAACTACAAAACTTAATAAATGCTTTTAATGAAAAAAAATAAATACATTTTAATTTTGCTTTTTGCTTTAACTCAAATTTTTGTTACTACAAATTTATCTAGCGAAGCTTTGAAAATAGGCAATGAGAATGCAAAAATTACAGTAAAAGTATTTTCATCTTTAACTTGTCCACACTGCGCATCTTTTCACAAAAAGATTTTCGGAAAGCTGAAAGAAAATTATATCGATAAAAACATAGTCAAATTTGAACATCATGCTTTCCCGTTAGATCTTGCAGCTCTAAATGCTGAAAAAATTGTAAGATGTGCATCAAATTCTGAAAAAAGATTTAAGCTTTTGCATAAGATTTATGAGGACCAAAATAAATGGGCTGTTGGTTCTGATATAAAAAAAATTAATGAGATTTTAGTCAAAATAGGAATTGACTCAAATTTAAAAGAAAATGCCTTAATAAAATGTTTAGATAATGAACAGGCTCAAGAATTAATTTTAAAAGAGAGAATTGAGGCGCAAAAAGAGTATAATATAACATCTACACCTACCATTTATATTAATAAGAAGAAATATGAGGATAAGCACGAATTCAAATCTTTCAAAAAACAGATAGATAAATTATTATAAGAATATGAAGTTTAAAAAATTGGAACTGACTGGCTTTAAGTCATTTTTTGATAAAACAACTTTTTATATAGAGGATGGGTTAACAGGGATAGTTGGTCCAAATGGATGTGGTAAATCAAATATTGTTGAGTCACTAAGATGGTGTATGGGTGAAACATCTGCAAAAAGTATGAGGGGCGCTGGCATGGAAGATGTCATTTTTTCTGGAACGTCGACTAGACCAGAAAAAAATCTCTCAGAAGTTTCTTTGTTAATAGATAATAAAGACAAAGATGGACCTGAACAATATCATCAATTAGAAGAAATCTTAATAACGAGAAAAATTGAGAGAAATAAAGGTTCAAAATATTACTTGAACGAAAAAGAAGTAAGAGCTAGGGATGCACAAACTTTTTTTGCAGATTTGTCAACTGGAGCTCATTCTCCATCTTTAATAAGTCAGGGTAAAATTGGTCAATTAGTAACGGCTAAACCAGTTGAGAGAAGAACTATTTTAGAAGAGGCAGCTGGCATAGCAGGTATTCACGCAAGAAGACACGAGGCTGAAACAAGATTAAATGCTGCAGAAAATAATCTTAAAAGGGCGGATGAACTAAAAAAACAACAACAAAAACAATTAGATAACTTAAAAAAACAAGCAGAAGAAGCGACAAAATATAAAGAAATTTCAAGAGAAATTAGAAAAGCAGAAGCAGGCTTATATTATCTTAGGTTGATTGAAATTGAAAAAAATAAGAAGGAAATTCTCGAAAATGTTAGTGAGCAAGATGATGAGATTAGCGCAATAAAAATAGATTTGAATCATAATACAGAATTGCTTAACGAGGAAAACAATAAGCTTGCCCCATTAAGAGACAGGAAATTAGAAAGTTTAGCGAAACTTCAAAAAATTAATTTAGATATGACTAACTTAGAAGAAGAAGAAAAAAGGATAAAAAAATTGTCTTCCAAACTCGAAAGTTCCCTAGCAACTGTTGACTCTGATTTAGAGAGAGAAAAAAGTATTTCTTTAGACGCTTCATTAAATGAGAAGAGAATATTGAAGGAAAAAGAGGAGCTATTAAAAACAGAAAAAACTTTTGGAACGAATGAAGCAGAAATAAACGAAAATTTAGAATTATCAAAAAAAAATTTAGATGATCTTAAAAAAGAACTTGATAGTTTGATTTTTGAAATTGGTAAACTAATAGATGAAGAGAAGAAAGTACCTAAAAATTTATTCAATAATCTTAAAGTGCTTGTCAATAAAATAACCTCTGCACATGAAAATTACGCAACTAACTATAGTAAAAATGAAACTGTGAAAAGTGACTCTATAAAAAGAAAAGAAAGAATAAAAAATATTGATATTGAATTAGAAAATTGGAAAAGTTTAAAAGTCAATTCTGAAAAGATGATTAATAACTTACAAGAGAGAAAAAAGAAAATTAACAATGAGATGAAGGAAAATCAAAAAAATCCTGAAATAATTGCAACGACAAAAGGTCAGAATATTCAAAATTTGGAAAACACAAAAAAAAGAAGTGAAGAACTCGAAGAAGAATTAAGTTCTGCCGAAGAAAGATTTAATAAAATAAATAAAAATATTAAAGAAGTTCAGGAGAAATTAACAATACTAAGAGAAAATAAAGCAAGAAATGAGGCAACGTTAGAAGGTATTGCTACAAGAAAAAAGGATTTATTTTATTCAATTAATGCGGAATTGAATATTTCTGAAGAAACTAAATTGTTATCTTTGTCAGAATTAAATACAGAGGAATTACCGTCTGTAGAAAATCAAATATCAACAGTGGAAAAGATAAAAAAAGAGCGAGAGTCAATGGGAACTGTTAACCTTAGAGCAGACATAGAAACAAAAAAATTTGAAGATGAGATAAAAAAGATGGAAGATGATAGAGCTGATCTTTATTCCGCTATTGTAAAACTTAAATCAAGTATTGAGGAACTAAACCAAAAGGGAAGAGAAAGATTGTTAGATGCATTCGATAAGGTAAATAGAAAATTTAATGAGGTTTATACTAAACTTTTCAGCGGCGGTAGTGCTAAATTAGAACTAGTAGACTCAGATGATCCTTTAGAAGCTGGGCTTGAAATGTTTGTTTCTCCCCCGGGAAAAAGGTTGCAATCTATTACTTTACTATCAGGAGGTGAGCAAGCGCTAACAGCTTTATCTTTAATATTTGCAGTATTTTTAGTTAATCCTTCGCCGATATGTGTCCTGGACGAAGTAGATGCACCTTTAGATGATGCGAATGTGACGAGGTTTTGTGCTCTTCTTGATGAATTAACAAATATAACTAAAACTAGATTTATAATAATTACTCACCATGCTTTGACAATGTCTAGAATGCATCGGTTATATGGAATTACGATGCCTGAAAAAGGAGTAAGTCAATTAGTAGCTGTTGACTTGCAAAAAGCTGAAGAGCTAGTGGCTTAGATTAATGGACCAAAAAGATTTTAAAACTCGCCTCAGGATTGCAAAAAAAGACATTCTTAAAAGAACTTCAGATGAAAATGACAGCAAAAGAGGTCTTTTTATGGGTTCTGCTTTTCGGTTGGGAACTGAACTAGTAGCAGCAGTTGTTGTTGGGACAATTATTGGGTTTATTTTAGATAACTGGTTTGGTACTAAACCTTGGTTTATTATTGCATTCTTTTTTTTAGGTGTAATAGCAGGGATGCTAAATGTAATTAGAGTTGCAAAGAATATGCAGGAAAAAAAATAATAATGGTATTTAATTATGGCAGCTAACCCTATGCATCAATTTCAAGTCTACAGACTTGGACCAGAAATCAAATTAGGAAATATTGATCTATCATTTACAAACGCAAGTTTATTTATGCTTATAAGTGCATTAACGATATGCTTATTTTTATTTTTCGGATCAAAACAAAAAAATATTATACCTGGAAGATTGCAGCTAATCGCTGAAATGTTTTATAATTTTATCTCAAAAATGATAAGTGATACTGCAGGTTCTAAAGCAAAACCGTATTTCCCTTTTATATTTACTTTATTTATGTTCGTTTTGCTTTGTAATATGATTGGTATGCTACCCTATTCTTTTACGGTTACGAGCCATATCATTGTTACCCTTGTTATGGCCTTATTTATTTTTATAGCAGTTACTGTTATTGGTTTTTTAAAACATGGTTTTAAGTATTTATCAATATTTGTTCCTAAGGGCGTTCCTGTAGTATTATTACCCTTAATTACGATTATAGAAATTATATCTTACTTAAGTAGACCTGTTAGCTTATCCGTAAGATTATTTGCAAATATGATGGCAGGTCATACTATGTTAAAAGTTTTTGGCAGTTTTGTTATTAGTCTAGGTTTATTAGGTGGATGGTTACCACTTACTTTTTCAGTTGCATTAACAGGTTTGGAAATATTAGTTGCTTTTTTACAAGCTTATGTTTTTGCAATATTGACTTGCATCTATTTAAATGATGCACTTAATCTTCACCATTAAAAAAAGGAGGAAAAATGGAGTTAGAAGCGGCAAAAATGATTGGAGCAGGTTTAGCTGCAATCGCGTTGGCAGGTGCTGGGGTTGGTATCGGAATTATTTTCGGTAACTACTTGTCAGGAGCTATGAGAAATCCATCAGCAGCGCAAAAGCAGTTTCCTAATTTACTTTTAGGATTTGCTTTAGCAGAAGCGACAGGACTATTTGGTCTTGTTGTTGCACTGATTATTTTATTTGCATTTTAGAAATAAGTATGAGGCTTAAAATACCTTTAATTATTTTTATATTTTGGTTTGAAACTTTTTTGTTTGCAGCTGAGGCTGGAATGCCTCAGCTCGACAGTGAGTATTGGTTTTCACAATCATTTTGGCTGGTTTTAATTTTTTTAGTGCTTTATCTTTCCTTGTCTAAATTTTTCATTCCTAAAATTAAAAATAATTTGGATGATAGAGAAAATAGAATTAATGAAAATTTAGATGAAGCAAAAGAATTTTCTGAGCTGGCAGAAAAAAAGAATTTGGAATATATCAAAGAAATGTCCAATGCAAAAAAAGATGTGACAAAAATAATTTCTGAGTCAAAAAAACAACTAGATAAAAATATAAACCAAAAAAAAATAGAATTTGATAAAGAGCTGGAAAAGGAAATTAATAAGGCTGAAAAAGAAATTTTAGACTTAAAAAAAGGGTCGAAAGAGAAGGTAAATAAAATTGCTGAGGAAGTTTCATCAAAAATAATCGAGAACTTAACTGGCGAAAAATTAAATGATAGCAGCATTAAGGCTTCGGTTGAAGAAATATCAAAAAATAGAATTGGTAAATACTTATGATTATTGATGCAACATTTTGGGTGGCCGTTTCATTTTTAATCTTTGTAATAATATTAATATATTTTAAAATTCCATCAAAAGTTAAAACTTTATTGGATGAAAATATCAATCAAATAAGAAAACAAATTGAAGAGTCAGAAAAACTAAAAGAGGAGGCAAAAAATAAATTAGCTGAATACGAAAAAAAAATAGTTGGATCAAAGTCTGAAATCCAAAAAATGATTAGAAACGCTAATGAGGAAGCTGAAAAAAATATCATTAGATCAAATGAAATTTTTCATAGACAAATGGAAATCAAGAAGAAAAATACTGAAGACAAAATTAAACAACTTAAAAGTCAGGCTATTAAAGACTTAAAAAATGCTTCAATTTACATAGCTTTTGAAAGCATTGAGAAACTAATGCTCAATTCTTTGGATAAAAGCAAATTAGATAAGATTTATACTCAAAGTATAGAAGAAACAAAGTTAGCGCTTCAAAAGAAATCCAGTTAAAATAAGCCAAGGTAAGATGGCAAAAAAAATTATAGTTATAGGCTCCGGCTTTGGTGGTTTAGCTGCATCTCTTAGATTAAAAGCTAAGGGATACGACGTTACTTTAGTTGAAAAACATCCTGATTTAGGTGGTAGGGCTAGAGTGTTTAAAAAAGGAAATTTCATTTATGATGGAGGTCCGACAGTTATAACTGCACCTTATCTTTTGGAAGAATTGTTTGCTTTATTTAAAAAAAATATTTCTGATTATGTAAATATAGTCTCTCTAGATTTATGGTACAGGTTTGTTTTTAGCGATGGGGAAACTTTTGATTATACTGGTAAAGAAGCAACTATGGAAAGAGAAATCAAAAGATTTTCAAAAAATGATTTTGAAGGTTATAAAAAATTAGTAAATTTTACTGAAAAAATATTCGATAAAGGTTTTACTGATTTATCAGATAAACCTTTTAATAATATAACTTTCATGATTAAACAGATTCCAGCTTTATTAGGTTTAAAAAGCTATAAGTCGGTTTATAAATTAGTTTCAAATTATATTTCTAATGAAAAGTTGCGAAGAGTTTTTAGTATGCACCCACTTTTAGTAGGTGGAAATCCTTTTACTACTACTTCTATTTATACTCTTATTTTGTTTTTAGAAAAAAAATGGGGAATACATTATTCAATGGGAGGAACCGGAAATGTTGTTAAAGCACTTGAGAAATTAATGAACGAAGAAAACATTCAGGTAATTAAAAGTGCTGAGGTGACTGAAATTTT
>CACPLT010000022.1 GCA_902634845.1 uncultured Pelagibacteraceae bacterium
TTTTTAATGCTGTTTACACAAGAGATTATACAAATTGGAGCAATAAAGGCTGTTAAAATTATAAATAATATTGAAATCCCATCAATGCCTAGCTTAAATTTAATTATTCCACTTATCCAGTTTTTTTCCTCAACAAACTGAAAACCAATCGAACTTTTATCAAAAGAGTACCACAAGAAAAAAGTTAAGAATAAATTTGCTAAAGATGTAAATAAAGAAATATAAATTGCACTATTATTTTCACTTTTTTTACTGAATAAAAATATAAAAGTAGCCCCAAGAAAAGGGAGAAAAATAATAGTAGATAAAATAGGAAAGTTCATTTAGTTTAAAATTAAATAGGTTATTAATGCTGATAGACCAATTAACATTACAAAAGCATAATCATAAATATAGCCACTTTGAAACTGTACGGCTTTATTAGAAATATATTTTATAACTTTAGAGATCCCATCTGGGCCGAATCTATCAATGGTTTCTTGATCTCCTTTTTTCCAAAAAAATATACCAATTTTTTTTAAAGGATTAATAAAGATGAAATCATAAATTTCATCTATGTACCACTTGTTAAGTAAAAAATTATATAACGGTAAATTAGAATTTTTAATACCATCTAAAATCGTTTTGTCTTTAATGTAAAGATGATAAGACAAAGGGATGGCTATTATTATTAATATCGGAGTCATTAAAATTAACCATAACGGAATATTTTCTAATCTCACAAAATTTAAAAATAAAATTGAATCTCCCCAGAAAGTTGAATTATTATCTATAAATAAGTCTTTAAAGAAATATCCAGCCAAGATAGATCCAATGGCTAGAACAATTAGTGGAGCTATCATTATTAAAGGTGACTCATGAGTTTTTTCTATTGGAATTGATTTATTATTGTACTTTCCAAAAAAGACTTTAAAAAATAATCTCCAAGAATATACAGCTGTTAATAAAGCTGTAACGACTCCTACAACACTTGCATAATATCCAACCGGTGTGTCTTTTAAATAAGCAAATTCAATAATTGCATCTTTTGAATAAAAACCAGACAAAAAAGGAAATCCTGTTAGTGCCAATGTCCCAATTAACATAAGTACAGTTGTAAATGGAATTCTTTTCCAAACTCCACCCATTTTGGTAATATCTTGCTCTTCTTGGAAAGAGTGAATAACAGATCCAGCCCCTAAAAATAGAAGCGCTTTAAAAAATGCATGTGTGAATAAATGAAACATAGCTATGTGGTAAGCACCAACGCCTGCAGCAAAAAACATATACCCCAGCTGACTACAAGTAGAGTACGCAATAATTTTTTTAATATCATTTTGAACCAAAGCTACAGATGCAGCAAATAAAGCTGTAATCATACCAACCACTGCAACAAGATTCATTGCAAATTGTGAATACTCAAAAATCGGTGAACATCTTACAACTAAAAATACCCCTGCCGTAACCATTGTTGCTGCATGAATTAAAGCTGAAACTGGCGTGGGTCCTTCCATAGCGTCTGGTAACCATGTATGTAAAAAAAACTGGGCAGACTTTCCCATTGCACCTAAAAACAAAAAAACACATATTAACGTAATTGCATTAAATTCACCTCCGAAAATACTCAAGTTTGTTTTAGCAAACTCTGGAACAGTTAAGAAAATTTCATCAAAATTTAAAGTTCCAAATATTAAAAAAATAATAAAAATACCAATCGCCAAACCAAAATCACCTACCCTATTTACGATAAAAGCTTTTATTGCAGCATTGTTAGCAGTTTCTCTTTTGAACCAAAAACCAATTAAAAGATAAGAGCATAAACCAACTCCTTCCCAACCAAAAAATAATTGTAGAAAATTGTCTGATACAACTAAGCATAACATTGAGAAAGTAAATAAAGACAAATAAGACATGAACCTTGGTTTATGGGGATCATGACTCATGTATCCTATTGAATAAATATGAACTAATGCAGATACTAAAGTCACTACTAATATCATAATTGAACTTAATGGATCAATTTTTATTGACCAATTAACATTAAGATTTCCAGAATTTATCCATTCAAAAACTAAATAATTTCCATAAGTATCATGAACCATTCCGTTATAAAAAATTATGACTGATAAAACTGCAGCAATAGAAACCATTAGACAAGAAAAAATTTGAGAAAATAAATTTCCAAATTTTTTCCCAAAATAGGTAATGATTGATCCTAATAAGGGTAAAAATATTACTGCGTATTCCATTTAACCTTTCATTTCGTGAATATCTTCTACTCTAATTGAGCCTTTGTTTCTGTAAAATATTACTATTATTGCCAATCCGATGGCAGCTTCAGCCGCAGCCACTGTAAGAATAAGCATTGTAAATATTTGCCCCAATAAATCACCAGAAAAAATTGAAAAAGAAATTAAGTTAATGTTGACAGATAATAATATCAGCTCAACTGACATTAAAATTACAATCACATTTTTTCTATTTAAAAAAATACCAATTACTCCAAGAAAAAAAATAATAGCACCTAAAGTTAAATAGTGTCCTAAGCCTATTTCAATCATCTACATTTACTCCTTTATTAAAGTCAACTTCTTTTAACATTACCGCTGAAGATTTTTCTCTTGAAATCTGTTTAAAATAACTTTGTGTTTTTACATTTTCTCTTTTTCTATAAGTTAATATTATTGCTCCAACCATAGAAAGAAGAAGAATTATTCCTGATAACTGAAAATATAAAATATAATCAGTGTACATAACGCTACCAATAGAGTGGGTGTTAGTAATGTTGGTATCAATCACTAGATTAGAACTTGTCATTACATTCTCTTTATATTTCCAACCTCCTATTACAACTAAAAGCTCTAAAAAAATTAATACTGAAACTATTAAACCAGATGGTATATGAGTAGATTTTTGACCTATAAACCATGACTGTTTTTGTTGAGCTACGTTTAACATCATTACTACAAAAAGAAATAAGACAGCTACAGCTCCGACATAAACAATTAATAGTATCATTCCTAAAAACTCTGCTCCTACCATTATAAATAAACAGCCAACCGAAATGAAATCTAGAATTAAAAAGAAAACAGAATTTACTGTACTTCTTGAAGTAATTACCATTAAAGCTGAAAAGATAGCTAAGATTGAAAAAAAATAAAAAAAAATCGCGTGAGCTAACATTTATTTATAGATTTTGTCTGTTTTTAAATTTTTAGCTAAAACAGTCTCCCATCTATCTCCGTTATCTAAGAGTTTTTCTTTGTTATAATAAAGCTCTTCCCTAGTCTCAGTAGCAAACTCAAAATTAGGACCCTGAACTATTGCATCAACAGGACATGACTCTTGACATAGACCACAATAGATACATTTTAACATATCGATGTCATACCTTGTTGTTTTCCTACTTCCGTCTTTCCTTTCTTCTGACTCAATAGTAATAGCTTGAGCAGGACAAACTGCTTCGCAAAGCTTACAGGCTATACATCTTTCTTCACCATTTGGATATCTTCTCAACGCGTGTTCCCCTCTATATCTTGGGCTAATTTGACCTTTTTCAAATGGATAATTAATAGTTTTTTTTGGTCTGAAAATTTCTTTTATAGCTTTTACTATCGCTAAAAAAAATTCAGTTAAAAGTATGGTTTTTAGAAATCTATTAAAATTCATTAAAATGAACCTTTCGGTAACTTATCAAAATATAATAAAAAACTGGCAGTTAAGACTACGTAAATCAGTGAGAATGGAAGAAAAACTTTCCATCCTAATCTCATTAATTGATCATAACGATATCTTGGGACTATAGCTTTAATAATTGCAAACAAGAAAAATAAAAATAAAATTTTAAATATCATCCAGATTGGAGCTGGGACTATATTTAATGGGTATATATCTAATGGAGGTAACCAACCACCTAAAAATAATATTGATCCCATCGCACACATCAATAGAATATTTGCGTACTCGCCTAACCAAAACATTGCATACATCATTCCTGAATATTCTGTTTGGTATCCCGCAACTAATTCTGCTTCGGCTTCTGGTAGGTCAAACGGCGGTCTATTAGTTTCAGCTAAAGCAGATATAAAGAACACGACAAACATGGGGAAAAGGGGTATTACATACCAAAGATTTTTTTGTGCTAAAACTATATCGTTTAGATTAAGAGAACCAACACACAAAAGCACATTTATAATAATTATTCCTATAGAAACTTCATAAGAAACCATTTGAGCTGCAGATCTTATCGCGCCAAGAAATGGATATTTTGAATTAGATGCCCATCCTCCCATAATAATTCCATAAACTCCTAGAGAAGAGACTGCAAAAAGATAAAGTATTCCTACGTTTATATTGGATAATACTAAAGTTTCGCTTAAAGGTATGACTGCCCAAGCAACCAAAGCTAAAGTCATTGTTATTATTGGAGCAAGAATAAAAATAATTTTATTTGCGCTCGCAGGAATAATTATTTCTTTAAAAATATATTTTAAAGCATCGGCTAATGTTTGAAATAATCCAAAAGGTCCAACAACATTTGGCCCTCTCCTCTTTTGAACTAAGCCCCAAACTCTTCTATCTAACCACACAATCATAGCGACAGAAACTAATATTGGAACTATCAAAAATAAAATTTTATAGATTTCATTTAACAAAGTGTAAAAATAGTCCATTTTAATTATTCGTCCCCGATTTGAGTTGTTTTGATTTAATATTTCGACATTCACTCATTACTTTAGAAGCTCTAGATATGCTATTAGAAAAATAATAATCAATTGGATTAATTAAAACTTCTTCATTAATAAAACTATTTTCAACTTTTTTTGAAAACTCTTTATATTTTGGTAATTTATTAATATCATCAAAATTTTTCACCTTTTTTAAAACTTCTTCTTTTAGAGTAGTAAAGCTATCAAATAAATTTTGATTGTTATAAGTTTTAACTATTTTTTTAAAAACTTTCCAACCTTCTAATGCGTCGCCTGCTGGATAAGAAGCCTTTCTACATTCTTGGACTCTTCCCTCTAAATTTTGATATAATCCATTTTCCTCTGTGTAAGCTGCACTGGGTAAAATTACATCAGCTATTTCAGCTCCACGATCGCCATGGCTACCTTGATAAATGATAAACTCATCGTTCTTTTCGAATTTTAAATTATCAGAATTTAATAAATATAATATTTTAAATTTTTTGTTTTTAATATCATCGAAAAATTTAAAGTCGTTTAGTTTGTCACCATAGATTTTTAAGTCTAAAGCGCCTACGGTTGAGGCATTCTGTATTAATATATTTAGGGCATTCCATTTATCATTAATTAATTTTTTGTTTACTAAAAAATTTTTGAATTCTTCAAAAATATAACCTCCAGATTTCAATTCTAAAGCCGACTCACCTATAATAATAATTGGTTTCTTTGCGCTATTAAAAGTTTTATTAAATTCGTGTTTTTCTTCAATAATATCTTTAATTGTTTGGGTGTTATCACCTATAATTTTGTAATCATAAGTTTGATCTCCAGGGTCACCAATAGAAAAAATTCTAGTTTTATTATTTTTGAAAGCTTTTCTAATTCTTGCGTTCAAAATCGTTGCTTCATGTCTCGGATTGCATCCTACCAGCAATATTAAATCTGCTTTCTCAATTCCATTTATTGAAGAATTAAATAAATAATTCATTTTATCTTCGGGATTAATATAAAACTGCTTTTCTCTAAATTCTAAGTTTTTACTACCTAGTAATTCAAAAAATTTTTTAAAAGCTAAAGTTGTCTCTAAACTCACAAGATCACCTAAATGACCGCCAATTTTTGAATTTTCTGTCTCTCTTAATTTTTTGACGACAATATCAATCGCATCATCCCAGTTAGACTTTACTAATTTATTGCCTTTTTTAATATATGGAGTATCTAACCTTTGTTTAAGTAATCCATCACAAGAATATCTTGTTTTATCCGAAATCCATTCTTCATTGATATCTTCGTTTAGTCTAGGAAGTATTCTTTTTACTTCCCATCCATATGTATCTACTCTTATGTTTGAACCGATTGCATCTAAAACATCAATGCTTTCAGTTTTTTTTAATTCCCAAGGTCTAGCTGAAAATGCATAAGGTTTTGAAGTTAATGCTCCGACAGGACATAAGTCAATTACATTCCCTGATAATTCTGACTCCATTGATTTTTCTAAATAAGTTGTAATTTCCATGTTCTCTCCTCTTCCTACTGCACCTATCTCTGGCACTCCAGCTACTTCAGTGGCAAATCTTATACATCTAGTGCAATGAATGCATCTGGTCATCTGAGTTTTGATTAGAGGACCCATGTATTTCTCACTGACAAATCTCTTGTTCTCAGAAAATCGAGATTTATCTACACCATAATAAAGAGACTGATCTTGAAGATCACACTCACCACCTTGATCACACACGGGGCAATCTAAAGGGTGGTTGGCTAAAAGGAATTCCATTACTCCTTTTCTTGCTTTTTCAACCATCTTAGTATTAGTTTTAATTTTCATTCCTTCAGCTGCTGGCATTGCACAAGATGCAATTGGTTTACGTGATTTGTCCATTTCTACGAGACACATTCTACAATTACCGGCAATTGAAAGCCTTTCGTGATAACAAAATCTTGGAATTTCTGCTCCAGCTAACTCACATGCCTGAAGAATAGTCATGCCAGGCTCAAAATCTATTTCTTTATCATTTATAATTATTTTAGGCATTCTTTTTTTCTAGCAGATGTTGATCAATTAAATATGGAACGTCCTTTTTCTTTTTTATAAGAGGATCATTACTGCATTTTTTATCTACTTCTTTTCTAAAGTGTCTTAATAATCCTTGAACAGGCCAAGCTGAACCTTCCCCAAATGCACAAATTGTATGACCTTCAATTTGTTTTGTAACGTCCTCTAATAGATCAATATCACTTAATGTCGTCTCTCCTTTAGTTGCTCTATTTAAAATTCTCCACATCCAACCTGAGCCCTCCCTACAAGGAGTACATTGGCCGCAACTTTCATGTTTATAAAATCTAGCTATTCTTGCCATGCAAGAAACGATATCTTGATCTTTATTAATAACAACTATTCCAGCGGTTCCTAGGCCACTTTGGTTTTCGATTAATGAGTCAAAATCCATTCTGATTGTCTCGCAAGTTTTTTTAGGTAGTAAAGGCATTGAAGATCCACCTGGTATAACTGCTTGTAAATTATCCCACCCCCCTACAACACCTCCGGCGTGGGTATTTATTAATTCTTTAAGCGGAATTCCCATTTCTTCTTCAACGTTACATGGAGAATTTACATTTCCAGAAATACAAAAGATTTTCGTGCCAGTATTTTTTGGTCTACCTAGGGATGCAAACCATTTGCCTCCACGCCTTAAAATAGTAGGGACCACTGCAATAGTTTCAACATTGTTTACAATAGTTGGGCAGCCATATAAGCCAACGAGAGCTGGGAATGGTGGTTTTAATCTAGGTTGACCTTTGTTTCCCTCAATACTTTCTAATAATGCTGTTTCCTCTCCACAAATATAAGCTCCAGCGCCATAATGGATGTGAATATCAAAATCCCATCCTGATCCACAAGCATTTTTTCCTAAAAAATTTTTTTTGTAAGCCTGATCAATTGCAGTTTGAAGTCGTTGACCTTCGAAAATATATTCACCTCTAATATAAATATAACAAATATGTGCACCAGTTGCATAACCAGCTATTAAACTACCTTCGATTAGTTTCTGAGGTTCAAATCTTAAAATATCACGATCTTTACAAGTTCCAGGTTCTGACTCGTCAGCATTAATAACTAAATAATGCGGTCTTGAACCAATTTGTTTAGGTGCAAATGACCATTTCATTCCTGTTGAAAAACCAGCACCACCCCTTCCTCTAAGCTCTGAAGTTTTAATTTCATTAATAATCCACTCCTTTCCTTTAGAAATTATATTTTTAGTATCTTTCCAATCATCACGGTCTATAGCTTTTTCTAATTCCCAGCCAAAATTATTGTATAAATTTTTGAATATTTTATTTTCTTCTTTAAGCATGATCTGTCCCGTTAATTGTTTTGACTTTTTCAGGTGAAGTATTTTTCCTTCCTCTATATGAACCAGGTTTAAGTATTTTATCTTTAAATATAGAATCAATTATTTTTGCTGAGCTTGTTTCATCTAAATCTTCATAATAATCATCGTTTATTTGCATCATAGGCGCATTAACACAAGCTCCCAAACACTCTACTTCTGTCCAAGAACATTTTCCATTTTTAGAAATTTGATTTTCTTTTTCAGATATTTTTTCTTTACATGTTTTTACTATTTTGTCTGCACCTCTTATTAAACATGGTGTTGTCGTACAAACTTGAATAAAATACTTGCCCACTGGAGATAAATTAAACATGCTGTAAAAAGTTGCTACTTCGTAAACACTTATGTATGGCATTGATAAGTATTTTGAAATGTATTTAATAGCAGCTAAAGGTATCCAATTATTATTTTGTTTTTGAGCTAAATATAGAAAAGGCATTACTGCGCTTTTTTTATTTTTTTCTGGATATCTTTTAAGAATTTCCTCAGCAATATTTTTAGATTTTTCAGTAAACTCAAATGATTTCGGTTGTTCGGGATTTACTTTTTTGAGACTCATCTATCAACCTCTCCAAATACAATATCTAGCGAGCCTAAAACAGCCGGTACATCTGCTAACATATGGCCCTTTATTAAGTAATCCATTGCTTGTAGGTGTGAAAATCCAGGTGCTCTAATTTTACATCTATAAGGTTTGTTGCTTCCATCTGAAATTAAATAAACGCCAAACTCTCCTTTTGGAGCTTCAACAGACGAGTAAACATTCCCCGCTGGTACTCTAAAGCCTTCTGTAAATAATTTAAAATGATGTATTAAAGCTTCCATAGATTGCTTTAGTTCATCTCTGTTTGGAGGTGATACTTTTCCATCAACAGTTTTTACAGGTCCTTTAGGTAAATTTTTTAAACATTGTTTTATAATTTTCACACTCTCTCTCATTTCCTCTATTCTACAGAGATATCTATCGTAACAATCTCCATTTTTTCCAACTGGGATTTTAAAATCTAAATCCTCATAGCATTCATAGGGTTGAGATTTTCTTAGATCCCATGGAACACCAGATCCTCTAAGCATTACTCCAGTAAAACTATGGTCTAGCGCATCTTTTTTTGATACTAATCCGATGTCTACATTTCTTTGTTTGAAAATTCTATTTTCAGTTAATAAGTCCTCTAGGTCGTTTATTATTTTAGGAAAACTTTCACAAAATTTTCCGATATCATCGATAAGTTTAGTAGGTAAATCTTTATGCACTCCACCAGTTCTAAAATAATTAGCATGCAGTCTTGAACCTGAAGCTCTTTCATAAAAAGTCATAAGTGTCTCTCTTTCTTCAAAACCCCATAAAGAAGGTGTTAAAGCTCCAACGTCTAACGCTTGAGTGGTAACATTTAATATGTGACTTAATATTCTTCCTATTTCGCAGAAAATAACTCTTATATATTTGGCTCTTACTGGAACGTCTATATTCAATAATTTTTCAGTTGCCAAAGCAAAGGCATGCTCTTGATTCATTGGCGCGACATAATCTAATCTATCAAAATATGGTAAGGCTTGAGTGTATGTTTTATTTTCTATTAATTTTTCCGTACCTCTATGTAAAAGTCCAATATGAGGATCAGCTTTTTCAACAATCTCTCCCTCAAGTTCTAGTATAAGTCTTAATACTCCGTGCGCAGCCGGGTGTTGAGGTCCAAAATTTAAAGTCATTGATTTAGTTTTTTTCATTTTTTTTACTTTCTTTTACTTCTTTTAAATATTTTGTTCCTTCCCATGGACTACTAAAATCAAAGTTTCTATAGTTTTGTTCTAATTTAACTGGCTCATATACAACTTTTTTCTCTTTTTCACTGTATCTAACCTCATTAAATCCAGTTAAAGGAAAATCTTTTCTTAGAGGGTGCCCTTTAAAATTATAGTCTGTCAGTATTCTTCTTAGATCAGGATGGTTAAGGAATTTTATACCATACATGTCAAAAATTTCTCTCTCCATCCAATTTGCTGATGGAAATATTTTTGTGATAGAGGGAATTTTTTCATTTGTTTCAAATTTAATTGATATCTTTACTCTAAAATTATTTTCTATCGACAATAATAGGTAAACAAGTTCAAATCTTTTATCATTATTTGGGTAATCTATGGCGGCAATATCTATTAATTGTTTAAATTTAAATCTTTCATCTGTTTTTAAAAATTTGATAATACTCACTATCTCACTTACTGATGTTTCAAATAATAATTCACCATATTTTATTTCAGAACGGGAAATTTTACTTGAAAGTTCTGAGTTGATAAGTTTTTCAATTTTGATTAAATTATTTACATTCATAAGTTATCTTTTTATATCGCCTTCCCTTCTAATTTTTTTTTGAAGCTGAAGTATGCCATAAAGCAATGCCTCAGCTGATGGAGGGCATCCAGGTACATAAATATCGACTGGAACAATTTTATCACAACCTCTCACAACAGAGTAAGAATAATGGTAATAACCACCCCCGTTAGCACAGCTACCCATTGATATTACATATCTTGGCTCAGGCATTTGATCATAAACTTTTCTTAAAGCTGGGGCCATTTTATTTGTTAATGTTCCAGCAACAATCATTACGTCTGATTGTCTGGGAGAAGCTCGAGGAGCAGCACCAAATCTCTCTAGATCATATCTAGGCATAGAAGTGTGCATCATTTCAACAGCACAACAAGCTAAACCAAAAGTCATCCAGTGCAAAGATCCAGTTCTAGCCCAATTAATTAAGTTATTAGTTGAAGTAGTTATAAATCCTTTTTCAGCAAAATCTTTTGCAATCTGCTTAAATTCCTCTGGCACTTGTTTTAATTTTTCGTCTGAGTTTAATATTTTCATTCCCACTCCAAAGCTCCCTTTTTCCACTCATAAATAAAACCTATAGTTAAAACTCCTAAAAATAACATCATTGACCAAAACCCAAATATTCCAGTTGTTCCTAAAGTAATCGCCCAAGGGAATAAGAAAGCTATTTCCAAGTCAAAAATAATAAAAAGTATAGCTACCAGATAAAATCTAACGTCAAATTCCATTCTAGAGTCGTCGAAAGCATCAAAACCACACTCGTAAGCGGACAGTTTTTCAGGGTCTGGGTTACTTGGAGAGGAGATGTAATTTATTACTATGAAACCAACGCTTAGAACTAAAGCTAAGAATAAAAATATTATTATTGATAAATAGTCTGTTAAAAATTCGTATATCATTTTAATCAATATCTACCTCAATACACATAGCTTGA
>CACPLT010000023.1 GCA_902634845.1 uncultured Pelagibacteraceae bacterium
GAAGTATTAAATAGAGTTATAGAGAAAGCAATCAGAGGATCAGCACCAGCGCAAATTAATGTTCCAAGAGATTATTGGACTCAAGTTATTGATATAGAATTACCACCAATTGTAAGATTAGAAAGACAAGCAGGTGGAGCCGAGGCAATTGATAAGGCGGCAAAGTTATTATCTGATGCTAAATTTCCAGTAATCCTATCTGGGGCAGGAGTAGTTATAGGTGGAGCAATTCAGGATTGCGTTAAATTAGCAGAGAAATTAGATTCTCCTGTTTGCTCTGGATACCAACACAACGATAGCTTTCCTGGAAGTCATCCTTTAGCAGTTGGACCACTAGGATACAACGGATCTAAAGCAGCAATGGAATTAATTGCAAAGGCAGATGTAGTACTTGCTCTAGGAACGAGATTAAATCCATTCTCAACATTACCAGGTTACGGTATCGATTATTGGCCAAAAAATGCAAAAATAATTCAAGTAGATATGAATTCAGATAGAATTGGTTTAACCAAGAAAGTAACAGTTGGTATTTGTGGTGACGCTAAATTAGTGGCACAACAACTACTAAATAAACTTTCTAAAAAAGCAGGTGATACTGATAGACAAAAACGAAAAGATTTAATACATCAAACTAAGTCTGCATGGTTACAAAAACTATCAAGTTTAGACCATGAAGATGATGATCCTGGTACTGTTTGGAACAAAGAGGCAAGGAATAGAGATAAAGATAGGATGTCCCCACGTCAGGCATGGAGAGCAATACAAGCAGGTATGCCTGAAGATGTAATAATATCAAGTGATATTGGTAATAATTGCGCAATTGGAAATGCTTATCCGACTTTTGAAAAAGGAAGAAAATATCTTGCTCCAGGTTTATTTGGACCATGTGGATATGGCTTTCCATCAATTCTTGGTGCAAAAATTGGATGTCCGGATGTGCCAGTTATAGGATTTGCTGGTGACGGCGCATTTGGAATCAGCATGAACGAAATGAGCTCTTGTGCGCGAGAAGAGTGGCCAGCAATAACAATGGTGATTTTCAGAAATTACCAATGGGGAGCAGAAAAAAGAAATACGACATTATGGTTTAACAATAACTTTATAGGCACGGAGCTTGACCCAGAGTTAAGCTTTGCCAAAGTTGCCGATGCATGTGGATTAAAAGGTGTAACAGTTAAGTCAATGGAAGAAACTACTAAAGCAATTAAACAATCCTGTGAGGATCAAAAAAAAGGGATAACTACTTTTATAGAAATTATACTAAATCAAGAATTAGGTGAGCCGTTCAGAAGAGATGCTATGAAAAAACCAGTCAAGGTTGCTGGTATCAAAAAATCTGACATGAGACCTCAAAAAAATTTAATTTAATTTTAATACACTAGCCGGGTCTAATTTTACATCAAACCAATTTAATCTGATATCTAAATGCGGCCCGGTTGATCTTCCTGTTTTTCCAACTGTTCCAATTTTTTCACCTTGTTTTACTTTTTGCCCAATTTTTACATCTACATCTTTTAAGTGCATATATAATGTACTAACCCCGTGTCCGTGATCAAAGATAATTGTACCTCCAGTAAAATATAGATCATCTTCTGCAAGAGTAACTACACCGTCCAACATAGCTTTAATTGGGGTACCCTCTGGTGAGGCAAAATCCAATCCGTAATGAGGTCTTCTAGGTTTGCCATTAAGTATTCTTTGACTTCCATAAACTCCGGTAACAATTGAATTTTTTAGTGGAGCTTTAAACTTGTTTTTAAAGAATGTTAAATTACTATTTATAGATCTAGCTTTACCAATCAAAACATTGTCAGCTTTTATTCTATCATAAACTTCTTTGGGGGGCGTAACTTGTTTGGGAGGCAAACCATCAATTCTTTGAATAATATATTTTTTTTTAAATATCTTTTTTTCTATAATCTCTGTTTTTCCATTATTTATTACTTTAATTATTACATTATTTTTTCTGTCTCTATCTATTCCAAAAGCAAAGTACCCATCTTTTGTTACTCTGACTTTTTTTTTATCGATATAAACTTCTGAATTTTGATTGGTTTTTCCTAGAATAAACGAACCTTGTTTAAAACTTCCTTGAAATTCAGTTGCGTAAGAATTTATAGGTAGTAAAAAAAAGAAGAGTAGTAATCTTATTATCTTGCTGTCCATCCACCATCTACCAATAATGAAGTTCCAGTTACCATAGAAGCTGCATCTGAAGCTAAAAAAACTGCCGCAGAAGATATTTCAGATAATTCTGCGTATCTTCCTAAAGGAATATTTCCCAAAACTTCTTTTCTAAAATTTTTATTTTTAAAGAATTTTTTTGTCATTGGAGTAACAACAAAAGTGGGAGCAATACTATTAACTCTTATATTATATTTGGCTAAATCTATTGCCATCCCTTTTGTTAAGCCCTCGATTCCAAATTTAGTCATGTTATAAACGCTTCTAATAGGACCACCAACATGACCCATCTGAGATGACATATTGACTATTGCTCCTCCGATTTTTTTTCTGTTTTTTGTCTCTACCATTTTCAATGCAACTAAATTTGCAACATTAAACGCTGCAATTGTATTTATCTTAACAACCTTTTCCATATCTTGTTTACGAATTTTTAAAAAATGTTCAGGAATATTTGTCCCTGCATTATTTATTAAAACATCAATTTTTTTTTGTTCTTCAACTATTTTTTTAAGCTTCATATAATTTGTTAAATCACATATATAGGTTTTACTTTTTACTTTATATTTTTTGGCTATTTTCGATACCGAGTCCAAGTCTTTTTGTGTTCTACTAATTAAAATCAAATTTGAACCCGCTTCAGCTAAAGCTATAGCGCAAGCTCTTCCTAGACCTTTACCTGCTCCAGTTACTAATGAATATTTTCCCTTTAAATTATATTTTTTTAGATACATATTTATAAAATCAATTTTAAATCAGTGTATATTAAATCTATTGCTACAAATAGTATAGCTAATAAACCCAACCATCCAATCCATTTATATTTTTCAATCCATCTAGCTATCAAATTAGCTGCGAATGCCATTAACGCAATTGATAAAGCTAAGCCAAATACCAATAACATAAAATGACCTTTTGCTGCTCCAGCAACACTCAATACATTATCAAGACTCATTGTAACGTCAGCCATAATAATTGTAAAAATTGCTCTACTAAATGAACTATTATCAACTTTAATATCTTTCTTTTCAATTTGGCCCTTAATTACATCAACGTATAATTTGTAACAAATATAAAGAAGCAAAATACCTCCAATTAATCTAAGGCCGGTGATCATTAATAAATAAGTTGTAATTAATGTGAATAATATTCTTAAAATAACTGCAGCACTAATACCCCAAAAAATTATTTTTTTTCTTTTGTCAGGGTCAAACTTTGAGGCAACCATACCAATAATAATTGCGTTATCACCAGCTAAGACCAGATCAATAAATATTATCTGTATTAAAATTATTAATTCTTCTGTCATTGAGTTTGATTATTCAAAATAAATTCTGCACCTTTTTCAGCAATCATTATTGTTGGAGCGTTGGTATTTCCTGAAGTAATATTTGGCATTATTGAAGCATCTATCACTCTTAAATTCTTAAGTCCATGCATATATAATTTATCATTAACAACTGCATCATCATCTTTACCCATTTTACACGTGCCCACGGGGTGAAAAATAGTTTGGGTAAACTCGCTACCAGCTTTTACCAATTCTTCATCATCAGTAATATGAACACCAGGTCTATACTCTTCTGGTTCATATTTTTTAAAAGTTTCGGTCTCTAACATAATTTTTCTTACAAGTTTTAGTCCTTGAGCCGCAACTATTCGATCATCTTGTGTAGACAAGTAATTCATTTTAATCTTGGGATTTACTCTGCTGTCATTACTTACTATTGAAATTTCTCCCCTACTTGAAGGTCTAATATTTGCAACAGTTGGAGTGATACCATCAAAGTCGTGAAGTTTTGATGCTCCTAAAATATCTGTACTAATTGGTTGAACATGAAATTGTAAATTAGGTGTCTCTTTTGATGGGTCACTTTTAGCAAATCCACAAACTTGACTTGCTCCCATTGTCATAGGTCCACTTTGTTTAAATAGATATTCTAAACCGATTAAAAAATTACCAAATAAACTATTTATTTTACCATTTAACGATTTCAAATTTTTTACCTTATAGACTGGTCTAAACATTAAGTGATCTTGCAGATTTTTACCAACACCTTTTAATTCATGAATAGTTTGTATGCCATTTTTTTTAAGTTTATTTGAGTCCCCCACACCGGAAACTTGAAGTATATGAGGTGATCCTATCGAACCTGCTGACAAAATAATTTCTCTTCGGGCTTTAACGGTAACAACTTTATCGCCCCGGTAAAAACTTACACTTTCTGCTTTTTTTCCATCAAAGTTAATTTTTTGAACGTGTGCCCCAGTTATGATTTTTAAATTATTTCTTTTTTTTACAGGATTTAAATATCCTTTTGCAGCACTACATCTTAATTTTAGTAAAGACTTGTTATGATTTGTGGTAAATTGAAAAAAACCTATCCCAGTATTATCTCCAGTATTAAAATCATTAGTTTTTGGAATTCCACATTCTTCAGCTGCATTTTGAAACTCATCTAACATTTTTAGATTAATTTTTTTATTAGAAACCATAATTGGTCCGCTATCGTTATGAAATTCATTTTTACCTAATTCATTATTTTCAGATTTTAAAAAATAAGGTAGAACATCATTCCATCCCCATCCGCTATTTCCCATTTGTCTCCAATTATCATAGTCATTACTTTGACCTCTAATCCATAAAAGACCATTAATAGAGGAACTTCCGCCTAAAGTTTTGCCTCTTGGGTATCTAATTGATCTATTATTCATGGTTTCATCTTTTTCTGTATGGAAACACCAGTCTACTTTAGGATTGTGCATAGTTTTATAATACCCAACTGGAATGTGTATCCATGGATAATTATCTTTACCTCCAGCCTCGAGCAGCAAAACTTTATTCTCTTCCTTACTAGTAAGCCTGTTTGCTAAAACACATCCTGCCGATCCTGCACCAATGATTATATAATCGAATTCCTCCATGATATTTATCTTATAAATTAGAAAATTTAATATTACCAATAAGTCTACTACAACCTATGGTTTAAAGACTAGTGTTTGACTCTATCAATTCAATCCAACATACTACCGAAAAAATAAACAAACCTAACGGGGGATAAATGAGAAGACTATTATCAATTGTTTTAGGTTTAGCTGTATTTATAGGTTTTTCTATAACTTCAGCAAACGCTAAGACATTAAAATGTCAGACCGTTCTTAACACTAAAGCTGATGAAGTAAAAATGTTAAAGGACTTTACTGACACTGTAACAGAATTAACTGATGGTTCATTAAAATTTGAAATTTTACCAGCAGGTGCTGTTGTAGGAGTAAAAGAAACATTAGACGCAGTTGATAAAGGATTAATCGATTGTGGTTTTGCCTGGACACACTATTGGTCAGGTGACCATCCAGCAGCTATGTTATTTGGTTCGCCAGTAGCAGGTGGTGGAGTAGGTATAGACAATTTAGCATTTTTATCATGGTTTCAGTACGGTGGTGGAAAAGAGTTGTACGACCAATTATGGAAAGAAATGGGAAGAGACATAAAAGGATTTATGCTTCAACCAGTTGGACCAGAAGCTTTAGGTTGGTTTCCAAAACCAATTAAAGATATGGCTGACTTTAGAAAATATAAATTCAGAACTCCTCCAGGAATTCCTGGTCAAACATATAAAGATATCGGTATTGCATCTGTAGCAATGGGTGGTGGAGACATTTTACCAGCATTACAAGCAGGTACTATCGATGCAGCAGAGTGGTGTTGCCCTAAACCAGATTTAACATTTGGTTTCCAAAAGGTATTAAAACACTACTATCTACAAGGTTTACACCAAGTAGTAGTAAATGCTGACTTTTATATTACTGGAAAAACTTACAAAAAAATGACTGCTCATGAGAAAAAATCTCTTGAAGTAGCTGCAAACGCTTCATTAGCTAAATCTTTAAGCTACAGAATCTATGAAAATGGAAAAGCTTTAAGAGAATTAACTACTAAGCACGGAGTAATTTTAGAAGACACTCCTACAGACTACTTTAAAGAATATATGGCAGCAGCGAAGAAAACATTGAACAAAAACGCAGCAGAAAATAAATTTTTCGCTAAAGTTTACAAATCAATGAAAGAATTTGCTGATATTGCTGTTCCATTCTGGAGTGGTGCACAAATGTCAAATGCTAAGCTAGGAATGGCTCACGCAGCGACATTAAAGTAATAAAATAATTAAAGAAGTATTAGAGCGGGCTTTTAAAGTCCGCTCTAATTGTTTAAAATGAACTATGAATGACAAACCAACAAAATTAGATATCTCAGATGAAATGATTGCCGAAAGGCGAGGTGGTTCGGGTCAAATGCCAGCTGATATGCCTATGTGGATGGCAAAAACAATTACATCAATAGATAAGTTTAGCAAGTGGGTTGGCAATATAGTTTGTTGGATATTAATGCCTTTGATTTTAGCAATGACTTACGAAGTCATAATGAGAAAATTATTTTTAGCGCCCACAATTTGGGCTTATGATATTAGCAGATTTTTATATGGAGCTCTATTTATGCTTGGAGCAGCTTATGCTCTCTCAAGAGGAGTTCACATTCGAGCAGATTTTTTATACAGAAATTTTAAAGTCAAAAATCAAGGTCTAATTGATTTTTGGTTATACATTCTATTTTACTTCCCAGGATTATTTGTATTTTTCTACATGACCGTTGGCTATGTGGGCGAGTCAATTAGAAGAGGAGAGCGAGGTATGGATACGACTTGGATGCCTTATATGTGGCCAATAAAAACTTGTTTATTAATCGGTATACTTTTTCTTCTTATCCAAGGAGTTTCAGAATTATTGAAAAGTTATTGGGCTGCAAAAAAAGGTGAGTGGCCAGGAGAAAGTAAATGATTGCAGAATTAATTGATCCAGCAGTATTAGGATTTATTTTAGTTGGAGTAATGCTTTTTGCAATATTTGTTGGTTTTCCAATTTCATTTACTTTAATTTTTTTAGGCTTTGTATTTGGTTATTTAGGATTTGGAAAACTTGTATTTTATTTAATGACACTACAGTTTTCCATGGTGATGACCGAACAAACCCTCGCCGCCGTCCCGCTCTTTGTCTTTATGGGAATTATGATGGAGCAAGCTGGATTAATGGAAAGATTATTTTCAGCCTTTCAATTAATGTTGGCAAAGGTTAGAGGATCTCTTTATTACGCAGTTTTATTTGTTTCAGTTATATTCGCAGCAGCAACAGGAATAGTGGGTGCCTCAGTTACAATTTTAGGAATTATGGCTGCTAAGTCAATGAACAGGTCAGGTTACAATGTTAGACTAGCAGCAGGAACTATCACTGCTGGAGGAACATTAGGTATATTAATTCCTCCAAGCATTATGCTTGTTGTTATGGGACCAATTATGGAAATTCCTGTTATAGATTTATTTGCAGCAGCAATTTTTCCAGGAATTCTTCTTGCTACATTATACGCAGCTTACACAACAATAAGATGCATGATGGATCCAAAATTAGGTCCACCGTTACCTGAAGATATGAGAGCAACAAGTATGACGAAAGTCTGGATTGAATTCTTTTTAGGCTTAGTACCACCAGCAGCTTTAGTTTTTGCAGCGTTAGGAAGTATTTTGTTTGGTTTTGCTACCCCAACAGAAGCAGCTGGATGTGGAGCAATGGGAGCACTTCTTTTATCTATAGCATACAAAAAATTAACATTGCCAAAATTACAAGAAGCTTTAGTCAAAACTTTAGAAATAACAGCTCTTATAATGGTCTTAGTTGCTGCATCAAATTTTTTTGGAGCGGTATTTGCTAGATTAGGAACGCCAACTTTACTTACTGAATTTTTATTGGGTTTAGAAATGAATAAATATCTTATCTTAGCTATGATAATGGTAATGATATTCTTATTAGGCTGGCCTTTAGAGTGGGTACCAATAGTAATGATTATTATCCCTATTATTTTACCTTTAGTAGAGGCGCTTGGTTTTAATTTAACATGGTTTGCAATATTGGTTGCTGTCAACCTGCAGACCGCCTGGTTGTCTCCTCCAGTGGCACTTTCAGCCTATTTTTTAAAGGGAGTTGTACCTGAATGGGATTTAAAAGATATTTATTTTGGAATGATGCAATTTATGGTCTTGCAAATTATTGGATTAGTATTAATAGTACTATTTCCACAAATTGCTTTGTGGTTACCAACATTACTTTATGGCAGTTAAATATATAAAAAAGGCAGCTAAAACTCCGGAAACGGATGATCATAAAACACAGGCAGCTGTGCAAGACATTTTAAATGATATTGCCAAAAGAAAAGAAGTTGCTCTTAAAGAATTAAATAAAAAGTTTGATAAGTATGAGGGCGAAGTTATTGTCTCTAAAGAGAAAATTGAAGAAGCTATAAAAAAAGTTGATCAAAAAACTAAAGATGATGTCAAATTTGCTCATGATAGAATTAGAAAATTCGCGGAGCATCAATTGAAAAGCATGAATAATGATTTTGAAGTTGAGTTGTCCAAAGGATTGTTCGCTGGACAAAGATTAATTCCAGTTGATACGGCTGGTTGTTATATTCCAGGCGGAAGATATGCTCATATTTCGTCGGCCGTGATGGCTATTACTCCTGCTAAAGTAGCTGGTGTTAAAACTATAATTTGTGCAAGTCCACCAAAAGATAAAGATGGAGCTAATCCAGGAATTATTTTTGCTGCTAATCATTGTGGTGCAGATGTAATTATGAATTTGGGAGGAGTTGCAGCAATAGGTTCAATGACACATGGTTGTTTCAAAAACCCTCCAGTTGATTTTCTTGTTGGAGCTGGAAATCAATATGTAGCTGAAGCTAAAAGAATTGTTTACGGAAAAGTAGGAATTGATCAATTTGCTGGACCTACTGAAATTGCAATAATTGCAGACAAGACTGCTGACAAAGAAATCGTAGCCGTTGATTTAGTTGGTCAGATGGAACATGGATATAATTCTCCAGCATGGTTATTCACCACAGATAAAGAGTTAGCAGATTTTACGATGAAAAGAGTACCAGAGTTGATTAATGAATTACCTGAACTTGCAAAAGTAAATGCTACTGCTGCTTGGAAAGATTATGGCGAAGTAATTCTTTGCGATACTAATGAGGAAATGGCAGAAGTGAGTGATAAATATGCTTCTGAACACTTAGAAGTTCACGCAGAAAAATTAGACTGGTGGTTAAAGAGATTAAGAAATTACGGTTCGTTATTTTTAGGTGAAGAGACTACAGTAGCATATGGAGATAAATGTTCAGGAACAAATCATATATTACCGACAAAAGGCGGCGGAAGATATACTGGCGGACTATTCGTTGGAAAATTTATTAAAACATTAACTTTCCAAAGAATGACAAAAGATGCAACAAAAGTTGTTGGAGCAACAGCAGCAAGACTTGGTAGAGCTGAAGGAATGGAAGCTCACGCGCGAACAGCGGATATTAGATTAAGGAAATACGGTTTCTCTAATTAATGCATGCATTAGTTTACACTGGAACACAAAAAATAGATTACAGAGAAGAAAAAGACCCAACACCAAAACCTGGTGAAAATATCATAAAAGTTCAAGCTTCGGGCATATGTGGTTCTGATATGCATGCTTTCCATGGACAAGACGAAAGAAGAGTTCCACCATTAATTCTTGGACACGAAATAAGTGGCAAAGCTTTAGATGGCAAATTAAAAGATAAAAATGTTGTCGTTAATCCACTTATAAGTTGTGATAAATGTGAATATTGTAAAAATAATAGAGAACATTTGTGCCCTGAAAGAACAATGATTGGTATGAGTACACCGATTAAAAGAGAGGGTGGATTAGCTGAATTGGTTTCTGTGCCTGAAAAGAATATTTTTCAGATTTCAGAGAAACTAAATATTAAAGAGGCCGCTTTAGCTGAACCAACAGCAGTTGCTCTTCATGCCGTCCTATTAGCTGAACAAAATCTAAAAAAATCTTTATCAGAGAGTAAAATTTTAATTCAAGGAGCAGGGGCCATAGGTCTTCTTTGTGGTTTAATTCTTAACAAAGAAAAAAATTCCAAAAATATCATTATGTCTGATCCAAATAAAAAAAGACTTAATGAGTGCAAAAAATACCTTTCGGCAAGTTTTGTTTCTCCTGATGATAAATCCATAAAAGAAAATAACTTTGATTTAATATTAGAGTCTGTGGGTTTAGAAGTTACACGTCAGCAGGCAATAAAATCAATCGCTCCGGGGGGTACTATAATACATATTGGATTAACTCAACCGACAGGAGATTTTAATTTTAAAAAATTAACTATTCAAGAGGTTACTCTTGTTGGAACTTACTGCTACACAAACAACGATTTTAAAAATACTTTAGATATTCTCTCTAATAAAAAACTAGGTGATCTAGGTTGGATAGAATATAGAGATCTTAAAAAAGGTTCTGAAGCATTTAACGAAATACATAACGGGACCTGCGTAGCACCAAAAATCATTCTTA
>CACPLT010000024.1 GCA_902634845.1 uncultured Pelagibacteraceae bacterium
TTATCAGTCTATTTTTAAGTTCTTGTTTATCTGGCGGTAAAATAAATATTTTGATCAGGTTCAATTCGTTATATTGTGACAGTTGTTTTGTTCCTTGCCAATCTATATCGAATATAACGTCATAATTTTCTTGATGAAGTTTATTTACAGATTTTTTTGATGTACCGTAATAATTGTCAAATATTTTGGCATATTCATAAAAATTGTTTTCTTTTATAAGATTTTGAAATTGTTCTGTATTTACAAAATGATAATCAACGCCATCAATTTCATTAGGTCTAGGTTTTCTAGTTGTGTGCGATATTGAAATTTTAATATTTGGATACTTTTGACTTATTTTTTTTGTAATTGTAGTTTTACCTGCACCAGATGGTGAAGAAAGTACAATATTGAAACCCAAATTTAATCCTTCTCAATTCTATTGAGCAGACTTGCTCTCAATAAATTTAATTGCATCACCTACAGTCAGTATTTTTTCAGCCTCACTATCAGAAATTTCTGAACCAAACTCCTCCTCAAAGGCCATTACTAACTCTACAGTATCCAAACTGTCGGCTCCAAGATCGTCTATAAAGCTTGCTTCATCAACAACTTTTTCTTCCTCTACACCAAGATGATCTGCAACTATTTTTTTTACTTTTGAACCAATTTCTTTTGACATGAATTTTCCTTATTTTTGTTATTACAATCTTACTAAGATTATTAATACAAATTGTCAAGCCATATACATTCCGCCGTTAACATGAATTGTTTCCCCTGTAATATAAGAGGCTTCGTCAGAACTTAAAAAAGCTACACAATTAGACACGTCATCCCCAGAACCCATTTTGCCCATCGGTATTTTAGCGAGAAGTATTGACCTTATTTTTTCAGGGATGCTATTAGTCATATCTGAAACAATAAACCCTGGAGAAACACAATTTATTGTAATATTTTTTTTGGCGTACTCAACAGACAAGCTTTTTGACATTCCAATTATACCTGCTTTTGAAGCAGCATAATTTGATTGACCAAAATTTCCTGTGTGTCCAACAATTGAAGTTATATTTATTACCCTTCCAGAGTTACTTTTCATCATCTTTTTAATTGCATATTTTGTTAATAAAAAGGTCGAGGTTAAATTAACATCAATTACTTTTTGCCATTCATCATTTTTCATTCTTAATGATAAATTGTCTCTATTTATTCCTGCGTTATTTACTAAAATATCCAATCCCCCTAATTCTTCTGAGGCATCATCTATGAATTTCTCTATTTCTGAATGTGATGAAATATCAAATTTTTTAACTTTAATGTCCTTAAAATCTTTTTGTAATTTTTCAAGTTTAACAGAATTAGTGCCTGTTCCTAAGACTGCAGCATTTAAAGATAAAAATTTTTTTACTAAAGCTCCGCCTATTCCTCCAGAGGCACCAGTGATTAAAACTTTTTTATTTTTTAAATTTATCATTATAAGTTTTTTATATCATCAATTTTAGTTAAACTTCTAGTTAATACTTGATCATTTATTCTTTTTACAAGACCACTTAATACTTTTCCAGGTCCAATTTCAATGAAATCATTAATATCATTTTTTATCATGTATTCAACGCTTTCTCTCCATCTTACTTGTGAAAAAATTTGTTTGTATAATAAACTTTTAATTTCTTCATCATTTTCTGTAGGTAAAGCGGTGACGTTACTAATTAACTTTAAATTTGGATTTTGAAATTTTGTTTTTTGTAAAAAATGCTTCATCTTTTCTGCTGCAGGTTTCATTAATGAGCAGTGAAATGGAGCGCTAACAGGTAGAAATATTGATCTCTTTTTTTCAGATTTTAAATAATTGCTGAAATCAACTAAACTTTGTTTGCTTCCACTCAAAATTATTTGACCTGGAGAATTATCATTTGCAATCTCGCAAATACCTTTTTTTTGATCTAACTCTTTTATAATTAAATTTAGTTCTTTTGTATTAATTCCCATAACAGCTAACATAGCACCTTGACCCTCTGGGACCGCAGCTTGCATAAGCTTGCCCCTTTCGTGAACGAGAGTTACTCCATCTTCTAGACTCAAAGACCCGGAAGCTACCAATGCGCTATATTCTCCTAGCGAGTGACCTGCTACATATTTTATTTTGGATAGATCAAAATTAAATTCCTTTTTTAAAACAGAATATATTGCAAAACTCGTAGTTAAAATTGCCGGTTGTGTTATTTCAGTTTTTTTAAGATCCTCATCTGATCCATTTAAAATTATTTTCGATAAATCAAATTTGAGAGCGTTATTTGCTTGATCAAAAATATGTTTTACTATCTTGAAATTGCTATAAAACTCTGATGCCATACCTGCTTTTTGAGAACCTTGACCTGGAAATATAATTGCTTTCATTTTAATTGATATACATGCTTATAATTGATGTTGAAATGACTTTTTTATAATAGTATAAAACCCGCTAAATATTAATACTTATTTATATGAATTTCTACGAGCACACACTTATAGCGAAACAAAATCTGTCCCAAAAGGATGTTGATTCTATCGAAAAGAAATATGAGGATTTAATTAATAAAAATTTAGGCAAAGTTTTAAAAATTGAAAAGTGGGGATTGCTTAACTTTAAAAGAAAAATAAAAAATTATACTAAGGGTTACTTCTTACATTTTAAAATGGAGGCAAAACAAGAAACATTGAATGAAATTAAGTCAAAGACGAAACTTGATAGTAACATTGTGAGATTTCTAACAGTAAAATACAAAAAACTCGATCTTAAAACAGAGTATTTTTCGAAAAATAAAAGCTAATGAAAAAAAGAAAAAAAAATTTTAAAAATTCAAAAAATTCACTCAATAAATTGAGTCTTTTTCAAAAAAGTGATGCAAGATTTTCAAGAAAATGTCCTTTTTCAGTAAAAAATGCACCTGTAATAGATTATAAAAACGTATCGTTGCTTCAAAAATATATAACAGAAACAAATAAAATTATTACTTCCAAGATAAGTAATGTCTCTTTAGGAAAGCAAAAAAAATTAGCTAGAGAAATTAAAAAAGCCAAAATATTGGGGATACTATAAATATTATGCAAGTAATTTTATTAGAAAACATATCAAAGCTGGGAAAAATCGGAGACTTAGTTAAAGTTAAAAATGGTTACGCAAGAAATTTTTTGCTCAAAAAGAATAAAGCATTAAGAGCAAATAAGGAGAATATTGAACTAGTAAATAAAAATAAATCAGAGTTAAATAAAAAAAATACGGAAATAAAAAATAAGTTTATCGAAAAGGCCAATAAGATTAAAAACAAGAAAATAAAAATATACAAGGCTATTAAAGAAAATGGTGACCTATACGCATCGATTAAGCCCAAAGAAATTTCCAAAATAATACAAGAGGAATTAAAAACAGAAATAGGACCATCTGAGATAATTATCAAAAAAGAAATAAATAAAGTGGGACAGTTCGATATTAACATCGTCCTACATTCAGAGGTTCAAACCAAAATTTCACTTTTAGTAGAGAAACTAGATAAGCTTCAAAGTAAATAAATTTTTTCCACAGGTTGAAAAAAAGGTGTGTAACTTAAAGTGTAAAATATTTTCATTTTGAATAGAATGTTAATATGGAAAAATTAGATATTGCAAAAAATCAACAATTCAATCAAGAAATACCATCTAATATCGAGGCTGAACAACATCTCCTTGGTTCTGTTTTGGTAAATAACGATATAATTGATGAAATCGCAAATATTATTTCTTCTGAAAAATTCTATGATCCGATACATATAAAAATTTATGAAGTTATTGAAAATTTAAATAGTAAAGGGATGATAGCAAATCCTATAACACTTAAAAATTTTTTTGAAAAAAATCAAGGGTTAGATGACGTCGGTGGTGTTGAATACTTAGTTAAACTAACTAGATTCTCATCTTCAGTAAAACAAGCACTTGATTATGCTAAAATAGTACATGAAAATTATGTTAAAAGAGAACTTGTTCAAATATCTCACAATATTAAAGATGATAGTTTAAACTCTCAAGATGATAAGTCATCTGATTTGATAATTGAAGATGCTGAAAAATCTTTATTTGATTTAGCAGAAAGAGGATCTTTTTCTCAATCATTTATAAAATTTAACTTAGCTCTTGATCAATCAATAATTATGGCAGAGCAAGCAATGAAGAATGATCAAGGAATAGTTGGGGTTCCTACTGGATTAACTGATTTAGACGAAAAATTAGGTGGATTACATAAATCTGATTTAGTAATTATTGCTGGAAGACCATCTATGGGAAAAACTGCATTAGCAACTAACATTGCTTATCATGCAGCTAAAAATATTCAATCGAAAGGTACCAAATCGTCTGTCGCTTTTTTTTCTCTTGAAATGTCGTCTGAACAACTTTCAACAAGAATTTTATCAGAACAATCACGTATAAAATCAAATGATATACGAAGAGGAAAAGCCACTGAAGAGGAGCTCGGAAGATATATTGAAACCTCAAGAGATATTTATGAGCTCCCATTATATATTGACGAAACACCAGCAATTACAATATCTACTTTAAGTAACAGGGCAAGGAGAATAAAAAGATTATTTGGTCTTAGTTTAATTGTTGTTGATTACATTCAACTTATGAGAACTAGTTCAAAAAGAAATGATGGAAGAGTACAAGAAATTTCTGAAATAACCCAAGGATTAAAGGCTTTAGCAAAAGAATTAAGTGTACCTGTTCTTGCTTTATCTCAATTATCAAGAGCAGTTGAACAAAGGGATGATAAAAAACCACAATTAGCAGATTTAAGAGAATCAGGTTCTATTGAACAAGATGCTGACGTTGTATTATTCGTTTTTAGAGAAGAGTATTACGAAGAAAAAAAGCAGCCAAAGCTTGGTTCTATAGAACACGCAGAATGGCAGTCAAAAATGAGTGATATAGCTGGTTTAGCAGAGATATTAATAGGCAAACAGAGGCACGGGCCAACTGGAAATATTCAGGTAGAATTCGAAGGAATGTATACAAAATTCAAAGATTTGAAATCGTAGATGAAATAACATTTTTCATTTTTTTCGATTTTAAGATATATCATTTATTTGCCTATGTTTTTAAAACTTTATAGCAAATTAATTTCAGATTTTCATAAATTTACACTTTTATTGATTTCAATAATTGTAGTAGCATCTTTTTATTTTTCCAAAAATTTTAATCTGGACGCATCATCTGATGCATTATTACTCGAAGGTGATAAAGATTTAAAATATCTACGCGAGGTAAATAATAGATACGGATCAAAAGATTTTCTTTTTTTAACTTATTCACCAGTAACAAGTTTTACAGATGAAGACACAATAATAAATATACAGCTTTTAAAGTCAAAAATTGAAAAACTTACTTGGGTAGACAGTGTTATAACAATAATTGACGTCCCTTTGCTCAAAAGCAGTGATGAACCTTTAATGGAGAGGTTGAAAAATTATAAAACCCTTTCTTATCCAAATCTTGATAAAAACCGCGGGTTTGAGGAAATAATTAACAGCCCTATATATAGAGATTACGTCATTAGTAAAGATGGCAAAACCTCTGGTGTGGTTATTTATTTAAAAAAAGACGAAAGACTAAATGAATATCTACAGATGAAAGAAAAATATTTTTTTGAAAGAGAAGAAAAAAAACAAAGCACCTCTGAAAAAAAGAAATATAAAGAATTTATAAAAGAATATGAAAGTTATAAGAATTTATATAACAAAAGAAATCATCAAAACATAACAGAGATAAGAAATATAATAACTAAATATGGTGATAATGCTAAGATACATTTGGGTGGTATCCCGATGATAGCAGATGATATGATGAGTTATATAAAAAGCGATATAGTTGTATTTGGTTTTGGGGTATTTATTTTTATTATCATAACCCTTTGGCTTATATTTAAAAATTTAAAATGGGTAGCAATGCCGCTTTTGGGTTGTTCTACCTCAGTTATAATCATGATTGGTTTGTTGGGCATGATTGGATGGAAAGTAACAGTAATTTCATCAAATTTTATTGCTTTAATGTTAATACTTAATATGGCGATGAATATTCATGTTACTGTAAGATTTCTACAATTAAAGACAGAATTACCTAATTTAACAAAAACAGAAGCGGTATTAGAGGCAAGTAAAAAAATGATGTTGCCTATTCTTTACACTGTGCTTACAACTATTTGTGCCTTTTTATCTTTAATTTTCAGTGGCATAAAACCTATTATAGACTTTGGTTGGATGATGACTTTAGGTTTAATAGTCTCACTTATTGTGACATTCCTTCTTTTGCCTTGCTTATTAAATATTTTTTCATCTGAAAATGAAATTGATATTAAAGATACAGAAAAATCTTTTATCACAAATTCTCTTGGGTCTTTTGCAAAAAAAAATAGTATTTTTTTATTTAGTATTACAACTTTAATAATAATAGCAAGTATTGTGGGTATCCTTAAATTAGAGGTAGAAAATAGTTTTATAAACTATTTTGATAAAGAAACTGAAATTTATAAAGGGATGAAAAAAATTGATGATGAACTTGGAGGGACTACCCCTTTGAATGTAATTATTAAATTTCCAAAAAAACAGAATAACGAAAAAAATGACGATGAATTTTCTGAGTGGGATGAAGACGTTGAAAATACTGAAGATAAAGCGAAATACTGGTTTACTCGAGATAAAATGGATAAAATTTTAAAAGTTCATGATTATTTAGACTCTTTACCAGAAATCGGAAAAGTTTTGTCATTTGGCTCAATTTTAAGAGTTGCTGAAGACTTAAATAAAAAAGAATTACAAAGTTTAGAAATAGCAGTTTTATATAGTAAAATTCCAAATGAAATAAAAAAAGAAGTTATTTCTCCTTACATTTCGGTAGATGAAGATGAAGCAAGAATATCTGTAAGAATAAAAGACTCTCAAGACAACTTACGCAGAAATGAATTAATCAAAAAAATTAACCTAGAACTTCAATCAAAAATAGGCTTAGAAAAAGATGAATATAAATTAGCCGGAGTGTTAATATTATTCAATAATTTACTTCAAAGTTTATTTAAATCACAAATTCTAACTCTTGGGATAGTAATGTTAGGTATTTTTGCAATGTTCTTTGTACTTTTTAGAAATATTACCCTATCTTTAATAGGAATTGTTCCAAATTTCATAGCAGCCTTTTTTATTCTAGGAATAATAGGGTTGATGGAAATTCCCCTGGACATGATGACAATAACAATTGCAGCTATAACAATAGGTATAGCTGTGGACAACAGTATACACTACATATACAGATTTAAAGAGGAATTTAAAAAAATAAATAGCTACGAAAAAACTTTAGATAGATGTCACAGCACCGTAGGCATTGCAATATTAAATACTTCTATAACTATTGTTTTTGGATTTTCAATACTAATTTTATCTAACTTTATTCCAACAATTTATTTTGGTGTTTTCACCGGGATAGCTATGTTATTAGCCATGATGTCTGTGCTAACATTATTGCCTAAATTATTATTAATTTATAAGCCCTTCGGTGAAGAAGAAAATAAACTAATTTAATGGGTGATTTTATTACTAGTATAATTGGAAGTTTAAATTTATTTGATTTAATTGTAACAATAATTTTTTTTTATTGTGTCATCCAATGTTTTTTAAAAGGTTTTTCGTTAAGTCTTATTTCATTTATGAAATGGGTTCTTTCAACTATTGTGACAATTATTTTGGTCCCTAAACTTCAACCTACAGTTAGTGAATATATAGAATCTGAATTTGTTAATAATATTGGCTTAGGAATAGTAATATTTATTTTTACTTTATTTATTACTATTGTTACTGGTAAAGCTTTGGGTAAAGCTGTTACTTGGACTGGAGTTGGATCGATAGATAAAATATTTGGTGTGTTATTTGGATTTTTTAAAGGTTATGTGGTTGCAGTGTGTATATTTTCTATATTAAATTGGTTTTATCCTTTTCAAAATTGGGGTATATCAGCTGAGAAAGCTATTACTTTTGACTTAATAAATAAGGGAAGTGAAATTTTAATAGAAGAATTTCCATCTAGTGAAGATTTCATTGATACGAAAGAAAAAATTGAAAAAATTTAAATCTGATAAATTAAGGGAAGAATGTGGTGTATTTGGCATATTCAATCACGAGGATGCTTCAAGTTTAGTTGCTTTAGGTTTACATTCTTTACAACACAGAGGACAAGAGGGATGTGGCATAGTTTCTTTTGATGGAAAGAGCTTTCACTCCGAAAAGCGACAAGGTTTAGTTGGAGATCATTTTACAGATATTGAGACAATTAAAAAGCTTCCAGGTAGAGCTGCTATTGGACATAACAGATACTCGACCACTGGCGAAACTTCACTGAGAAATATTCAACCCTTTTTTGCAGATTTGTACCATGGAGGTTTAAGTATTGCACATAATGGAAACTTAACTAATGCAATCACTTTAAGAACTGATCTAGTTAAAAATGGATCAATTTTTCGAACCACAAGTGATACAGAAACTATAGTTCAGTTAATCGCTCAATCAAAAAGAGAGAAAATTTTAGATAAAATTACTGAAGCTTTGTTTAAAATTCAGGGCGGCTACGCTCTTGTCGCGCTTACAAATAAAAAATTAATAGGAATTAGAGATCCTCTTGGAATAAGACCTCTCGTGATTGGAAAATTAGGGAATTCATACATATTTGCATCTGAAACTTGCGCATTAGATATTGTAGATGCAAAATTTATAAGAGAAGTTGAAAATGGAGAGATGGTTGTTATTGAAAATAATGAAATAAAGAGTTTTAAACCATTTAACAAAATTAAACCTAGACCCTGTGTTTTTGAATATATTTATTTTTCAAGACCTGACAGTATACTTAGTGGTGAGTGTGCATATGAGTATCGTAAAAGATTGGGAGAGGAGTTAGCGAAAGAGTCAACAGTTAATGCGGATATGGTCATACCGGTCCCTGACTCTGGAGTCCCGGCGGCTATTGGCTATTCTCAATCTTCAAAAATTAAATTTGAGTTGGGTTTAATAAGAAATCATTACGTTGGTAGAACTTTTATAGAGCCTACACAAAACATAAGAAGTTTTGGAGTAAAGCTAAAATTAAGTTCTACAAAAAGTATTTTAAAAAATAAATCAGTTATTCTTATAGATGACTCATTAGTTCGTGGAACTACTTGTAGCAAAATAGTAAAAATGCTTTACAAAGCAGGAGTAAAAGAAGTCCACGTTAGAATAGCTTGTCCAGAAATTAAGTACCCTGATTTTTATGGAATAGATATGCCTACTAAAAAGGAACTTTTGTCGAGTAATAAAACAAAACAGGAAATTTGTGAATTCTTAGATGCAACAAGTTGTGATTTTTTAAGTATTGAAGGTTTGTATAAAGCTTTATTAAATGAGAAAAGAAATAATAATTATCCGCAATTTAGTGATCACTACTTTACTGGTGATTATCCTATTAAGGCACTTGATAAATTAGGAGATGAAAAGATTACACAACTTTCTTTATTAAGTAACAAATCTTCAACTTAATTGACTTTATAAATATTTTTTGAACTCATAAATACCATTTCTTTATTCAAAAATATAATATCAGTTGAAATATTAAATGGATTTTTTTTTATTGAATTAGTTTTTATTTGTTTTTCTATGTTGAGCTCAATAAAATACGAGTTATTGGAAATTAAAAAAAGCTTGTTTTTGTTTACAAAAATTTGACTAACTTTTTTAATTTTATTTTTAAAATCTTTTCTAAAGTCCCTGTTTAATATAAAATAAATACTTTGAGAGTATATAATTTGTCCATTTTGACTATCAATAAGTATTAAGTAATTATCATCATTTATAGTGAAAATTATATTGCCCGAAATTATAGGTGAAATACTTGATTGAATATTTTTATCCCACATTCGTAAACCATTTTCATTAAGTAAAGTAATATTGTTTTTTGTTGAAACAAGAATTTTATTATTAAAAATAGTTATAGGATTTCCTTTAAAAATAATTTCATTTTCAGTTTTAAAATTTTGAATCCAATTAATTGTTTTTTGATTTATGAAGTTTAGTGAATATAAGGATCCGCTTGTTGACAAAAAGAGTAAATTATCTTTTTTATCAATAGCAAGATTGCTCTCAAAATTAGATACTGTTTTTGAGGGTTGGGTGTAAAGTTCATCAATTTTTTTTCCATTGTTTATATCTAATAAGATAATTTTATTTTTTTCATCAGATAAAAATAATATATTGTTGAGAATTTTTAGATTAGATCTAAATGGTACTAAGAAGTTT
>CACPLT010000025.1 GCA_902634845.1 uncultured Pelagibacteraceae bacterium
GTAAGAAGATTATTAAAGAAAAAATTCCACTTATACCGAAAAATCCTGGTATTTATAGAATGATAAGTGTTTCTGGGGAAATTTTATATATTGGAAAGGCTAAAAATATTCCTAATAGACTTAAGAGTTACGTTTCCGACGCAAACTTACCAATAAGAACCGAAAGAATGCTCTCTCTAACACATAACCTTGAAGTAACTACTACTAATAATGAGAGTGAAGCTCTTCTTCTAGAAGCTAACCTTATCAAAAAACATAAGCCAAGATTTAATATTTTGTTGAGAGACGACAAATCATTTCCATATATTTATATTGGTCACAAAGATAAATGGCCTCAACTAACTAAATTGCGAGGAAAAAAATCTAGAAATGGATATTATTTTGGACCGTTTGCTTCAATTGGATCTGCTAATTGGACAATAAAAATATTACAAAAAATTTTCCAACTACGGGTTTGTGATGATACCGTTTTTAAAAATAGAGAGAGACCATGTATTTTATATCAAATTAAAAGATGTTCTGCTCCGTGCGTTGGGCACATTGAAGAGTCTCATTATAAAAAAACAGTGTCGGAAGCTATAGATTTTATTTCTGGCAAATCAAGAAGAATACAAAAATCTTTATCTAAAGACATGGAGCAAGCAAGTAAAGAATTAGATTTTGAAAAAGCTGCAATAGCTAGAGATAGAATCAAAGCCTTAACTCAAATTCAAACTTCACAAAAAATAAATCAAACAAATTTAAATGAAGCAGACGTTGTAAGTATTTACAAAGAGTCAGGAAAAACTTGTATACAAGTATTCTTTTTTAGATCAAAACAAAACTGGGGAAATCAAGCTTTTTATCCAAAGCACGATACAGATGACAATGTAAAAGAAATCATGACTTCTTTTTTAACCCAATTTTACGAAAATAAAGTTGTGCCAACCATGATAATAACAAATACTGAAGTTGAAGATTTAAAACTTTTAGAAAATGCCTTTTCACAAAAAGAAAAAAGAGATGTCCTAATAAAAAAGGCGAAGAGTAAGGACGAATTAAATATATCAAAATTAGCTGAAAAAAATGCTAAACAAGCTTTAACACAAAAACTTTATCAAACCGAAAGTAACAACAACTTAATAGAAAATTTAGCGAATAAGTTTGACTTGAATAATAATATAAATCTAATTGAAGTTTACGATAATAGTCATATTCAAGGTAGTGACTCCGTGGGAGCTCTAATATGTTTTGGCAATGAAGGTTTTGTAAAAAAAAGATATAGAAAATTTAATATAAAAAATGAAAAAGTAAAAAATGATGATTTCGGTATGATGAAGGAAGTTTTGTTTAGAAGATTTTCAAAAGCGATAAAGGAAAAATCTGGGTCTCTTTCTTTACCAGAATTAATTTTAATAGATGGTGGGAAAGGTCAATATTCAGTGAGTAGAGAAGTATTAAATGAGCTGGGTTTGCATGATTTGCCAATATTGGCTGTTGCAAAAGGTAAAAATAGAAATGCCGGTGAAGAAAAAATATACCATGAAAATAAAGAATATATTCTTAAAAAAAATGATCCCTTATTGTTTTTTATACAGAGATTGCGAGATGAAGCTCATAGATTTGCAATAAGTACTCATAGAGCTAAAAGAAAAAAAGGATTAAGTAAATCTTTACTAGATCAAATTGATGGGATTGGAAAACAGAGAAAAAGATCTTTACTTAATCATTTTGGGTCAGCAAGATCAGTAGAATCTGCTAGCTTAGAAGATTTAAAATCTGTAGAAGGTATTGAAGAAAGTATTGCAAAAAAAATATATGACTACTTTCATGAATAAAAATGAAATTTAAAATTCCCAATATATTAACAATAGGAAGAATAATAATAGTTCCTATATTTATATTTACTTTTTTTTTACCTGGTTTTTTTGGTGACCTTATTCCCTTTTTTCTTTTTGTTTTAGCAAGTTTCACTGATTATTTAGATGGACTTCTAGCCAGATTATTTAAAGAGGAGTCAAAACTTGGAGAGTTGTTAGATCCTATTGCTGATAAAATTCTAGTCTCCACTGCCCTCCTTTTGCTTATAATGAACGGTACAATTAAAAATTTTGAAGTAATCGCAGCTATAATAATTATAACCCGTGAAATTATAATTTCTGGTTTAAGAGAGTTCTTGGCTAAAGGAAGCATATCTATGCCAGTAACAAGTTTATCAAAACTAAAAGCATTTATACAAATGTTTGCAATAGCTGTTCTATTAACAGGAGATATTGGTAATAAAATTATAAACTTTCAGGACTATAACGCTCAAACTATTGGAATAATTCTTTTGTGGCTTTCAGCAGCCTTAACTTTATATACAGGATACGGTTATTTGGTAAAAGGTATAGATCATGCTTTGAGTGAAGATGATAAATCTTAGGCAGCAGACTTTTTTCTAACCATATTTTGGTAACTATCACTCAAGTCTTTTATGAGATTACAGACCTTGAAATCGTATTTATCTATCTTAGAGACTGGTGTTATTTCTGCTGCTGTTCCTGTTAAGAAACATCCAACAAATTTTTCCATTTCATTAGGAGATATTTTTCTCTCATGAATTTTAATATTTTTTGATTTAGCTATTTCAATTACTGCTCTTCGAGTAATACCATCTAGAAATGAGTCTGGAGTCGGAGTGTGTAATTGACCATCTTTAGATTTAAAGAAAATATTTGCCCCTGTTGCTTCAGCAATATTTCCCTCATAATCAAGCATTAAAGAATCAGTAAATCCTTGAGCTTCAGCTTCATGTTTTGATAGTGTACATATCATGTAAAGCCCAGCTGCTTTTGTATCCCATGGTATAGTATTTGGTGCTGGGCGCCTCCATTTAGATATATTTAATTTAATACCTTCAACTTTTAATTTTGGATCAAAATAGGATCCCCATTCCCAAGTAGCAATTGCAACATGAATTTTATTTTTTTGAGCAGATATAGCCATCATTTCGCTACCTCGCCAAATTACTGGTCTAACATATCCGTTTTTAACTTTTTGTATATTTACAATATTTTTACAAGCATCATTAATTTCTTTTTGACTGTAGGGAACTTCTATTCCCATTCTTTTTGCTGAATAAAAAAGTCTCTCTGTATGCTCCTCTAATTTAAATATTTCTCCATCATATACCCTTTCACCCTCGAACACACAGCTTGCATAATGTAGGCCATGATTTAAAACATGAATTTTTGCATTTTCCCAATTAACGGTTTCACCGTTAAACCAAATTTTTCCTGATCTTTTATCGTAGGGTATCATTTCCATAGAAAAAAATAATATATCTTTTTTTTTGTTATAAAAAAGTATATTTGTTAATAGAATAAGTCAATATAACTGACCAATTATGAAAGACTTACTTTACCTTAAAGACGAACAAATTAAAGATTTCATACAATTACTGTACTATGCATATAGGGAAACATATTCCGATCCTAAAGATATATTATCAAAAAAATTTTTTGGACCAGCACATTTAAGAGCTTTAAACCTTATAGAGAGTAATCCAGGTATAAGTTTAGGTGAACTAATATATAAACTTAAAATTACCAAACAGAGTATTAATAGAGTAATAAGAGATTTGTTAAAATCAAAAATGATTAAACAACTTAAAGATGATACTGACACTAGAAAAAAGAGATTACATCTTGATAAAGATGGAAAAATATTTTTTGATACAATTTATAAAAAACAAAAACAAAGAATATTCAATGCTCTCAAAAATTCCGAGCCAGAGTCAGTTATAAAATTTAAGGAGGTTTTAAAGAAAATTATAAATGGATAATTTAAATCATATATTGGTTGTAGATGATGACGATCGTATAAGATCTCTTCTTAAAGAGTATCTTAATGATAATAATTTTTTGGTTTCGACAGCCAAAGACTCACAAAGTGCAAAAACTAAATTGAGTCATTTTAAATTTGATTTAATAGTGCTTGATGTAATGATGCCTGGTCAAAGTGGATATGAGCTTACTAAAGAAATCAAAGAAAAGAATTGTCCACCTATAATTCTACTTACAGCGAAAGGTGAGGTTGAAAATAGAATTAAAGGTCTTGAAATTGGAGCTGATGATTACATTGGGAAGCCTTTTGAACCAAAAGAATTATTATTAAGAATAAAAAATATTATCTCAAAAAAAGTAAAAATTGATGTCAAAAAAAAGTATACAGTTGGAAATGCTATAATTGACTTAAATAAAATGATAATAAAATTAAACAATAGTCAAAAAAAAATAAATGTAACTGAGAGAAAGATATTAATGGAAATGTTATCAAATCCAGGCAAAACTTACTCAAGATCAAAAATTGGAGAATTATCAGGAATATTACAAGAAAGATCAATTGACGTTATGATAACTCGATTAAGACAAAAAATTGAAATAGATCCAAAAAATCCAAAATATTTACAAACTATAAGAGGTTCAGGATATGTTCTCTGGATTGAATAACTTTTTTAAAAAAATTTTACCGAAGGGTCTATTTTATAGATCTCTTATAATTGTAGCTGCTCCTACAATTCTTTTACAATTAATAGTAACAGTAGTTTTTTTTGACAGTATATGGATTAAAGCCAATAAGGGTATGACTAGATCATTAGTAGGTGAAATAAAGACACTCAACGATGTTTACAATACTGAAAATAAAGATCAGATCAATTACTTTACTGACATTTATAAAAAAAATTTTGATTTCGTAATTAATTCAGTTAACGAACCTTTCCCTAATGAAGTTTTTGAGAGAAGATTTAGTCCTATGGATAGATCATTGAGGAGAGAATTAAAGTCTACCTTTGGGAATGATAATTATTGGTTCAACACTGTAAACTACTTAGATATTGTGGAAGTGAGAATAAGAACGGGCAATAAACATTTGCAATTTTTCTTTCCAAAAGAGAGAATAGCAACTTCCTCGGTTCGATTATTTGTTTTGTGGATTACATTACCCTCGATAATTTTAATATTAATAGCTATCCTTTTTTTAAAAAATCAAACTAGACCTATCACGAATCTAGCAAAGGCTGCTCAAAGATTTGGGAAAGGCGATTACATAAATGAATTCAGGCCTTCTGGAGCAAGAGAAATAAGAAATGCTGCTTATGAATTTGACAGAATGGCAAAAAGAATTAATAGACATTTAAATCAAAGATCTGAAATGCTTTCAGGCATAAGTCATGACTTGAGAACACCTCTTACTAGATTAAAATTACAATTGGCAATGGTTAATAACAAAGAAATTTCAAATAACATGTCAAAAGATATCGATGAGATGGAAAATATGCTCAACGACTATCTCCAATTCGCTAAAACTCAAGCGAAAGAAAATACCGAAAAAGTTTTTTTGAAAGATATATTTCAAACAATAGAAAGCAGAATTAAAAACTCAAATTTAAAATTTATTATTAAAGATGAAATTTCTTTTTACGGAAGAAAAAATGCGTTACAAAGATGTTTTACAAATATTATAAATAATGGACTTATTTATGGAAAAAATGTTGTTGTGACAGTTCAAAAAAGTCCTAACAGAGCAATCGTTTTATTTGATGATGATGGGCCAGGTATTCCAATCGAGCATTATAGAAATGTTTTTAAACCGTTTTTTAGACTAGATAAAAGTAGAAGTCTGAACAAATCAGGTGTTGGTTTGGGTTTGGCCATTGTAGAGGATATAGTTCATTCACATGGTGGAAATATTCAGTTATCAAAAAGTGAAAGCGGAGGATTACAAGTTAAGATCTCTTTGCCTTTTTAGTTTTTTTAGACAATTTTTTTATTTTAACATCTTGTTTTTCAACTAATATTTTTAATGCCTCAAATTCTTCTCTAGAAACAAGATCTAACTTATTAATGATACTATCTTTTTTAAATTCGAAATTAGTTATCAATTCTTTTTTTACGTCATTAACTGTTAAAATTCCTGTTTCTAGTAAGCTAGAAAGAGTTTTTAATATTTTTTCTTTATCTGACACACCATATCTTATTTGATAAGTAAATTTTTTTCAATTATGTTATTAATTTAAAATGTACATTCATAATTTAAATCCAGTAATTTTAGATTTAGGCGTCTTATCTTTAAGATGGTATTCACTAGCTTATTTAGTAGGCATAATATTTGGATGGTGGTATGGAAAAAAAATTATTTTACTAATAAATAATAAAAATAGTAAAAATTTCCAGTTAAATTTATTCGATGATTATATAACGTATGTAATAATATCGATAGTTGTTGGAGGAAGATTGGGTTATGTTTTATTTTATAACCTTAAATATTATCTTTTAAATCCAATAGAAGTTTTTTTTATTTGGAATGGTGGCATGTCATTTCATGGGGGTCTTTTGGGCATAATAATTGCAACAATATTTTTTTCTAAAAAAAAAAATTTTGATAAATTTGTCTTATTAGATGTGGTTTCGTGTGTTGCACCTGTTGGTATATTTTTTGGGAGGATAGCTAATTTCATAAATGGTGAGTTATTCGGTAAACCCACTGACCTTCCTTGGGGTGTAATTTTTCCGTTATTTGACTCACAAGCTAGACACCCTTCTCAAATTTATGAAGCTTTAATGGAAGGTGTTTTATTATTTATCATTTTAAATTTTATTATAAGAAAAACTAATTATAAAAAAGGTGAATGTTCAGCTTTATTTTTAATATTTTATTCAATATTCAGAATTATATCAGAGTACTTTAGAGAACCTGACTTACAAGTCGGATATTTAATAAATTACTTAAGTATGGGATCTTTATTAAGTTTTCTGATGTTTGGTATTGGAACTATAATGTTTTTTAGAATTAAATGATTAATCAAAACGGAACTTTTTCAATTGATAAATTTATTGAAAATGCACTCTATGATAAAAATTATGGATACTACTCAAAAAATAACCCTTTTGGAAAAAAAGGTGATTTCATTACCGCTCCTTTAGTAACTCCTTTATTTGGTGAAATAATATCAATATGGATAATTTCTTTTTGGATAAGGCTGGGTAAACCAAAAAATTTTTCTTTTGTAGAATTAGGGCCAGGAAACGGGGCGTTCTGTAAAACTTTTTGTAGAATAATAAATAATTTTCCTGAATTTAAAAAAAATTTAAAAATATTTTTATTAGAAAAAAGCGAAAGACTCATTAAAATTCAAAAAAAATTAATTAAAGAAAAAAATGTTTATTGGATAAAAAAACTTAGCGAGATTAAAAATGGACCAATACTTTTTTTCGGAAATGAATTTTTTGACTCTATTCCTATAAAACAATTTAAATTGGAAAAATCGAATATTTATGAAAAATATATTGTTTTAAAAAACGGCAAATTCAAAAAATTTATTTTTAAAAAAACTTCAAAGAAAATTAAAAAAAATTTAAAAGATTTAAATTTATTAAGAACAAAAGGCACTATTGAGTACCCACAAAAAGGTTTAAAAATTTTAGAAACAATTATAAAAAAAATTAGAAAATTAAAGGGAGGTATTTTGTTAATCGACTATGGTTACTTAAAATCAAAAGGTGATGATACTTTACAATCATTAATGTCTCATAAAAGAAACGATTATTACAAAAATATCGGGAATGCAGATATAACCTACTTAGTAAATTTTCAGCTTTTGACTAAATTTCTTTCTAAGAATAGGCTTTTTTTAAATAAAACAGTTACTCAAAGTTTTTTTTTAAAAAAGTTAGGTATAGTCGAAAGAGCTGAAATTTTATGTAAAAATATGAGTTTCAAAGAAAAGGCTGATTTGTATTATAGGTTAGAAAGATTATTGAGTGAAAAAAAAATGGGTAAATTATTTAAAGTATTATTTGCTTCAAATATTAAAAGAAAGTTTAATCTTGGATTTAAATAATGTTTTTTTCAAAAAAGTTAGCTAAATTTAGATCTATTGATCATTGTTTTTTTTCAAAAAGAGGCGGTGTATCAACAGGTATTTATAAAAGCCTTAATTGTGGTCAGGGATCCAAAGATAGTAAAAAAAAAATAAAAAAGAATCTTTCAATTGTTCTAAATAAAATGAAAGTAGACGTTAAAAAACTTGTACTTATGTATCAGACGCATAGCAACAAAGTGATAATAATCGATAATAAAAATAAAAATTTGATGAAATTTAAATCTGACGCTATCGTAACAAAAATAAGAGGGCTGGCATTAGGAGTTGTTACAGCAGATTGTGTTCCAATTATACTTTATGATTTAAAAAACCATATTATAGGTTGTGTTCACGCTGGATGGAAAGGTGCATCTTCCGGTATAATTGAAAATACAATTAAGAAATTTAAAAAATTGAATTCAAATAACAAAATTTACGCATCAGTTGGTCCTTGTATAGGAAGTAAAAGTTACGAGGTGGATTTAAATTTTTATAAAAAGTTTATTTCAAAATCAAAAAAGAACAATATCTATTTTATTAACAAAAATAAAACTAAGAAGCTATTTAACTTAAGAAAGTACGTTAACGATAAGTTAATTAAATTGAGTGTAAAAGTTGATAATATTAATAAAGATACTTTTAAAGAAAATAGTAATTTTTTTAGTTACAGGAGATCTCAAAAACTAGGTCAAAATGATTACGGGAGATGTATTTCTCTGGTTGTTTTGACAAAGTTTAGCCAAAATTAATCATTATATTAAGAGTTGTTAAAGCTCTTAAAAGAAAAATCTTCAACAACAATTATATTATTAAACAACTGGAAATGATTTTGAAATAATTGTATAAATAAATACTTTTCATGAAAATTTTATCTGGAACAAGTAATCTAAAACTCAGTAAAGAAATCTCAAGACAGCTGAAACTTAAACTTGTAAATACAAATATAAAAAGATTTTCTGATGGTGAAATTTATATTGAGATAAACGAGAATATTAGAGGAAACAGTGTTTTTGTTATACAATCTACTTCAAATCCAGCTAATGACAATTTAATGGAATTACTACTTTGCATTGATGCTTTAAGGAGGTCTTCTGCAAAAAATATAACTGCGGTCATTCCTTACTATGGATATGCCAGACAAGATAGAAAAGTTGTGCCTAGAACTTCGATATCAGCAAAGGTAGTTGCAAATTTAATTACTAATGCTGGTGCTAGTAGAGTTGTTACAGTGGATTTGCATGCTGGTCAAATTCAAGGTTTTTTTGATATGCCAGTAGACAACCTTTTTACAACACCGTTATTTGCAAGATATATAAAAAGAAAATTAAAGAGTAAAAAATTAATTTGTGTTTCACCCGATGTTGGTGGAGTCCAAAGAACGAGAGGTCTTGCAACAAAAATTAAGGCTGACTTAGCAATAATAGATAAAAGAAGACCTAAACCAGGTAAGTCACAAGTTATGAATATTATTGGAAATGTTAGAGGCAAAACCTGTATCATAGTAGATGATATAATTGATAGTGGAGGAACAATAATTAATGCCGTGGATGCATTAAAAAAGAATGGTGCTACTGAAGTTTATGTATTTATCACACACGCTGTTTTAAGCGGCGATGCAGCAAATAAAATAAAAAAATCTAAAATAAAAAAGTTAATAATTACTGATA
>CACPLT010000026.1 GCA_902634845.1 uncultured Pelagibacteraceae bacterium
CCAAATTTTTTCCTTCCTTTCTTAGTTGATTTGCAAACTCTACAATTAAAATTCCATTTTTTGCAGATAACCCTATAAGTATTATTAGAGCTATCTGACTATAAATATTTAAAGAAGAACCAACTACCAATATACCCAATAGTCCTCCAAGAATTGCAAGAGGGACAGTAAGCATAATAGTAAGAGGGTGCCTCCAACTTTCGAATTGAGCACACATAGCTAAATATGCAGTAACCAAAGCTAATACAAATATGACATATAATTCAGTATTGGTTTTTTTATACTCTTCACTCTCACCTTTATATGCAATCCTTGCTTCTGGAGTTTTACTTTCTACAATTTTGACCAAAAAACTCAAAGCTTCATCCAAAGAGTAATCACCTACTAATCTAGCAGAAATAGTCACTGCTTTTTGCCTGTTATATCTCGATAGAAAAGGAGACTGACCTTCTTCATTGTATTTAATAAGATTTGATACTGATACTAATTTACCGTTATTGTTAGATCTTACAAAAATTTTACTTATACTATTAGGTTCCTGTCTATCTTTAATGTCTCCCTGGAGAATTATGGAGTATTCTTTTCCATCTCTAGTAAAATTTGTGACTCTTTTAGAGCCAAAAATAGTTTCAATTGTTCTTCCTATATCTTCTGTTGAAACACCCAGGTCAGCAGCTTTTTTTTGATCGATTTGAACATTAAGTTGTGGTTTATTTAAATCAAAATCATCCTGAATAGAAGTCAATCCTGGATTTTTTCTAGCTTCTTTTTTAATAATATTTTTCCATTTTATTAATTGTTCATATGTATTTCCTAGAATTACAAACTGAACTGGGCTTTCAACCCCTCCCGTTCTGATTCCTTGGGGCATTATTGGAAATGCTAGGACTCCCGGGACTTGTGAAATTTTTCCGAATGACTCTCTCATAATTTTCACTCCATGGCGGTCCCTTTTAGCCCAAGGTTCCAAAAGAACTATTATAAAACCACTATTAACTTGTTTGGCGGATTTACCAAATCCTGGAACTCTCAAAATTAATTTTCTATATTCCCCATTTCCTACATTTGGCAATAAAAGATTCTCAATATCTTCTGCCTTAGACTTTGTAAAATTAAATCCTGATCCCTGTGGTGCTTTTACAATGACAAAAAAAGCACCTCTATCCTCGGGAGCTATAAGTTCTTTTGGAGCATAATTAAATAAAAATATGGTAAGAGATAATACAATACCTAAAAATGAAATTATTATTTTTCTTTTTCTTACCCATGTAACTAAAGAATTTTTATATATCAGCGTGATATTTTTTAAAAATTTTTCAAATTTAATTACGATTTTTGATTTATTCATATTTTTTTTCAAAACCTTACTCCCTATCATTGGACTTAAAGATAGCGCTACAAAGCTTGAAATAACAACTGCAGAGGCGAGCGTGATGGCAGTTTGAGTAAATAAAACACCAGTAATTCCCTTGATAAATATTAATGGCACAAATACAGCTACCAATACAATTGTAGTAGCGATTATAGCGAAAGAAACTTGTTTAGCACCTTTATAAGCTGCGACAAGCGGTGTATCACCAAGTTCAATTCTTCTTACAATATTTTCAAGCATTACTATTGCATCATCAACTACTATGCCAATGGCCAATACTAAAGCCATTAATGTAAATAAGTTTATAGAAAAATCAAAAAAGTATATTGATAAAAATGTAGATATCAAAGAAACTGGCAAAGCAATTAAAGGCACAACTAAAGCCCTTATGTTTCCTAGAAATAAATAAATTATTATCGTGACTAATATAAGTGCAATAAATAAAGTTTTATAAACCTCCTTAATTGCTGCTTTAATGTAATTGCTCCTATCAAATGAAACTTCTAAGGAGGTTCCTGGAGGAAGACTTGGCCGGACTTCCTTAATTTTTTCTTTAATCCCGTTTGCAACTTTTATAGTATTTGCATCAGATTGTTGGTAAATTCCAATACCAACGACTTGCTTTCCATTGCCCTTAAATAAAGTTCTTGTTGACTGAGCACCCAATTCAACCCTCGCAACATCTGAGAGAGTTATGATCGATCCATCTCGTGCTCTTTTAAGTGGAAGTTTTTTATAACTCTCCAAATTTTTATAAGCTTTATCTAACTTTATCGTTAAATCAATATCTTTAGACTCTATTCTACCCGCTGGGAATTCAACATTTTCTTTTCTCAAAACTGCTTCAACTTCTTGGGTCGTTAAGTCTCTAGCCGCAAGAGCTATAGGATCTAACCAAACTCTAAGAGAAAGCTCTCTTTCACCTCCTAATCTAACTCTTCCAACACCTTCTACTGTTGAAAATAAATCTGTTAGATATCTATCTGCATAATCCGTCAATTCTAAATCTGTCATAGTATCTGAGCTGAAAGAGATCCACATTGTTGTACGCATGCCTGCGCTCTGTTTGAATATTTCAGGTTGTTCAGCACCATCAGGAAGGTTATCCAAAACTCTTGCAACTGAGCTTCTTACATCATTTGCAACATCGTCTAAATCTAAGTTGTTTTCAAACGTAAGAGTTATTCTCGAACTTTCATCCTCGCTAAAGGAGTCTATTGTCTCTAATCCAGCTGTGCCTCCAACAAAATCTTCAATCTTTTGAGTTATTTGAGTATCTATAATTTCTGCAGATGCGCCTTTATACTCCGTTTGAATGGTAACCACTGGAGGCTGTACGTCAGGTAATTCATCCGTTGGAATTTCTTTAAAAGTAAACAATCCAAAAATAACCAATACTAGACTCATTACTGAGGCAACTACTGGTCTTTTGATTGATAAATCAGTTAAAAACATTTTTTATTTAGTATCTAATATTTTTACTTTAGCTTTATCTCTTACTTTAGATACCCCTTCTGAAATTACTAAATCTCCCTCTTTGATACCAGACTTAATAGAAATTTTTCCAAAGTTCCTATTTCCAATTATTATATTTTTTTTTTCAACGATGTTATCGTTTACGACATAAACAAATGATGTATTACCTTGAATTGTTACGGCACTTTCTGGAACGCCTATTTGATTTACCTCATCATATATAATTTTAACCGTCATTAATTGTCCAGGTATAATTTCAAAATTATTATTATTTACAGTAATTCTTGCCAAAATTGATCGAGTGGACGGGTCAATTCTTGAACTAGTTGATGAAACTCTTCCTTTAAATACTTTGTCAGAAAAAGCAGAACTAGTTATTTCAGCTTTTAAACCCTGTTTCAATATTCCAACAAAACTCTCTGGAATCTTAATATCAATGACAATTTTTTTTAAATCATCTAAAGTTATTATTAAGCTATCAGATCCAAGCACACCTTGAGCAATTTCTCTTTTACCAAGTTTTCCCTCAAAGTCAGCAATTATGTTATTACTATTTTTTAATGCTGCAATTATTTCACCTTTTTTTACAAATCTATTTTCAATTCTTAAATTTCCTACAATATCTTCTTTTTTAATTCTGTAAGTTTTTGAGTTTTGTGCTAAAGCTGTACCAAAAGTTTCAATACTTTTATAAAACTGAGACTTTTCGACCTGTTTAACAATTACACCTGGCGCTGGTCTTACGCTAAATTTTTTTTTGAAATGCAAACCAACAAAATGTCTCGCAATAATTATTATAATTATTGTTACAATAAAAATTATTACGAAAGTTTTTATTTTAGTAGATGTTTTCATTTTTATTTCAGCCCATATTCTGCCCAGGACCCATCATAAATAACTGGCAGTTTGTTATTTATGATTGCATTAGCAAGACCCAAAACACAAGCTGTTATACCACTTCCGCAGCTAAAAGCTAATTTTTCATTAAGATTAATTCCATGGCTTGAAAACACTTTTATTAATTCATCTTTTTTCTTAAAAGAATTGTTTTCTAAATTTATAATTTTAGAGTACGGCAGGTTCTTAGATCCTTGGATGTTTCCTTTTTTTAAGTTTTTTCTTGGCTCATCAGCTAAACCCTTAAATCGTTTTTCGCCTCTAGCATCAATTAAGCAAAAGTCTTTTTTTGTGATATTTTTCTTTATTTCCTCTAAATCTACTACCAACTCATTTTTGGTTGAAGCTTTATAATTTGTTTGAATTAAATTTGTTTTCTCTTTGGTTAGAGGTTTATTTTCTAAATTCCATTTTTTTAGACCACCATCTAAAACTGAAACTAAATTTAAATCGTGCCCAAAATAAACAAATGTAAACCAACATCTGCAAGCGCTCAGTACATCTGAGTCATCATACACTATTACATGATCGTTATTTTGTATCCCAAGACTAGAAACTATTTTTTCCCAATCATTTTTTTTCGGAAGCATATGAGGAAGAGAAACTTCTTGATTCGAGTTTTTGTCTATATCAAAAAAAATTGAATTTCTTATATGACCCTCTTTGTATTCTTTGAATGCATTTCTTTTTGAACTTGGTAAATGCCAAGAGGCATCAAGTATTTTTACTTTATTAATATTTTTTGCAAGCCAATCAGTTGTAACTAGAGGTTTCATCTTCGATTTTTTTCGATATATTTTTGATGATATTCTTCTGCTTTGCAATAGTTTTTAATTGGGGAAATATTTGTCTCAATCTTATTATTATAAATTTTATTGAACTTTTCTTTTGCTTTTATAGCTACCTCTTTTTGTTCATTATTTTCATAAAATATTTCACTCCTATACTGATTTCCTACATCTGGAAACTGCATATCTTTTTGTGTGGGATCATGCATTTTAAAAAATAACTCTAAAATTTTTTCATAAGATATTATCTTCTCATCAAATGATAATTTGACAGTTTCAGCATGACCTGTATTTCCTTGGCAAACTTCATCATAAGTTATTTTGGATTTATATCCACCTGCATAACCTACTTCAGTATCAATAATACCTTTTTGAGATTTAAATTTTTCCTCAGGTTTCCAAAAACACCCCAAAGCTAAGTAACATTTTTGCATAAGTAGTTTTATATGTTATGAAGTAATGAGGATAATAAATTGCTAACTAAAAATCAAATAGGCGTATTGTACATGGTAGGAAGTGTAATTTGCTTCTCTATAATGGATATCTGCGTAAAGTGGCTTGATTATTACCCTGTTGGACAAGTTTTGTTTTTAAGATTTTTTATTGGTTTTATTCCAATTTTTTTCATTATACCAAAAGACAAATTATTTAATTTTTATAAAACATCAAGACCAGGCCTTCATGCATTCCGTGCAATCTCTGGTGCAGCAGCTATCATTGCATTATTTATTGGGTTAAGAGAATTGCCATTAGCTGACGTAGTATCTTTAACTTTTGGAGGGCCGATATTTGTTACAGTCGCTTCAATTTTCTTTTTATCCGAAAAAGTGGGAATAAAAAGGTGGTCAGCTGTATTTTTAGGATTTGTGGGAATGTTACTAATAGTTCAACCAGCGTTTGTTGATTTAAATTATTATTACATCACTCCAATAGTTTTTTGTATTTTTTTTGCTTGTGTTGCTATCAGCGTTAGATCTTTGTCTAAAACTGAACCTAATTATAGAATTGCTTTTTACTTTACTGTTCTTTGTTCAATTTTAGGTATTCTAACAATTTTTAATGGGGATTGGGTTTTACCTACTAAAATAGATTTTGCAATTTTTATGGTAATGGGTTTATGTGGCAGTATTGCTAATTTATTACTTACTCAAAGTTATAGATTAGCGGAGGCATCTTTAGTCACTCCAATAAAATATTTAAGCTTAGTTTTCGCAATAGTTTTTGGATTTTTAATTTGGAGCGAGATACCAAAAATATTGACACTTCTTGGGGCATTCTTAGTTATAATTAGCTCTTTGATAATCTTTATGAGAGAAAACAAACTCAAAAAACAAATTATAAATCCAAGAGCATGAAAAAACCTCCAGCTTATTGGAATAAAGCCAAAAAAATATTATCTAAAAAAGATAAAGTAATGGCTAAATTAATTTCAAACTATAATGATGGATCTTTAATTACTAGGAATGACGTATTTTATTCATTATGTAAGAGCATAATTGGTCAACAAATTAGTGTTGCCGCTGCCAATTCAGTTTTTTTAAAATTTGAAAAAAAATGTAAAGGAAAAATTAATTCCAAAAATGTTAACAGATTATCAATTTTAAGCCTTAAAGGTTGTGGTTTAAGCAAACAAAAAGCAAAAGGAATTAAAGAATTAGCAAATAAACTTATTTCAAAGGAGTTTCAGCCTCATCTAATTAATAAAATGAGTGACGAGGAAGCTATAGAATACTTATCAGGGTTAAGACAAATAGGAAAATGGTCTGCTGAAATGATATTATTATTCACATTTAATAGACCCAATATCTGGCCGTTACAGGATATTGGCCTGTTAAGAGCGATTTCAAATAATTATAAAACGAAATACTTTCCTCCAAAAAAAATTCTTAATAAGCTTTATAAAAAATTTTCACCTTACTGTTCAGTTGCTACCTGGTACTTATGGAGATCAATTGACGATGAGCCAATACAATATTAAACACCTTCTATTATTTGAAACTGACGTTTCGCATAACCTTCTAGAATAGCGTAGGCTTCTTGATAATTCTTTGATTGATAAAAAGCTTTGGCATCGTCAAAGGTTGGAAACTCAATCACAACTGTGCGCGGAGAACTTTCTCCCTCATTAATCTTAAATCTTCCTCCTCTAATTAAAAACTTTCCATTGTAATTTTCAACTGCTGCTTTAGCTTTTATAGCATATTCCTTTAATTTATCCTCATTACTTATACTTTTATAAACACAAACAACATATCCTTTCATTTACAACTCCTTCAAAATAAATTAATTTTTTTTATGGCTAAGAAACTAATCATAGATTGGAAAGAGTATAATCTAATTGTAGAGAAGCTTGCAATACAGATTCATGAGAGCGGATATAAACCTAATATTCTCATAGGCATAATGAGAGGTGGCGCACCTATTATAGATGTATTAAGCAGAGTATTTAAGCTAAAGTGCGCTTACTTAGCTGTAGAATCGTACTCTGGAGAAAATATTGAAGATCAACAAGGAGAATTGGTTTTTTCTCGAGAATTAAGTTCAACTGTCCAAGATATGAGTGGTAATATTTTACTATGTGATGATTTATCTGATACCGGTGTAACCTTAAACAAAAGTATAGAATGGCTAAACAAATATCCACCATTAAAAGGTAAAATAAAATCAATTAAAACAGCAGTTTTGTGGAAAAAAGCAGACTCAACTTTTGAACCTGATTTTTGTGCCGAAAGGTTAAAAGACAATCCTTGGATTGTTCAACCTTTTGAAAAATATGAGGAAATTAGAGTAGAAGATTTAAAAAAAAGTCATAATTAAAAAGGGCCGGCTAACCGGCCCTTTTAAATTCTTAAGCTACAGCAAAACTTGCAACACTCAATGCGGCTATCAACCAAATAGCTGGTGATGTAGTATTAAATTTTCCTGTAAATATTTTAATTAATGCATATGCGATAAAACTCAAAGCAATCCCGTGACTTATAGAATAAGTCAAAGGCATAGCAATAAAAGCTACTACCGCAGGCGCAGACTCTGCAATGTCATTCCATTCTATATCTGTTAAGTTTCTAACAAATAATACAGCAACGTATAGCAAAGCCGCTCCATCTATTTCCTTAGGCAGTGAAGTAGCCAAAGGAGAAAAGAACAAACATGCTAAGAATAACACACCTATAACAAGTGATGTCATCCCTGTTCTTCCGCCAGCCTTTACACCGGCACCAGACTCAACATAACTTGTTACAGTAGTTGTTCCCATAAACGCTCCCGCAACTGTTCCAACGCTATCAGAAAGCATGGCTTTATTTATGTCTTTTACTTTTCCGTCTTTACCGACTTTACCAGCAACATTTGCAACAGAAGTTAATGTTCCAGCAGTATCAAAGAAGTCAATAAATAATAAAGTAAATATCACTGTTGACATTCCTGCTGTAAAAGCAGCCCCCAAATCAAATGCAAAAAGGTAAGTCATTGGCGGAGGAGTGCTAACCACTCCATTAAATTT
>CACPLT010000027.1 GCA_902634845.1 uncultured Pelagibacteraceae bacterium
GATAAATTTTTTTATCTCTATCAGGACCAAGATGAAAAAAAAGTTTACCATAATTAAAGTTTTTTATTGAATTAATCGCTGCTTCCCCAGAAGTCAGGATGTTTGTTAGTAACTTTTTATCAATTTTCATTTTTTCAATAAGAAATTTCCTAACTTCATTTACTGGTCTTGGCGCATTTGACAAAAAACAAAATTTTTTTTTATTTTTATAAAGTTCTTCAATTGTTTTGATTGCGCCTTGATATGGAATAATCCCATTATGGACTACTCCCCATAGATCAATAATGAAATTATTATAATTGTTAAAAATGTTCTTTAAATGATCTAGTTTTTTCAAATTAAATTGTCCTTTAAATACCTTATAAAAAAGTTAATAAAATATAGCAATATCAAGACTTTTAGCTAATTTATGCCTTCTTCCCTTGAAATTTCTATAAAACTAACCATATCTGCAGGTACATATAGGAGAATAAAATGAAATTTAGACCTTTACATGACCGAGTTTTGATAAAAGTACTAGACAGCGAGGAAAAAACCGCTGGGGGTATAATTATACCTGATACAGCTAAGGAAAAACCTCAAGAAGGTGAAGTTATAGCTGTTGGCCCTGGAGCAAAAAATGAAAACGGAAAGTTAACCCCAATGGATGTGAAAGTTGGAGATATTGTTCTGTTTGGAAAATGGTCTGGTACAGAAGTAAAAATAGATGGAAAAGAGTACAGCATTATGAAGGAGTCTGACATAATGGGTATTTCAAAGGGAAAGAAATAATTTTAATTAAATAGGAGAATAAAATGGCAAAAATAATTAAGTTTGACACTGAAGCTAGATCGAAGATGCTTACTGGTGTGAACACTTTAGCTAATGCAGTTAAAGTAACTTTAGGTCCAAAGGGAAGAAATGTTGTTATGGATAAGTCTTATGGAGCTCCAAGAACAACAAAGGATGGTGTTTCAGTAGCTAAAGAGATTGAGCTGGAAGATAAATTTGAAAATATGGGAGCTCAAATGGTTAAGGAAGTTGCTAGTAAAACTAATGATAATGCTGGTGATGGAACAACTACAGCCACAATTCTTACACAGTCAATTGTAAACGAAGGTTTAAAATATGTTACAGCTGGTATGAATCCTATGGATATCAAAAGAGGAATTGACAAAGCAGTTGAGCATGTAATTAATAAATTAAAATCTTCATCAAAAAAAGTTAAAGCTAATGAGGAAGTAGCTCAAGTTGGAACTATTTCAGCTAATGGTGAAAAATCGATAGGCGATATGATTTCAAAAGCTATGCAAAAAGTTGGTAATGAGGGAGTAATAACAGTTGAAGAGGCTAAAGGTGTTGAAACTGAGCTTGATGTAGTTGAGGGAATGCAATTTGACCGTGGATATTTATCCCCTTACTTTGTTACAAATACAGAAAAGATGACAACTGAATTAGAAAATCCCTTAGTTCTTTTAGTGGAGAAGAAATTGACTAATCTTCAACCAATGGTCCCTCTTTTAGAATCTGTTGTTCAGGCTAATAGACCTTTGATGATAATTTCTGAGGATGTGGAGGGTGAAGCCCTTGCAACTTTGGTAGTTAATAAATTAAGAGGTGGCTTAAAAGTGGTAGCAGTTAAAGCTCCAGGTTTTGGTGATAGAAGAAAAGCTATGTTAGAAGACATTGCAATTTTAACTGGTGGACAAGTGATATCTGAAGATCTTGGTATTAAAATTGAAAATGTTAAAATCGGAGATTTAGGATCTTGCAAAAAAGTAAAAATTGATAAAGAGAATAGTACAATTGTGGCAGGAGAAGGAAAAAAATCAGACATCGAAGCTAGATGTAATCAGATTAGATCTGAAATCAACGAAACTACATCTGACTATGATAAAGAAAAATTACAAGAAAGATTAGCTAAACTCGCTGGTGGTGTCGCCGTAATTAAAGTGGGCGGAGCAACTGAAGTAGAGGTTAAAGAGAGAAAAGATAGGGTTGAAGATGCTCTTAATGCTACAAGGGCTGCAGTTGAGGAAGGCGTGGTTATCGGTGGTGGTTGCGCTCTACTTTATGCTGCTCAAGATTTAGATAGTCTCAAAGTAAAAGGTGATGATCAAAAAGCTGGCGTAGATATTGTTAAAAAAGCTTTACAAGCTCCAGTAAGACAAATCACTGCAAATGCAGGTGTCGACGGTTCTGTGGTTGTTGGAAAACTTTTGGAAGGAAAAAAGTCTTCACAAGGGTTTGATGCTCAAAATGAGGAATACGTTGATATGTTTGCAAAAGGAATTATTGATCCTACTAAAGTAGTTAGATCTGCTCTTCAAGACGCTGCATCAATTGCTGGCCTACTAATTACAACTGAAGCTATGATTGCAGATAAACCAGAAGAAAAAGACTCAGCTCCAGCTATGCCTCCAATGGGTGGCGGTATGGGTGGTATGGGCGGAATGGGTGGAATGGGAATGTAATTTCACTTAACCCAATGAATTTAAAAAAGGCTGCAAATTTGTGGCCTTTTTTTTTGCAACAAATAAACATGCAGTCGAGTTTAGAATCTGTCCATCCTTTAACACTCTAAGATTATTATCAAGCAAAGTTTTACCTGTAGATGTAATATCTGTTATAATTTCTGAAGATCCTATAAAAGGATAGGTTTCAGTAGCACCAAGACTAGGTATCAACTTATATTGAGTTACTCCTTTAGAAAGTAAGAAATCGTTAGTTAAGTTGGGATATTTTGTTGCAACTCTTAACCTTGTATTTCTTTTAGATCTTATATCGAAAGATACTTCCTCCAGATCAGCAATTGTTTGGACATCAATCCAATCATCTGGAACTGCAACAACTAAATTGGCTTTTCCGAAATTAAGTTTGTTTTTTATAATAATCTTATCTCGCAAATTTTTTTCAGACTCATTTAAGAGATCTAACCCTGATATTCCAAGATCTAGAGTTCCATCACCCATTCTTTGTATGATCTCTTTGGCATGAAGATAAATTATTTTTAAATTTGGTCGATTTTCAATAGTTGCAAAATAATTTCTCTCTTTGTTGCTTTGTAATATTTTAAAACCCTTTTCTTCAAAGAAAGATATTGCTTTATCTTTTAATCGACCTTTGCTTGGTAAACCTATGGTAATTACGTTTTTCATATGTTTTTAAGATTAATTGCTGCACCCACCGCGGGTATATTTTTTTTTGCACCTAAACTTTTTAATAAATCATCATATCGACCACCTCTTGCAATTTCTTTCTGTCCTGCGAAAACTTCAAATACAATACCTGTGTAATACTCTATATCTCTTCCAAAATTAGAGATAAAATTTACGTCTTCTTTAAGTTTTTTTAAGTTTTGAATAGATTTAAATTCATTAAAAATATTTTTTTTAAGATTATTTTTTTTTGTGAAGTCTAAAAGTTTTTTTTCTAATTGAGATAGTTTACAATTTATTTTAAGAAAAGATCTTATAATTTTTACAATCTTTTTTCCTTCATTAAATGATCTTGGATCTTTTATTTTTTTATCGAATCTATTTAATATTTCTAATATCGATCTTCCCGCAATTACTCTGTCTTTATCCATCTTTTTCATTTCATAAAATCGTTTCTTATCTGTATCAAAGGTTTCGGCATCAATATCTGAATTTTTCTCCAATCTTTTTAAAAGATCTTCAAAATATCTTGGTCTCCAGAAGTGTCTTATTAATCTTAATTTCCATCTTTCAGGCATATCGAGTGAATTAATTAAACTTTTAAATAAACTTACATCTCCAACTTTAATTTGGATTTTTTTGCTTTTAATTTTCCTTGCAGAGTTTAAAATTGTTGAGATAACTTTAAAATCATCTTTTATTTGATTTTTGGAACCAAAAATTTCAATTCCTAGCTGGTCATTAACAAAATCAGAATTTTTCTTCTCTGATCTTCTGTAAGCTTGGCCTGAGTAATAAATTTTTGATTTAGTTTTTTTTTGTAAATAGTTTAAAGAAGATGCCACTGTAAGATCTGGTCTTAAACACATAATTTTCCCATCCTCACTTTCAAAAGTGAGCATTGAACTTCTAAATTTTTCACCAGATCTTTCAATAATATATTCTGAGTCTAATAATACCTCTGGCTCAGATAATACAAATCCGTTTTTTTTGAAAGTTTTAATAATTTGTTCAGATAATTTTTTTGATTTCATTGGCTAGCTCTTTAATTGTTGTTGATTTTTCATTTCCTGAAACTAGATCTCGTAATGTTGGTTTGCCAGTTTTGATTTCATTTTCGCCATAAAGAATAACGGCTGGTGATTTTATCTTATTTGCATATTCCATCTGTTTTTTTAGTTTTCCCTCTCCAGGATAAATTTCTGTACTTATACCTGCAGATCTTAAAATCATTTGTAAACTAATATATTCTTTCATTAAATTTTTATCGAAAATACAAATAACAACAGGTTTTGTTTGCTTTACTTTGAGCTCTTTTTTTTGCAACAGCGCATAAACTAACCTATCTAATCCTATAGAAATACCTGTAGCAGGAGCATCGTAATTACCAAAATTGCTAACAAGATTATCATATCTGCCACCGCCACCGATTGAACCAAACTGAATAACTTGTCCTTTATTATTTTTAACATCAAATTTTAAGTTCACTTCGAAAATTGGACCTGTGTAATATTCCAATCCCCTTATCACAGACGGATCAACTTCAAAGTTGTTAAAATTGTAGTCACTAAATATTTTCAAGATTTCTTTTAGATCTTCTGTTTCTGGAGATTTATTTTTTAATTCCTTCTCTAAAAAATTTATATTTTTTGAACTTAAATTTGCTCCTTTTGTAAAATCTCCAGATTTATCTTTTCGTCCTTCTCCTAATAATTTTTTGACACTATCCCATCCTAACCTATCAATTTTATCAAGCGCTCTAAGAACTGTCAGTTTTTGCTCAATGTTGTCTATCTTGATTTTTTTGAAAATTTCTTCTGTAATTTTTCTAGAGGATATTTTAATAATATATTCTTCTTTGTTTAGCCCACAATTCTCAAGTATTTCTGAAATCATAACGCATAATTCTGCATCAGCTTGTAAACTTTTAGTTCCAACAAAGTCTGCATCAAATTGTAAAAACTCTCTAAATCTTCCTGGTCCAGGCTTCTCATTTCTCCAAACTGTTCCAAGCTGATATCTTTTAAAAGGTTTTGGAATCTCTAAATAATTTTTTGCAACATATCTAGCTAATGGTGCAGTCAAATCATATCTTAGAGATAGCCATTTTTTTTCATCTTGAAAAGAAAAAACACCCTCATCTGGCCTTTCTTTGTCAGGTAAAAATTTTCCAATACTGTCCGTATACTCGAAGCTTGGAGTTTCGAGATATTGAAAACCGTACTTGATCATAATTTTCTTAATATTAGAAATTATAAAATCGCGTACGAGTAATTCTTTCTCTTGTCTATCAACAAACCCTAACGGTAGTTCTTTTGAAGGTTTGTTTTTTTTATCTTTCGTCATTTTTGGTACAGCAGGGTGGATTCGAACCACCGACCCCTAGTTCCACAAACTAGTGCTCTAACCAACTGAGCTACTGCTGCATAACTCCTTTTTATATTAATTATTAATAAATTTGTATTTTAAAATATGTAATGATTTAGCTAAGCAATAGCCTAGCATGCATTCTGTGAGAATGTGAATAAAATTGGAATGTATTTTTTCTAAACATTATTGATTATGTAAGAAATAATTGTGTCTTTTTCAAGGATTAATTAACGGGACATAAGCAAAATAGCTATAGTCCCGCTAATTTATGATTTGGAAAATTTAGAATTAAGATGTTTTCTGCAATTTAACTGCAGCAGGACCTTTTTCCGTGCTCTCCACTTCAAACGTTAATTCATCACCTTCGTTTAAATATTTTAAACCTGCTTCTCTTACAGCAGAAGAGTGAACGAACACGTCTTTTTCTTTGTCTTCTCTTTCAATAAAACCATAACCTTTAGTTCCATTGAACCACTTAACTTTACCTTTTAGTGTACTCATTGTATTTACTTATCCTTATTTGTTTAACTAATGTTAGTTTAATTACTAACATTGCACCTTTAATAGATTAATTTCAAAATTGTCAAGAATTGATTAACTCTAATTTGTTAATTTTGGTAAAAAATGCAATTTTACAACAATATTTAGTTAAGTAATGCAATTATTGAGACAATTAGAGCTAAACCTAGCGCTAAAAAAATATATTTATTTTTCAATAAATTTCTTCTTAATTTTAAAATAAAAGGCTCTTTAAACTCTAATCCAGTTCCTTTGTCTACGGATGATTTGGTAAAACCCCCTCCTCTTCCTATTTTAAGAAATTTATTTTTCCTGTGATCATAAATTTGATCAGAGCTCATTTTTTCAAAAAAAATTAAGTTTTCTAAAATTGTATTTTTTATTTTTTCAGCTGTTTCCTCATGATTTCTATGCGCTCCTCCAATTGGTTCAGGTATTATTTCGTCTATTACATTTAATTTAAGAAGGTCTTGAGCTGAAAGTTTCATAGCTTCAGCTGCCTCTAATGATTTTCCAGGATCTCGCCACAAAATCGAAGCGCATCCTTCTGGTGATATCACAGAGTAAATTGAATTTTCTAACATAATAACTTTATTCGACGAAGCTAAGGCAATTGCTCCTCCAGATCCTCCTTCTCCAATAATTATTGAGATGTTCGGAACCTTTAGCGACATACAGCATTCGATGGAGTGTGCAATCGCTGAAGCCTGACCCCTTTGTTCAGCACCTATCCCGGGGTAAGCACCAGGAGTGTCTATGAAAGTTATTATTGGAATTTTAAACCTGTCGGCTAGCTTCATTAACCTAATGCATTTTCTATAACCTTCTGGACTCATCATGCCAAAGTTTCTTTGAATTCTGCTATTAAGATCTTCTCCTTTTTCTTGGCCAATAACTAAAACAGATTTTTCATTTATTAGTCCAAAACCAGCAGTCACTGATTGATCGTCTCCAAAATATCTATCACCTGCTAAAGCTGTAAAATTATTAAAAATCTTTTTTATGTAAAAATTTGCTCTTGGTCTATCCTCATGCCTAGCTACTTGAGTTTTTTGCCAACTATTTAAATTAGAATATATGCTTTTTAATTTAGAATTAATTTCATCTTGAGTGGATTTAATTTTATTTGTGTCAACCTCTGATA
>CACPLT010000028.1 GCA_902634845.1 uncultured Pelagibacteraceae bacterium
AGTAATGTTTACTAAACCCCTTTTTGGAGTTTAGAAAAATTGTCATATAATATCCAGAAAGTATGAACGGTATTGCCAAACCAAGTGAGTAAAAAGAAAGTAATATCACTCCACTGACTATAGTTGTTTCAGTAGCTGACAAAGCTAAAATTGAACCTAATACGGGACCTATACAAGGCGTCCATCCAAAGGCAAATGCGGAACCAACGACAAAAGGGAAAACGAAATTATCTTTATAACTTCCCGTGTCTATTTTTTTATCTTGATTTAGAAAATTAAAATTTAATATACCTATAAAATTTAATGAAAATAAAATAATTATAATTCCAGCAGCTATCCTAAGTTCTTTACCAAAAAAGATTAAAACATTTCCTAAAAACGAAGCAGCCATTCCTAAGCTAATGAAAACAAAAGAAAATCCTAATGCAAAAATAATTGTTTTAATTAAAACAATCTTTTTGTCTTTATCTATTTCATCAAGTTTTTTGCCTGTAATATAAGATATGTAACCTGGTATTATTGGTAGAACACAAGGAGTTAGGAAGCTGATAAAACCTGCACCGAACGCTAAGAAAGATTTAATTAACATAATTTAATGATATAATTATCATAATGATTATTAAATATGTAAGTTTTTTACTAGGGCTAATATGGTCCTACTCATTTATAAGAACACAATCAATTTTTAGTAATAAAACCGCATTATTGTTTAAAGTTTTTATTTCAAAAGTATCCTGGTTTACTTTTATTGCAGCATGTTATTTTGGTTACAAAAACTTTTCATTTAAAGCAACATTAATTGGAATTGCTGCAGCAGTAGTAATTGTTCACCTAGGTTTTTCCTTTTTATCTAATTTTTTAAGTAAAAAAATAGGGCAAGAAAATCTTCTTAAAATAAAAACTGTATTTGAATACACTTTGATTGTCTTTATTGTATATTTTGTTTTCTTTTAATCTGTAGGAATAGTGCTTAGCACATTAAATTTTTTATCTGTTATTACTATTTCACCTGAACTAGGAACTGCATTAGTAATAGCAGTTATAATACTATAATGAGTTATTAAAATTAAATTGCCTCCATCTCCGTCCCAGTCATTAACAAATGTCTGAAGTTGCTTAAGTTGTTTTGTTTCATTTTTTTTAAAAGATGATTGAAATGTTGAATTTAATGCTGGAAACTCGAAATAATTTTTAAAGGCATATTTCGCAGTGTCTTTACATCTACACCATTGGCTGCTTAAAACTCTATCTACAGGAATTTTATTTTTTTTGAATAGTTTGCCTATAGCTTTTGATTGTTCAATTCCAACCTCATCTAGATTTCGTTGTGTCTTACAATCATCAATTTTGAATCCTGGTGGATCCCCACCACCTGGGGCTAATGCATGTCGAATTAATATTATTTTATCTCCCTCTTTTGCCTCAGCCCATAAATCTTTAGCGATTAAATTTTGATAATTAAAGATTTGAAAAAAAATTAGAAGAAGGAAAATTTTTTTCATTTTTTTGGTTTAAAAACTAGACATGTGCCATTGTTACAATATCTTTTGCCTGTAGGCTTTGGACCATCGTCAAATAAATGTCCATGATGTCCTTTACAATTTTTACAATGGTATTCGGTTCTTGGATAGCCAATCAATTTATCAGTTTTTGTTTCAAATACATTTGGAAGTGATTCAAAAAATGATGGCCACCCAGTTCCACTATCAAATTTCATATTAGAGTCGAATAATTTTATTCCACATCCAGCACAATGATAAGTGCCCTCTCTTTTTTCATTATTTAAAGGACTTGATCCTGGAGGCTCTGTACCCTCTTGTTTTAATATATAATTCTGCTCAGGAGTTAAATTGCTATCCCAGTCTTTACTTTTCATCTTTTACTTTGTCATCAACGCCATAAGGTTTGAATGTGCCTTTATTTCCAATTTTAATTTCTTTTGCAGGGATTCCAATGACTGTTGCGTTTTCTTTAACATCATTAACAACAACAGCGTTTGCTGCAACCCTCGCATTGTCGCCAATTTTTACTGGACCTAAAATTTGTGCACCAGATCCAATTACAACATTATTTCCTATTGAAGGATGTCTTTTTTCATGTCTTTGTCTTTCGCTATCGATACTTGGTGAAATGCCTCCTAATGTAACAGCGTGATAAATTGTAACGTTGTCTCCAATCTCTGAAGTCTCACCAATCACCACTCCCATTCCATGGTCTATAAATAAATTTTTTCCAATTTTCGCTCCTGGATGTATTTCTATCCCGGTGAAAAATCTTGCTGTTTGAGAAATAATTCTGGCAATTAAATCAAATCCTGCAATAAAGAAAAAATTTGCTATTTTATGAAAAAATACAGCTTTGACACCTGGGTAAGTGAGAATGATACTCACTAAAGATTTTGCCGCAGGGTCTCTAGATTTTATAGACTCTAAATAATTGATCATAGTATGTATATAATGACTACTTGAAAAATTTAAAGATTTATTTATAACGTCCTAAAATATGAGCAAACCATTTCATTTGGCTATACCAGCAGGTAATTTAGAAACTGCTATTGATTTCTATAAGAACGTTCTTGGTTGCAAATTAGGTAATGGAGAAAAAGATAAGTGGATTGATGTTGATTTTTGGGGCAACGAACTTACTCTTCATAAAACTGAAACTAAACTTCCAAGAGAGAGACACGATGTAGATATGGGTAAAGTCCCAGTTCCTCATTTTGGAGTTCATTTAAACTCAGACGTTTTCAATAAAATTAAAAAAAACATAGAACAGCACGATAAAGTTAATTACCTCGATAATCCCTACACTAGATTTAAGGGTCAAAAAGAAGAACAAGAAACATTCTTTATAGAAGATCCACATGGTAACGTTTTAGAGCTTAAAACAATGAAGAATTAGTCGTTGACTAGTGATCATTAAAGTTGATATAATTTAACTATAGCGCCGAGTTAATACAAATTGCGGGCGCTTAACAAATCCTGCTAAAGCGTTAAGTCTTAGACCACCGCTTTAGTCGGTGGTTTTTTTTTATATAAATAAAAACCGGGTATTTGAACTGTATTGTACGCCTGACATTTCGTCGAAGTACTAAAAAAGGAGAAAAAAATGAGTAAAATTAAACATCCAGAAACAATAGGTTTGCATGGTGGAGAATATAGAGCTGATCCTGCAACAACATCTGTAGCTGTACCAATTTACCAAACTACTTCTTATCAATTTAAAAATGCAGAAACAGCTGCAAATTTATTTGGATTAAAAGAATTTGGAAATATTTACACAAGAATAATGAATCCAACTTGTGATGTGTTAGAAAAAAGGGTTGCGGCTTTAGAAGGCGGAATGGCTGCTGTAGCAGTGGGTTCTGGTCAAGCTGCATCGGCTTTCTGTGTTCAAAACGTTTGTCAGGCTGGTGATAATATTGTTTCTTCAACAGATTTATACGGTGGAACAGTAAATCTTTTCAAAAATACATTGAGGATGCAAGGTATCGAAGTAAGGTTCGCAGATCCTGCTGATCCAAAAAACTTTGAAAAATTAACTGATGAAAAAACAAGAGCTTATTACGGTGAGTCATGCCCTAACCCTTATCTAAGAGTTTTTCCAATTAAGGAAGTTGCTGACATCGGTAAAAAACATGGTATCCCATTAATTATCGATAACACTGCAGCACCTGTAATTTGTAAACCTTTAGAACATGGAGCGGCAGTAGTGATGCACTCTTTAACTAAGTACATCGCTGGTCACGGTACATCAATTGGTGGAATAATAGTTGATAGCGGAACTTTCGATTGGGTAAAAGATCCAAAGAGACAACCTTTGTTTAATGAACCTGATCCAAGTTACAATGGAGCAGTATGGGGAAGAGATGTTCCTAAACTTACTGGAGCAAATATTCCTTTCGCCATCAGAGCTCGTGTAGTTTTATTAAGAGACTTAGGGGCTCCGTTGTCACCATTCAATGCTTTTCAAATTATACAGGGACTTGAAACTGTTGCATTGAGAATGAAGCAACATTGTTCTAACGCTGAAAAAGTGGTTAAATTTCTCGAGTCACAGAAAAAAGTGAAGAATGTAATTTATCCAACTAATCACCAAGGTGAAATCAGAGAAAGAGCTAAAAGATACATGAAAGGTGGCTATGGATCTTTAGTTGGTATGGATTTAGGAACTAAAGAAGCTGGTGCTAAATTTATAGATAATTTAAAGCTGCTTTATCATGTTGCAAACATTGGTGATGCTAGAAGTTTAGCAATTCACCCAGCATCAACAACTCATAGTCAATTGAATGACAAACAGTTGGCTGAAGCTGGTGTAACACCTGGGTACGTCAGATTGTCCATCGGTATTGAGCATCCTGACGATATTATTGCAGATATTGAACAAGCTTTAGCTGCATAATTGCTTTGTGAATTAGATTTGCTTGACGTGACAACATCTTCAAAATAAGATTTCATAATATTTCTATGAAATCAAAAACTAAAGTAGTCGTAGTTGGTGGAGGTGTTGTTGGCGTCAGTACGCTTTATCACCTAGCTAAAAAAGGTTGGTCAGACGTAGTTCTTATTGAACGAAAAGAGCTTACATCTGGTTCAACTTGGCACGCAGCTGGTTTATTACCTTTATTTAATATGAGTTATTCTGTTGGTCAACTCCACAGATACGCTGTTCAACTTTATAAATCTTTAGAAAAAGAAACTGGAAAAAATGTTGGTTTCAGTGTGGTCTCAAATATACGATTGGCTCAAACTCAAGATAGGATGGATGAATATCATCAATACGCAGGTGTTGCGAAAACAATTGGAGTTGATGTAAAATTTTTAAAACCGGAACAAGTAAAAGAAATTTGGCCTTTATGTAATATAGAGGGTTTAGTCGGAGCAATTCAGCATCCAGAAGATGGGTATATTCAGCCAGCAGATTTGACACAAGCTATGGCAACGGGCGCAAGAAATCATGGCGCAGAAATTTATAGAAATACAACTGTCTCAGGAATAAAACAAACTAAAGACGGCTGGGTAGTTCAGACAGATAAAGGGGATATCACTTGCGAACATGTAGTTTCTTGTAGTGGTAACTTTGCAAGACAAACAGGAAGAATGGTAGGATTAGAAGTTCCAGTTATGCCAGTCGAACATCAATACATAGTAACTGAACCACATCCAGAAATTCAAAAAAGAAAAAAAGAAGGTAAACCAGAGATGGGGGTTTTAAGGGATAGCGATAACTCCTGGTACATGAGAGAAGAAGCTGGCGGATTATTACTTGGTCCTTATGAAAAAGGCGCTCCATGTTGTTATGTCGATGGACCTTCAAAAGATAGCGAGTATGAATTATTTCAAGAAGATTTAGATAGATTAGCTCCACATATTGAAGGAGCTATAAAAAGAGTGCCAGCATTTGGGGAAGTTGGCGTGAAAAAAGTTTATAATGGAGCAATAGCTTACACGCCTGATGGAAATCCAATTGTTGGGCCTGCTTGGGGTTTAAAAAACTTTTGGATAAATGAGGGACATAGTTTTGGTATTACAGCAGCAGGTGGTGCCGGATGGCAATTAGCTGAGTGGATTATAGACGGAGAACCAACAATAGATATGTTAGGTGTAGAGCCAAGAAGATACGGTGCATACGTAACAAAATCTTATTTAAAAGAAAAAAATGAGGAAGCTTACGCCAATGTATTTACAGTTCACTACCCAGATGAAGAGCGTGAAGCTGGTCGGCCATTAAGACAAGCACCCTGTTATGATAGATTAAAAAAACTTGGGGCTGTTTTCGGTCAAAAATTTGGATGGGAGAGAGCAAACTTTTTTGCAGAAAAAGGAGAGAAACAAGAAGATGACTGGTCGTTTAGAAGATCTAAATGGTTTAAAAATGTTGAGCGAGAATGTAAAAATGTAAAAGAAAATGTCGGATTACTAGACATGACCGCCTTTGGGAAATGTAGAATTAAAGGTCCTGGGGCTGAAGAGTTTTTAGATAAACTAGTTGCTAATAAATTACCAAAAAAAATAGGAAGAATTAATCTTTGTCACGCATTAAATACAAAAGGTGGGGTTCATTCAGAGTTTACCATAATGAGAGAAGCTGAGGATAGTTTTTATTTAGTTTCCGCTGGTGCATATCAAAGACTTGATCATGATTGGATACATAAATGGATGCCGGAAGATGGTTCTGTTCAATATGAAAATTTAACAAATAGCATGGGAGTATTAGTAGTAACCGGCCCTAAAGCAAGACAATTAATGCAAAAAGTTTCAAGATCAGATTTTTCTAATGAAAGATTTAAATGGTTAAGTGCTCAAAATATTAATATTGGATTAGCGCCTTGTAATGCTATGAGAGTAAACTTTGTGGGTGAATTAGGATGGGAATTGCATCACCCGATTGAGTATCAAAATCATATTTTCGATCAACTTATGGAGGCTGGAAAAGAATTTGGTATTAAGCCATACGGTATAAGAGCTATGAATAGTTTAAGAGTTGAGAAATCTTACAAACTAGTAGGTACAGAATTATCAATTGAATATTCTCCTTATGAGTCTGGTTTAGATAGATTTATCCATCCTAATAAGGGAGATTTTATAGGTCGTGCGGCATTAGACAAATGGAGAGCAAAAGGCTTTTCAAATAAATTGGTAACTATGGAGATTCATGGTGTTACAGATGCCGATGTTTTAGGAAATAATCCAATTTACGATAATGGATCAGTAGTTGGAAGAGCTACAGGTGGTGATTTTGGATTTAGATTAAACAAATCTATAGCTTTAGGAATGGTTAAGCCTGAGCTAGCAAAAGTAGGAAAAAAATTAAAAATTGATATTCTTGGTAAAATGCATGAGGCTTCTATAGTAGAAGACTCTCCTTACGATGCCGAAAATAAATTACTCAGAGCTTAATGAAAA
>CACPLT010000029.1 GCA_902634845.1 uncultured Pelagibacteraceae bacterium
CTACTTTTTTTTGAAATAACTATTGTATATTTGCCAAAAAACAATAAACAAAATAGTTATCATTATACATAATGTTAACGGCCTATCCCAAAGAAACGCCCATGATCCATCACTTATCAGTAACGATCTCCTTAGATTTTCTTCCATCAAACCACCTAATACAAACGCTAATATTAAAGGCGGCATAGGAAATTCGTATAAGCGTAAAATGGTTGCTACAACAGCTATTCCTATCATTAAATAAATATCAAAATTATTAAAAGACATTAAATAAATTCCAGTAACTGAAAAAAATAGAATAAGTGGAATTAAAAAAGCTCTGGGTACTGCTAAAATTCTAGCTATATAAGGTATAAGGGGTAAGTTTAATATCAATAAAATTACCATTCCAATATACATGGACATAATAACAGACCAAAAAATTTCAGGATTAGTTTGATAAAGTCTTGGGCCTGGTTGTATACCAAACCCTAGTAAAGCTCCTAGCATAACAGCAGTAGTACCGCTGCCAGGAATACCAAGTGTTAATAAAGGAACAAAAGAACCAGAGCATGCAGCATTGTTTGCAGTTTCTGGTGCAGACAAACCGTTTACACTACCTTTTCCAAATTTTTGTTTCTCTTCATCTTTAACGAAGTTTCTTTCCATTCCATAAGCTAAAAAAGAAGCAATAGTCGAACCTGCTCCGGGTAGCACACCAACTATAAACCCAATTATTGAAGACCGAGGTATAGTTGTAACCATTTTTTTTGTTTCTTCTTTATCAAGTCTTATTGACCCAAGTTTTGATAGCGAGATTTGTTTCGCTGCTTGTGTTGGATCACTTCCTTTAAAAATAATTGAAAGAGCCTCACTCATTGCAAATGTAGCCATAACTACAAGTACGAAACTTATACCATCTGCTAAATTCATATTATTAAAAACAAATCTTGGTATATCCGATAAAGTATCTTGTCCTACTGAAGCTAACATTAGTCCTAGTACAACCATCATCATTGCTTTTAAAAAATGTCCTTTTGCAGAAAATGCTGATACTGCGGTCAAACCTAAAATCATAAGACCAAAATAATCTGGTGATCTAAAAGCTAAACTTACTTTTGATAAACTAGGTGCAGCAAATAATAAGAAAATTGCAGCGATCGTTCCTCCAGCAAAAGAACTATAAGCTGCGATTGCTAACGCTTTACCAGCTTTACCTTGTTGAGCCATCGGATAACCATCAAAAGATGTGGCTACAGTTCCTGGGATTCCAGGAGCGTTTATTAATATTGAAGATGTTGAACCACCAAAAACTGCACCGTAATAAACTCCCGCCATCAAAATTAATCCGGTTGAAGGTTCGAAACCATAAGTAATTGGAATCATTAGAGCTATCGCTGTCATAGGTCCCAATCCTGGAAGCATTCCGATTATAGTTCCAGCAAAGCACCCTATCATCACCATAATGATATTTTTAATTGATAGTGCGGTATTTAAACCGATAAGAATTCCTTCAATCATCCAATTATTCCTAAATATTTTAAAAGTGGGTCACGTAGATAAATGTCTAATAAACCGTGTAAAAGAAACATAAAGATTGCAACAAAAGGAAAGGATAGCGTAAAAACCCAAAACCATCTTTTTTCTCCAAGTGTTATGTAAGACAGAACCAAAAAAATTGAGGTAGAAAGAAAATATCCTGCTTTTAAAATAGTAACTCCATAAATTATCATTAAAACGACAAGTGTAATTGTCCTTTTATAATCTAAGACTGAAAGATTAACATTTGCAGGTCTTTTCTCAGGTAAAGCAATATAGAGACCTGAAAAGAAAATTCCTGCGTAACCTAATAAAATTGGAAAAGTTTTCGCATTAAAAGGAGCGTTTTCATCAAAGGCAAAAACTCTAATTTGATATGCGTGATATAAATAAAATCCTGAAAAAACAAAGAAGAGCAGTGAAATAATCTTAACTGGACTTATTTGCACTGCTCCTCCTAATTAGTAAGTAATTAAATTACTCCAAGTTTTTTCATTAGAGCTGTCATTTCTTTAGTTTGTGTTTTTAAAAACTTCACAAACTTTTTATCTGGATTGTAGATATTAACCCAAGCATTTCTTTTTCTAACAGCTTCCCATTCTGGAGTTTTTTGAACATCACCTAACATTTTAGCAATTTTCTTTTTGTCAGCATTGCTCATATTTGGTGGACCAAAGAATCCTCTCCAGTTTACGAACTGAACATCAAAGCCTTGTTCTTTAAGCGTTGGTACTTCTGGAGCATCTGCAACTCTGCTAGGTGCAGTGATACCAATTATTCTTACTTGGTCTCGTGCTCCCATTACTTCTCCCAAACCAGTTGAAAGAATTTGAGTTTCTCCTGAAAGTAAACCTGCTAATGCTTTTCCGCCAGCATCGTAAGGTACGTACACAACTTTATTTGGATCAGCTCCCGCTTCTTGGAAGGCTAAAGCACCAATTAAATGGTCCATGCTTCCTCTTACAGATCCACCTGCCATCTTAACAGATTTTGGATTAGATTTATAAGCAGCAACTACATCTTTAAAGTTTTTATACGGTGAATTTTTTGCAACAGCGATTGCACCATAGTCACCTATTACTCCAGCTATTGGTACAACATCTTTGTATGAAAGAACGCCACTACCACTCACGTAACCTTTGTGTCTTGTGATTGATCTTAATACTAAAGGTGTTGATTGAACTAATACTGTACCAGTTGGTTTAGTATTAATCATGAATGATAAAGCTTTACCTCCACCACCACCTGACATATTTTCAAATGACGCGCTTTTTAAGAAACCAGCTTTTGTAAGCGCTTCTCCAGTTCCTCTAGCAGTTCCATCCCAACCACCACCAGCTCCTCCGCCAATTACAAAGTGTAATTTGTCGATAGCAAAACTAGTTGATGAGATTGAAGTTAAAAGAACGGTAGCAAATACAAGACTGATAAGTTTTTTAAATTTACTTAACATTTGTTTCCCCCATTGTTTGTTAATTATTATGATTAAAAATAATTAATGGGTAAGAGTCAATATGATTTAATGGAAAAAAGTTCCTCTAATTCTTAATAGTTCTCTAGATAACCCAGAATGCTCTTTAAAAGCTTTTCTTCCGTGTAGCCAGAAATAGTTGTTTGAAAAAATAGTAGAACCTACTGGTAAAGGAAAAACTATTTTGTTTTTGCTCTCTTCCAAAGCATCAGATAATTTTTGTAAGAATAAACCTTGTTGCATATTTTTAGGCTCAGGAAATTGATCAATATAAGAAATAATAGGTTTGCCTTTCTCATCATTAGAAAATACTGGGTGTTCAACTTTATAATCTACATTTTTACTCTTGGGCGAGCTCCAAATAAAATTTTGTCTTCCTATTGGATCTTTGCTTAAATCTTCTAAATATTCCCAGTCATCTAGGTGTAATATTACACTCTCTCCTCCTGATACGTTTTGTTCCTCCATCTTAGTCATTATTAACCAGTCTGTTTTCTCTTTTACGTAGGTTCCGTCTGTATGAAGATCTAGATTGTTATATGCTTTTCGTAAATAAGAGTCGCTTTGATCTACATGTTTCACCTCAAATCTTGCATAATATTTACCTGACATAGAATCAAAATTAGGAGTGCCCACAAGATAAGCTAAAGATGTTGAAAGTTTAACTAAAAATTCTTTATCAAATTTATTGTTTTTTATCTCAGGTTCAATAATTGCTGTTCCTGAATTTCTATCGTTAAGAACTTTGTTAAGTTGTTTGCTTAATTCATTTTTAAATAATTCATCTAAACTTTTAGCAATGGTAAACCTTGTAAAGGGTTTGTACTCTAATGATGTAATGGAGTGTTTTTTAAATGGAAATATCAATCTATCTAAATCTTCTTCGGGTATTTTTATAACCTTTACTCTTTTAGAATTCTTATGATCTTCAATTTTTAAACTCATATACTTGTTAAAACAGATAAAAGTATAGCAGAAAATATTGTTGGTATAACCAAATTTTTCTTCATTATAATGAAAATAAATATACAGCTAATAAGGACTATCAAACGTATTATGATGTCGGCATCAGCTAAAACTCCAGCAGGAAAAATTATAATTCTACCAAGCAAAGCTGCTAGAGTTGAGTAGGCTACTAGATTAAACCAATCAAAAAGTTTCGAACTAGCATCAACTCTTTCTGAAGTTAACGCTCCTAAAAAACGCGATATAAACGTTGCAACAGATGTTGCAATTATTGCTAATATTATAATTTTATTTGGATCCATCTCTCACTCCAAATAAATATGATATTGAGCCCGCTGTTAAACCGGCAAAAAGAATAGCCCACTCACTTGAAAATAAATAAAATACTGGGCCTAGAGTAGTTCCTAATATAATAGCTAAAGAAATTTTTAAGTTATTCATTGCTCCAATCATCATGCAAAAGAAATAAACAGGATTTACGATTGCTAACCCTATAATAATATCTTTGTTTAGATAGTCTGCTAAAGTAAAACCTATTAAAGTTGTTACAATTGCTGTAGTCCATGTTCCAAAGCCAATACCCATCCAAAAGTCAATTCTGTATTTCTGATCAATTTTTTTATACGTATCTTTAGCTATGAGCCAAGATGAGATTGCAAGAAAATGACATGACAAATAATATTTCCATCTAGGTTGAGACTTATGTTTAAGTAAAGGGAAAAGAGATACGGTCATTGGGTATAGTCTGAAATTTACTAACCAAACTGCTATGAAAATATTAATTATTGATGCGCCAATTAATAAAGACTCGGCCATAACAAGTTGACCTGGTAGAGCATAAGTAAAAAAACTTGATGCAGCGCTTTGATGTATGTTTAAACCTGCATCTTTAAGTAAAGCTCCAAGTGCAATAAAGCATGCAGCTAATGGTATCGCTGGACTTCTAACTCCTATTAATGATTTAAGTCCTTTAAAAAAAATTTTTGAATTTATCATCCTCCGAGGAATAATCTGCCTACGTCAGGATTTTTTAAAAGATCATTTCCTTTGCCAGCAATCGCTGTTTGACCAGAAACTAAAACGTATCCTATGTCAGCAAATTCTAAACCTTTTTTAGCATTTTGTTCAACTAAAATAATTGTTTTCTTTTCTGTTTTTTGTAGATCCTCTAAAATTTCAAACACCATACTTATATACTTAGGTTCTAAACCAATTGAAGGTTCATCAACTAGTAGCACCGAAGGTTTCATGACTAGAGCTCTAGAGATTTCTAAAAGTCTTCTTTCTCCGCCTGATAAAACTTTTGCAGGTTGATTTCTTCTATTTCTTAGTCTGTCATATTTTTGAAAAATTCTTTCAGCTTCTTCGTAAGCTTCGTCTTGTTTATCTTTAATATATCCTCCCATTAAAAGGTTTTCCTCCACTGTCATGTCAGGGAAAACAGAATTATCCTGTAAAATATATGCAATACCAACTTTGCTTAATTTTTCTGCAGGAGTAAGCTTGGTAATTTCATTGCCTTCTAATTCAATCTTTCCATCAAAGATATTTGTGAAACCATATATAGAGTGAAGAATTGTAGATTTTCCTGCCCCATTTGGTCCAATTAAACATAACGATTGGGCTTTACTCACTGTTAAATCAAATTTATGAAGAATTTCCATTTTTCCATAACCCGCGTTCAACCCTCTTATTGTTAAATGAACATTGTTTGGAGAAAGTTTATTTAATTCTTCTAACCCTGGAGCTTTACCTAAAACATCATATTGATTAGCCATTACTGTGCTCCTAAATAAGCATCGACAACTCGCTTATCATTTTTAATTTGATCTGGTGAGCCTTCTGCTAACATTTTTCCATGTGCTAAACAGAATATCTTTTGAGCTAAGCTCATTATTACCCTCATATTATGTTCAATAACTAATAACGTAATTCCATAATCTTTGTTTATTTTAATTAACCTATCAATAATTCCATTTATTAACGTTGGATTTATTCCTGCCGTTGGTTCATCTAATAAAAGCATTTTTGGCTCATTCATTAATGCCATAGCCAATTCTAATAATTTTTGCTGTCCAAATGATAAATCTCCTGCTCTTAAATTTCTTTTCTGATAAAGACCAACAAAGTTAAGAAGATTTTCCGCTTTTTCAGTAAGATCTGGCGGCACTTTTGCAAAAATAAATCCGGAGTCGCTAGCTTTATGGCTAATAAGCATATTTTCTACGCAATTGAGTTTTGAGTAAATTCGTGTTTGTTGAAAAGTTCTCAATAAGCCTAGTTTTGCTACTGCTGGTACGGGCATTTCAGAAACCTCTGTATTATCAAAGATAATAGATCCTTGATCTATTGGGTGAGTTCCTACAATCGAATTAAATAAAGTTGTTTTACCAGAACCGTTTGGTCCTATTAAACCAACTATTGATCCCTGCTCTACTGAAACAGAAATATCTACGTTAGCTTGAACGCCACCAAAAGATTTACTTACATTTTTTACTTCTAAAATACTCATTTTAATTCCACCTGTGCTTTACGATCTTTTTCATCAATTACTTCACCAAATCTTTCAGGATATTTTTCTCTTAACCAACCCATTAATCCCTCAGGGAAATAAATTACAATAACAACAATTAAAACTCCTAGGGCAACGTATTGCCAACCTAAGATTAAAGTCCAGAAACCCTCTTTTAAAAAATGGAATAAGGTTGCACCAATAACCGGTCCCCATAAAGTTCCTTTACCTCCTAGAATTGCCATTAAGACCATGAACACTCCCATTTCTCGTCCATCAAAAGCAACATCGGTTGAGTCTATGTAGCCGATTAGTCCACCCATTATTCCTCCGGCAAGTCCAGCAAAAAATGCAGACACCATCCATCCAACAATTTTATATTTCATTGTTTGA
>CACPLT010000030.1 GCA_902634845.1 uncultured Pelagibacteraceae bacterium
GTTAAATCGTATATAGTATTTTTAAGTGACTTTTTAACGACTTCAACTTCTGGTAATTCTGGCATATAATTAATTATGAATTTACGTTCCGAAGATAAATCTAAACTAGTAAAAAAAGTTTTCAATAAAGTTTACGAAAAATATGATTTGATGAATGATATTATGTCGCTGGGTACACACAGAATATGGAAAAAAAATTTGATTTCCTGGATAAATCCTTTCAAAGGTAGCAAAATTATAGATGTAGCTTCAGGAACAGGTGATATAGCAAAATTGTGTTTAAAAAAAACGGAGAATTTTTGTGAAGTCACATGTGTAGAACCAAATGAAAAAATGCTTCTTGAAGGAAAAAAAAAGTTAAAAAATTTTAGTAATCTTAATTGGGTATTATCGTCTGCTGAAAACTTGCCTTTTAAAGATGGGACTTTTGATTACTACGTTATTAGTTTTGGAATAAGAAATGTTGCAGATTTTGATAGATCTTTAGGAGAAGCATACAGAGTTTTAAAAAATGGAGGTAGATTTTTCTGTCTTGAATTTTCAAAAGTTGAAAATGAAATTTTAAAAAATATTTATAAAAGATATTCCAAACTGATACCATCGATAGGAAAACTTATAGCAGGAAGCAAGATGCCTTATGAGTATTTGATTGAAAGTATTGAAAAATTTCATTCCCAAGAAGAATTTACAAAGAAATTAATTAATAAAGGCTTTATAAATGTAAGACATAGAAATCTTTCAAATGGAATTGCAGCAATACATACAGGTTGGAAAATAGAATAATGATAAAAAGATTTATTCAACTTATTAAAATTGCAAGAAAATTGTCTTCTTCTGGGGCATTAGATACCATTAATCAACTATATAAATTACCTCTGATTTTAAAAATATTTTTTGATTTAATATCGATCGGCTCTCATAAAAAAGCGATAAGTCACACTAAATCCTCTGGCGATAAACTTTGTGACGCTTTGGAGGGCATGGGCACAACCTTTATAAAATTAGGCCAGTTTTTAGCAACACGGCCAGATATAATTGGTAAAGAGTTAGCAAATGATTTAGAAAAATTACAAGATAAACTCCCTCCGTTTAATTTTGAAGAAGCAAAACTTATTCTTCAAAAAGAGGTGGGAAAAGAACAGTTTAGTAAAATTATTGATATATCAGAACCTATAGCTGCTGCATCAATCGCTCAAGTACATTTAGCAAAAATAAAAATCAATGACAAAGAGCAAGAAGTTGCTATCAAGATTTTAAGGCCTAACATTGAAAAAATTTTTAATGAAGAATTAGACGCATTAATGTTATTTGCCTACATTGTTGAAAATACATTAAAAAAAACTAAAAGACTTAAATTAGTTGAAGTAGTTCATTTATTAAGAGAAATCACAAATATTGAGATGGATTTGAGATTTGAGGCAGCTGCTGCTAATGAATTATTTGAGAATACTAAAAATGATATTGGATTTAAGGTTCCTCAAATTTATTGGCAATATACCTCAAAAAGAGTTCTTACTTTAGATAGAGTCAACGGAGTTTCAATAAGAGATCATGTTTCTCTCAAAGATAAAAATATAAATTTAAAAAATATCGCTGAAAATCTCATACAACATTTTTTACGACAAGCTGTTCGAGATGGTTTTTTTCATGCAGACATGCATGAAGGTAATTTGTTTGTAGACAATCATGGAAATATTGTACCTGTAGATTTTGGTATCATGGGAAGATTAGACAAATACAATAAAAAATATTTAGCTGAAATTCTTTATGGTTTTATAAAAAGAGACTATGTCAAGGTAGCTGAAGTGCATTTCCAAGCTGGGTTGGTTCCAGAAACAGCCTCAAAAGAAGAGTTTGCTCAAGCCTTAAGATCAGTAGGTGAACCAATTTTTGGGCAAAGTATCAAAGATATTTCTGGTGGAAATTTGCTTTCACAATTATTCGAGATTACTGAAAAGTTTAATATGGCAACCCAAACACAACTCTTGTTGCTGCAAAAAACTATGGTTGTTGTCGAAGGTGTAGCTAGAAAATTATATCCTGATACTAATATTTGGAACGTTTCAAAACCAATTTTGGAGGACTGGTTAGAAAGTTTAAAAGGTCCTCAAGCAACTATTTCAAGCGCAATAAATACCTCCAGTGAAATATTAAAAAGAATTCCCGATATTCCAGATTTTATGGACAAAGCTAATCATGCTCTTCAACTAATAGCTGAAGGTAAATTAAATATTATTAATAACAATAATACTTCGCTAGAAATCGAAAAATTAAGACTAAAAAGTTTTCGAAATAACGTTTTGATTTCAATATTAGGTGTTGTAATTTTCTCACTAGTGGTATTTTAATAATATTTATGAAATTAAATAAAAAAATATTAATTATTGTTGGAGGAGGAATTTCTGCTTACAAATCACTAGATCTCATAAGATTTCTTAGAAAAGAAAGTTTTGAAATAAAAACTATATTAACCAAAAGTGGAAGGCAATTTGTAACTCCATTGTCTCTGATTTCATTGTCTGGGGGGAAAGTATATGAGAATTTATTCGATAAAAATAATGAGTCTGAGATAGATCATATATCTCTTTCAAGATGGGCAGATTTAATTTTGGTAATTCCTGCAACAGCAAATTTTATAAGTAAATTAAGTTACGGAAAAGCTGAAGATTTGGCTTCTACGGTTATTTTGGCCTCAAATAAAGATATAATTTTAGTTCCAGCAATGAATGTAAGAATGTGGAGTCATAAAGCTACCCAAGAAAATTGTAAAAAACTTATTACATACGGTTATAAATTTCTAGGACCAACTGAAGGATTAATGGCATGTGGAGAATTTGGAAAAGGTAAAATGATAAGTCCAAAAAAAATATTTAAAGAAATAAAAAATTATTTTATAAATAAGGGTGTTGTCAAAAATAAAAAATTTAAAGCTTTAGTAACAACTGGTCCAACTAGAGAATATTTAGATCCAGTAAGATTTATTTCAAATGAGTCTAGCGGCAAACAAGGTTATGAAATCGCTTTAGCTTTAAAAAGACAAGGTATAAAGACCACTTTAATATCTGGCCCATCAAATATTCAAAAAGAAAAAGGATTGAAGGTTATAAAAGTTAAAACTTCTGATCAAATGTTTAAAGCAGTTAAAAGAAATTTACCTGTTGATGTCATTGTTTGTACTGCGGCTGTTTCAGATTTTAAACCAAGAAATTTTTATAAAAATAAAATTAAGAAGCAAAAATATGAAAAGAACTTAGTTTTTGATGACACTGTTGATATTTTAGATTATGTAGGAAAAAATAACCGTTACCGACCTAAATTGGTAATAGGTTTTTCTGCAGAAACTGAGAACCTATTAAAGAATTCAAAAAACAAATTAGAAAAAAAAAATGCTGATTGGATAATAGCCAATGATGTTTCTAAAAAAGACATAGGATTTAACAAAGACTACAATGAGGTAACTATAATTCGATCAAACGGTAAGGTTTCTCAAATAAAAAAGAATAAGAAAAGTTTTATTGCTTCTATTATCTCTGAGAACATTATTGATGAACTATTAATTAATGACAAAAGTCTTAATTAGAAAGTCACACAATTTATCATGAGAATTTCACATAAAGAATATGAAAAATATTCCAAACAAATAATTTTAAAAAAATTTGGAATTATCGGTCAACAAAAAATAAAATCTTCAAAAGTACTTATAATAGGTATGGGTGGCTTAGGCTGTCCATTATCTATATATCTAGCAAGTTTAGGAATCGGCACAATTGGTATAGTTGATAATGATAAAGTTGAATTGTCAAATTTAAATCGTCAAATAATATATAGATCAGACGATATTGGTAAATTTAAAGTTGATATTGCCAAAAAGAAAATAAAAACAATTTCTAAGTATTCTAAAATTAAATCTTATAAAACTAGGGTAAATAAAAAAAACATTCAAAGATTAATTAAAAGTTTTGATATAGTTTGCGATGGAACAGATAATTTTGAAACTAGATTATTAATTAATGATCATAGCCTTAAACAAAAAAAAATTTTAATTTCAGCTGCTGTAACTGGATTTGAGGGACATATTTATAAATTTGATTTTAGAAAAAAAACACCTTGTTACAGGTGTTTTATGCCTGATATGCCAGATCAAAATTTAAATTGCGGAAATGAGGGAGTAACACCAACAATAACTGGAGTTATAGGTACAATGCAAGCTAATGAAGTTTTAAATACTATTCTTGGTCTCAAGTCAGAAATGGAAAAAAAAATGATAGTTTTCGATTCAATTAAAATGAACTTAAGAAAAATTAATTTTACAAGAGATAACAGTTGTAAAAATAGATGCTGAAATTTATCATAATATTTTATTTAATATTTTTAAATTCATTTGCCAAAGAAGAGTATTTTTTAACTTTAAGAAATGATAAAGTAAACTTAAGATTAGGGCCTTCTTTTGATTATCCAATAAAAATAATCTACAAAAAAAAATTTTTACCGGTATTAATAAAAGATAAATCTGAAAACTTTAGAAAGATTCAAGACCATGAAAATAATTCTGGTTGGATACATATTTCTCAACTTTCAAAAAAAAAATCGGGTATAACAATTAAAGATGTAATTTTATATAAAAAAAATACTTTTTATTCAAAGCCCTTAGCTAATATCGAAAAAGGCCGACTGCTTATAATTTCCAAGTGTAGAGATGAGTGGTGCAAAATTAAAACAGGTGAATATTCTGGGTGGGTAAAAAAGGAGAGTATTTGGGGACGATTATAAATTTATTTTGCTCTTACTTTTGAGGCCCAAAATTTATCTAATAAAAAATACCAAACAGTATTAGCTAAAGGTTCCACAATCGCATCTGTTAGAGCTATAGCGAAAGAAACATCTGCCACTAGCATTAAAACAGTTATAGCTATAATAAAGTGACCAATTGTATAAACTAATGTTCTTAAAAGTGACCCTTTATTATTTTCGTAAATTTTTTTAGCTGCGCCATGAATGCCATGTGTAAACTCAGTCATATTAATTTAATCTTTTTAAATTTGGTCTATCCGCATTCATTATCTTTGTCCATACGGAAACAAAATCTTTTATAAATTTTTCTTTATTGTCATCTTGCGCATATACTTCAGAATAAGATCTAAGTATTGAGTTAGAACCAAAAACTAAATCTGCTCTTGATGCTGTGAATTTAATCTTGTTTGTTTTACGATCAATAATTTCATAAGAGTTCTTGCCTGTTGGTTTCCATGTATATTTCATATCTACCAAATTAATAAAGAAGTCATTAGTTAATGCTCCAACTTTATCCGTAAATACACCTTTGTTTTTAGCAGACTCATGGTTTGTTCCTAACACTCTCATACCCCCAATTAAGCAAGTCATTTCCTTTGCGGTTAGTCCCATCAAGGAAGCGCGCTCTAGTAAAAGCTCCTCTGGCATTACAGAATAATCTGATTTTACATAGTTTCTAAATCCATCGTGCAGAGGTTCAAGCCATTTAAAATTCTTAATCTCAGTTTGCTCTTGAGAAGAGTCCCCTCTGCCTGAACTAAATGGAACTTTTACTTTAGATCCAGCTTTTTTTATCGCTTTTTCTAGTGCTACATTTCCTCCAAGAATAATTGTATCAGCGATCGATGCTCCAGTTTTTTTTGCTATATCTTCAAGAACTTTTAATACTTTTGAGAGTTTTTTTGGCTCATTTGCTTCCCAATCTCTCATAGGATCTAAGCGAATTCTTGAGCCATTTGCTCCACCTCTTTTGTCAGTTACTCTATAAGTTCTAGCGCTATCCCAAGCAGTAGTAATTAAATCACTAACACTTAGTTTGCTAGTAGCGATCATTTTTTTTACTTTATTTACATTATATTTCTTTTTTGATGGAGAAACGTTACCTTGCCAAAGGAGATCCTCTTTAGGAGCCCAAGGACCAATATAATTTTCTTTATTTCCCATTGTTCTGTGAGTAAGTTTAAACCAAGCTCGAGCAAATGACTCCTCAAAAAACTTTGGATCTTTATAAAACCTTTCTGAAATTTTTCTATATTCTGGATCCATAGCCATAGCCATATCTGCATCAGTGAACATTAATCTAGCTTTCTTTTTAGGATCACCTAAATCTACTGGTTTTTTTTCTTCCTCAAGATTAATAGGTTCCCACTGCCATGCGCCTGCGGGGCTTTTTTTACTTTCCCATTCGTAATTTAATAAAAGATCCAAGTATTGATGATCCCATTTATCAGGATTAGTTGTCCAAGCACCTTCAAGACCTGAAGTAATTTGATTTGCTCCAATTCCATTTTGCTGATTCCATCCGAATCCTTGCTCGTGGATGTCAGCTGCTGCAGGTTCTGGACCTAAGTTAGCTGGATCTCCATTTCCATGAGCTCTTCCTATAGAGTGACCGCCAACAGTTAGTGCTGCTGTTTCTATATCATTCATTCCCATTCGACCAAAAGTCTCTCTAACGTCCATTGCTGTTCGTACTGGATCAGGTTTTCCTTCTACGCCCTCAGGGTTTACATAAACAAGTTGAAAATGAGACGCTGCAAGTGGCGCTTCAAGAGAAGAACGATCTTGCGGGTCACCGTATCTATTGACAGCTAGTGGTACTGTTTCTTTACCCCAGTATACATCTTTTTCGG
>CACPLT010000031.1 GCA_902634845.1 uncultured Pelagibacteraceae bacterium
CTGGCCCATTAGCTGGGGGAATATATGGCAAAGCCATGAGCAAAGGTTTATGGAATTTAAAAACTGTAAATATAAGAGACTACGCTGATGATAAACATAAAACCGTAGATGACACCGTATTTGGTGGGGGAAGTGGAATGTTAATGAAGCCTGATGTAGTAGCAAAATCTTTAGATGGAAATATTTCCGAAGGGGACAAAATTTTTTATTTATCTCCAAAAGGTAAAAAATTTAACCAAAATTATGCTAACTCTTTAAGTAAACTAAATGGCATAAATTTAATTTGTGGTCACTTTGAAGGAATAGACGATCGTTTGTTATCGACTAGAAACATTGAGGAAATAAGTATAGGTGATTATGTTTTATCTGGTGGCGAAACTGCTGCGTTAGTATTATTAGACTCAGTTTTAAGACTTATTCCAGGTGTGCTAGGAAATAAAAACTCTGTAAAAGATGAAACTTTTGAAAATTGTCTTTTGGAGTACCCTCAATTTACAAAACCTAAAGTTTGGGAAGGTAAAAGGGTTCCAGAAGTCCTATTTTCAGGCGATCATGCGAAAATTAAAAGCTGGCGTTTATCTCAATCAGAGGATATAACACGTCGCCAGAGACCAGATCTTTGGGAAAAATATTTAAAAACTAAAAAACAATGAAAAATATAGAAGATATTAATAAAGAAGCTGTAAAAAAAATTGTCTCTTCAAAAAAGATTGTAGATTTTTCTCCTGGTGACACGATTAAAGTAGGTGTAAAAATCATTGAGGGAAAAAGAGAAAGAATTCAATATTTTGAAGGCGTTTGTATAGCTAAGAAAAACAGAGATATAAATTCCTCATTTACAGTTAGAAAAATTTCTTTTGGTGAAGGTGTAGAAAGAACTTTTGCACTTTACAGTCCCAATGTAAGCTCTATTAAAATTATAAGATCCGGAAAAGTAAGAAGAGCAAAATTATATTATTTAAGAGATAGAAAAGGCAAATCAGCGAGAATTGCTGAAAAAATTAAAAAAAAGATCGGTATCGATGTTGTTCCAGAACCTACAAAAGCCTCTGAGAATATAGCATCTGAAGAAAACATTAAAACAGAGAAATTGACCGACGAAAAAAAAACCGAAGTATCAAAAGTTAAAAAACAGACTTCTGATAAAAAATTGGAAGCTGAGAATAAAACTAAAAAATAATATTCTCATATGCCGAAAACTCTTTACGATAAAATTTGGGACGACCACCTTGTTCATCAAGATAGCGATGGAACAGCTCTGCTTTATGTCGACAGACATCTTGTCCACGAGGTTACCAGCCCCCAAGCATTTGAGGGATTAAGAATTCAAGGTAGAAAAGTAAGAAAACCTGAACTTACTTTAGCAGTTCCGGATCACAATGTTCCAACTACTGACAGAACAAAAGGCATTTCTGATAAAGAGTCTAAAATTCAAGTTGATACTTTAAGGAAAAATTGTAAAGATTTTGGAATAAATTTGTTTGATGTAAATGATAAACGTCAAGGTATTGTTCATATTATCGGACCTGAACAAGGGTTTACACAACCAGGTACAGTAATTGTATGTGGAGACAGTCACACTGCTACGCATGGAGCTTTCGGATCTCTGGCGTTTGGAATCGGAACATCTGAAGTGGAACATGTTTTAGCCACTCAAACATTAATACAAAAAAAATCAAAAAATTTCAGAGTGAATGTTAATGGGAGTTTACCTGCTGGAGTTACATCGAAAGATGTAATCTTAAAAATAATAGGAACAATTGGAACAGCGGGCGGAACAGGTCATGTGATTGAATTTGCAGGCGATGTTATAAGAAATTTAAGTGTAGAACAACGTATGACAATTTGCAATATGACAATAGAGGCCGGTGCTAGAGCAGGATTAATTGCTCCAGATGAAAAAACAATAGAATATTTTAAAGATAGACCAATGTCCCCAAAGGGCAAAGACTGGGATAAAGCTTTAATACATTGGAAAAAACTTTTTACAGACAGCGATGCCATCTTTGATAAAGAAGTTAACATTAATGCAAAAGATATCGAACCACTAGTTACTTGGGGTACGTCTCCTCAAGACGTTTCACCAATAACTGGAGAAGTGCCTGACCCAGAGAAAGAAAAAGATCAAGATAGGAAAATAGCCATGTACAGGTCTTTAGAATATATGGGTTTAAAGCCGAAAATGAAAATTTCTGATATTAAAGTAGACAAAATTTTTATCGGAAGCTGTACCAACGGTAGAATTGAAGACTTAAGACTTGCTGCAGAATTATTAAAGGGTAAAAAAATTGCAGATAATGTAAGCGCGATGGTAGTTCCAGGATCAGGATTAGTAAAAAGACAAGCTGAAAAAGAGGGCATAGATAAAATATTTAAAAACGCAGGATTTGAATGGAGAGAACCAGGGTGTTCAATGTGTTTAGGTATGAATGAAGATCAACTTTCTTCAAAACAAAGATGTGCTTCTACATCAAATAGGAATTTTGAAGGTAGACAAGGAAGAGGTGGCAGAACTCACTTGGTTAGTCCTGGAATGGCCGTGGCTGCAGCTATAAAAGGTTACCTGGCTGATGTGAGGGAAATTAATTAGATGGAAAAATTTACAAAATTAAAAAGTATACCAGCCTTTATTCCCTTAATGAATATAGATACAGACATGATTATTCCTAAACAATTTTTAAAAACAATTAAAAGAACAGGTTTAGGAAAAAGCTTATTTTATGAGATGCGCTATGATGAGAAAGGTAAATTAATTAATAAGTTTATATTAAACAACGATCCTTACACTCAATCAAAAATTCTAATTGCCGGAAAAAATTTTGGCTGCGGATCATCAAGAGAACACGCTCCCTGGGCTCTTTTGGATTTTGGAATCAGATGTGTAATAAGCTCAAGTTTTGCTGATATATTTTATAATAATTGTTTTAACAACGGAATTTTACCAATAACTCTTGAAGAGAAGTCTGTTCAAGAATTGTCAGAGTATTCAAAAAGGAAAGAAGAAATCGAAATAAATTTGAAAGATCAAAGTATTCTATATGGAAATAAAAAATTATCCTTTGACATAGAGTCAGCAAAGAAAAAAAGACTTTTGGAAGGTTTAGATAATATTGGTCTTTCTTTAGAAAAAATACCAAGTATAGAAAAATTTGAAAATTCTATGAAAAAAATTAAACCGTGGATTTTAAATAATGGCTAAATCAAACAGTAGAAAATTATTATTATTACCTGGAGATGGTATAGGCCCAGAAGTGGTCAGGGAAGTTAAAAAAATTATTGATTGGTTGAATAAAAACAAATCCTTGGATTTTAAAATTGAGGAAGAATTAATTGGAGGAGCATCAATAGATGCACATAAAATTCCTATCACGGATGAAGTATTTTATAAATCATTAGAGTGCGATGCCGTAATTCTTGGTGCATGTGGTGGGCCAAAATGGGATAAACTAGAATTCTCAAAAAAGCCTGAGAGAGCTCTTTTGAAATTGAGAAAAGAATTAAAATTATTTGCAAATTTAAGGCCTGCAATCTGTTTTGAACAATTAGTCGACTCGTCAACTTTAAAACCAGAAATAGTTTCAGGGCTAGATATTATGATTGTCAGAGAATTAACGGGTGGAATCTATTTTGGAGAACCTCGGGGAATAGAACCAATTAAAAATAATGAACGAAAAGGAATTAATACCCATTCTTACACTACTTCTGAAATTAAAAGAATAGCTAAAGTAGCTTTTGATCTTGCAAAAAAAAGAAAGAATAAAGTTACTTCGTGCGAAAAATCAAATGTTATGGAAGCTGGGGTTTTGTGGCGTGAAGAAGTTCAAGCTTTAAAGGATAAAGATTATAAAAATGTTGAATTAGAACATATGTTGGCAGACAACTGCGCTATGCAACTTTTAAGAAATCCAAAACAATTTGATGTAATTTTAGCTGATAATTTATTTGGAGATATGCTTTCAGACGAAGCTGCAATGTTAACAGGGTCATTAGGATTGCTTCCCTCTGCATCTCTGGGTTCTAAAGATAAAAATGGTAAATTGCGATCTCTTTACGAACCAGTTCATGGATCAGCACCAGACATAGCAGGGAAAAATATTGCAAATCCAATTGCTACAATATTAAGTTTATCAATGGCTTTAAGATATTCATTAGATTTAGACAAAGAGGCGGATTTATTAGATCAATCAGTTCAAAAAGTTTTAAACGACGGTTTAAGAACAAAAGATATTGTATCAAAAGGCAAGAAGGAAGTAACAACTTCACAGATGGGTGATGCAATTGTATCAAATTTAAATTAATATCAAAAAAATGAATTTTGCAATTATTGGTGCTACGGGAAACGTAGGTAGAAAAACGATCGAAATTTTAGAAAAGTCTAGTTTAGATATAGAGCAGCTATTTTTGGTTGCTTCAAAAAATAGTTCTGGAAAAAAAATTAAATTTAAAGACAAAGAGCTTACTGTTTTAGCGCTCGAAAACTACAACTTTGAGAAAGCAGATATAACTTTTTTTGCCGCTGGAAGCGCTATAGCAGAAAAATATGCAAAACAAGCATCAGAAAAAACAATTATAATTGATAACTCAAAATATTTTAGAATGGATAAAAATGTACCTTTGATTGTACCTGAAGTTAATCCAGATGCAATTAAGAAGCACAACAATATAATTGCGAATCCTAATTGTTCAACTATTCAGATGGTTTTGGCTTTAAAACCTCTACACTCAAGCTTTAAAATTAAAAGAGTAATTGTATCTACCTATCAAGCAGTTTCTGGAGCTGGTAAAGCTGCAATGGATGAATTATTAAGTCAAACTAAAGATTTTTTAGATCGTAAAAAAATTAAATCAAAAAATTTTACCAAACAAATTGCTTTTAATTTAATTCCACACATAGATGCTTTTGTAGAAGATGGATATACAAAAGAGGAATGGAAGATGGAAAATGAAACAAAAAAAATATTGAGTGAAAAAATTAAGGTCTCAGCAACTTGTGTTAGGGTTCCTGTAATAACCTCACATTCTGAGTCGATCAATGTTGAATTTGAAAACAGCTATGATTTAGACAAAGTAAAAAAGTTGTTGAGCGAAGCATCTGGTTGTAAATTAGTTGATCAACATGTAGATGGTGGTTACATCACTCCTCTAGAAGCACAAGATGATTTTAAAACTTACATTTCAAGAGTTAGAAAAGATAAATCTAATGAAAAAGCTATTAATATGTGGATAGTTTCAGACAATTTACTTAAAGGAGCGGCACTTAATTCTGTGCAAATTGCTGAAACATTAGTAAAATATAAAAATAAATAAATTTAATATGGAATACGATAAAAATCCTCTAACACCTCATTTACAGATTTATAAATGGCAAATTTCATCTTTGTTATCAATTACCCATAGAATAACTGGGGTAATTAATGCAGTAGCAATAAGTATAATATGTATGTGGCTTTTAATTGTAATTAATAACAAAGAAATTATTTTTGCAAATTTTTTGAGTTCTTATTTCGGTAAATTCATATCTATTTTTTTGAGTTGGACATTTAGCTTTCATATTCTTAATGAAATTAGACATCTAGTTTGGGATGTGGGGTATGGTTTTGACCCGAAAATATCAAAAATAACTGGGTATGCAACTTTAGTGTTATCTTTTCTGTTGGCAATAATCATTTATATAATAGGGGCGAATATTTAACCATGAATAAATCAACAAAAAAATGGTTATTTATTAAATTTAGTTCACTATTTTTAATTCCGTTTATGGCATGGTTTATCATAAATTTTGTTTCAATTATTAATTACGACTATAATGAGATAGTGATTTTTTTAAGCGAGCAACCTTCAAAAATCCTCTTTTCAATTTTTGTATTTTTGTCCTTTTTTTTCTATTCTCTGACAATAAGTGAGATATTTGAGGATTATGTGAGCAACGAAAAAATCAAAAATGTCGCAAACAAGTCTGTATATATTTTTGCTATACTATTGTCATTTGGAACTATAATAACCATTTATAATCTATAATATGAAAAGTTATAAATTAATTGATCACGAATATGACGTAGTAGTTCTTGGAGCCGGTGGATCCGGTCTTAGAGCTGCTGTAGGGTTATCAGAAGCAGGCTTAAAAACTGCTTGTATATCAAAAGTTTTTCCGACTAGAAGTCATACCTCTGCAGCTCAAGGTGGAATATCTGCTGCTTTAGGCAATATGGGTGAAGATGATTGGAGATGGCACATGTATGATACTGTAAAAGGATCTGACTGGTTAGGTGATCAAGATGCAATTGAACATTTGTGCAAAGAGGCTCCAAAAGCTGTAATTGAATTAGAAAAGTACGGAGTACCCTTTAGCAGAACAAAAGATGGTAAGATTTATCAAAGACCCTTTGGGGGAATGACAAAAAATTATGGCAACGGCACTGTTCAAAGAACTTGTGCAGCAGCTGATAGAACTGGCCATGCAATACTTCATACT
>CACPLT010000032.1 GCA_902634845.1 uncultured Pelagibacteraceae bacterium
ACCCATGCCTCTGTAAAGTTTGTAATACTTTTTTTTTATTTTAAATACTTTTCCAGGGCTCTCTTCTGTGCCAGCAAATATTGATCCCATCATTATTGCATCTGCACCAGCTGCAATAGCTTTAATGATATCTCCTGAAAATTTAATTCCTCCATCAGAAATAATTTTAATCTTCTTTCTTCTCATAGCTTTTTTTACATTTAAAAGTGCTGTTATTTGAGGAACTCCTATACCGGCGACCATTCTTGTTGTGCATATGGATCCTGGACCTATACCAACCTTTAATATGTCCGCGCCAGAATTATAAAGAAGTTTTGCTGCGCTACCTGTTGCAATGTTTCCAACGCAGACTGTAACTTTGTTTGAAAATTTTTTTATTTTTTCCAAAATTTTAAGCACATTAGAGCTATGTCCGTGAGCTGTATCAATTACTATCATATCGGTTCCTGCATCTAATAAATTTTTTGCTCTGCTAAGTTCTACATCTGAAGTTCCTATAGCTGCTCCAACTTTTAAGTTGAATTTTTTAACTTTTTTAATTTCATCACATTGTTTTTTAATCTTCAGATTTCTATGAATGATACCTAAACCACCATTTTTAGCCATAGCATAAGCCATTTTTGATTCGGTCACAGTGTCCATAGCTGATGAAACAAATGGAATCTTTAAATTAATTTCGTTTGATAGTTTAACCTTTATATCAGCATTTGCGGGCAAAATAGAGGAGTATTGGGGTAACAACAAAACGTCGTCAAATGTCAGAGCTTCTTTTATTAGTTCCATATAAACTTATATACAATTTTATAAATTTATAAAGTCCTAATTCCTGCGCAGTGTATATAAGTCTCTTTTGAGTGATCTCTGCTAGACTCAGGTTTAAAAAAATTAACTTTTCGAAATTTATTATTTGCTAAATTTTTAACATTTAAGAAATCTGTGCCATTAAAAAGCTTAGCAATTACAACCCCATTTTCTTTAATTACGTTAATTGAAAATTCTATTACCTCAGCACATAAGGCGTTAGTTCTAATGCAGTCCAAGTCTTTGTTTCCAGTTGTGTCAGCGGCCATATCAGAAATTAATAAATCTGCTTTATTGTTCAATTTTTTTAATATTTTTTCTTTAGAGCCCTCTCTCTGAAAGTCACAACATAAAAAATCTACCCCTTCAATTTTACTCATTTTTTTTATATCTATAGATAAAATCTTACAATTTTTAAGATTCTTTTTTAATATTTGAGACCATCCTCCAGGATAGCTTCCAAGATCGATAACGCTCTTACAATTTTTAAAAATTTTAAATTTTTCATTTAGCTCTAATAGTTTAAAAGCTGATCTTGATCTATATCCTGAACTTTTGGCTAATTTGAAATATTGGTCTCTATGCTGCTGTATTACCCAGTTTTTTGATCTTTTATTTTTTTTCATTATAAAACATCTTCATGATCATCATCTGAAGTATCGTTTTGAATAGATTTTTTATTACTGAAGTAGGTCAAACAAGCAACGGGTATAGATAAAATATAAAGTAAACTAAATGCTATCAAAGTTTCAAAAGTAAAAAACATCAGAGTAACAAGGGATATACCTATTCCTAAAAGAATAAAAACTGTCAGGGTAGGTTTGATTTTAATATTTTTAAAAGAATATGTTGGCACTTTGCTTATTAACAAAATAGCAATCAATAAGGTGAAGATCGGAACAAAAAATGTTTTATTTAAAGGTAAATCGATATTAGTTAATTCAATAACTAAAGGTGATAAAATTAGTAATGCTCCAATTGGAGAGGGAACACCTTCAAAATAATTTTGTTTCCAAGTTTCGTCTGCTTTGTATTTTGTTAAATTAAATCTCGCTAATCTCAAAACACAACAAACTGAATAGATAAGAGTTACAGCCCATCCAAATTTTCCATATTTATTTAGTTCCCAGAAATAAATTATAAATGCAGGGGCAATACCAAAGCTAACAAAATCTGTAAGAGAGTCTAGCTCTTTACCAAACTCTGAAGTTCCTTTGATTAATCTTGCTATTCTACCATCTAATGCATCCAAAATTGCTGCCAAAGTAATAAAAATAACTGCCATTTTAAAATTTAGATCTAGCGAAAACTTTATTGAGCTTATTCCAAGACATACTCCAGCAATTGTTAAAATATTCGGTAAAATATATCTTGTCTTTTTTGATTGAACTATTTTAAATTTTTTTTCTTCCATTATTCTTTTGCCAATAAACTTTCTCCAGCAACAACATTTTGTCCAAGCTTTGCAAGAATTTTTTTATTATTAAAAAATAGATCAACTCTACTTCCAAATCTTATCATTCCAATTCTTTCCCCTTGTTTTAAATTTTGATCTTTACTTACCTCGCAAACTATTCTTCTTGCAATTAAACCAGCAATTTGGACTATTATAATTTCTTCTCCTTTGCCAGTAGTAATTTTATAATAATTTCTCTCATTCTCTTTGCTTGCTTTATCTAAGGATGCATTTAAAAATTTTCCTGGTTTATAAAAGATTTCTTCAATTTTTCCCTCAATAGGTGTTCTGTTAACATGGCAATTAAATACATTCATAAAAATACTAATTCTCGTAAATTTTTTGCTCTCTAATCCTAATTCTTCAGGACCATTTATTTCAGAGATGTCAGTGATAAGTCCATCGGCTGGACTAACTAAAAAAGAATTGTCATTAATGGAAACGCGATCCGGATCTCTAAAGAAATAATAAACCCATATTGTTAATAACAGCATAATTATTGCTAAAAAATTTGAAAAAATCCAAACAATAAATGTAATAATTAATGAAATGGCTAAAAATTTGTAGCCTTCTTTATGTAATTTAGGAAAAATGTTGTCCATCATAATTGTCAATAAAGTTTGATAATTTCCATTAATATGTATAAAAATCTCACATAATCAAATTATTTTTATGGCAAAAATTAAGGTAAAAAATCCAATAGTTGAGCTAGATGGCGACGAAATGACAAGAATTATATGGTCATTTATTAAAAAAAAACTTATTGAGCCTTATCTTGAGCTAGATATTAAATATTTTGATTTAGGGATAAAAAGTAGAGACAAAACATCCGATCAAATAACCATAGATTGTGCTAAAGCAATTAAGAAATTTGGGGTAGGTATTAAGTGTGCGACTATCACTCCTGATGAGGCAAGAGTAGAAGAATTTAAATTAAAAAAAATGTGGAGATCACCCAATGGTACAATTAGAAACATACTTGGTGGTACAGTATTTAGAGAGCCAATTATTTGCAAAAATGTACCCAAGCTAGTTCCAGGATGGACTAATCCAATTATTATTGGCAGGCATGCTTTTGGAGATCAATATAAAGCAACGGATTTTCTTGTTCCAGGAAAAGGAAAGTTAGAAATGAAATGGACATCTGCTGACGGAAAACAAAAAAAAGAATTTGAGGTATTTAATTTCCCAAGCTCAGGTGTTGCTTTATCAATGTATAATTTAGATGACTCAATAAGAGATTTCGCAAAAGCTTGTATGAATTACGGTCTTCAAAGAAATTATCCAGTTTACATGTCAACAAAAAATACAATTTTAAAAGGTTACGACGGAAGATTTAAGGACTTGTTTCAAGAAGTTTTTGATGAACAATTCAAAGAAAAATTTCAAAAAGTAAAATTAACATACGAACACAGATTAATAGACGATATGGTAGCATGTGCAATGAAATGGAATGGTGGATACGTATGGGCTTGTAAAAATTATGATGGAGATGTTCAGTCTGACACTGTTGCGCAAGGGTTTGGTTCTTTAGGTTTAATGACTAGTGTTTTAATGACACCTGATGGAAAGACAGTGGAGTCAGAAGCAGCGCACGGCACAGTTACTAGGCATTATAGGATGCATCAACAAGGAAAAGAGACATCAACGAATCCAATTGCATCTATATTTGCTTGGACTAGAGGTTTAGCACATAGAGGAAAGCTTGATAATAATGATGAATTAATCAAATTTTCTAAAAGTTTAGAAGAAGTCTGCATTAATACAGTAGAGAGTGGCTCAATGACAAAAGATTTGGCAATATTAATCGATAAATCTACAAAATATTTAACTACTAATCAGTTTTTAGAAGCTATTGATAGTAATTTAAAAAAAAAGCTTAATTAATTGTTTTTAATATCTCTTTAAAAGCTTTCTCAACTTTATCCTTATCTACTCCTCCTGCTTGTGCAAAATCTTTTCGCCCTCCACCACCTTTTCCGCCTAGAGTTTCAGATGCGATTTTTACCAAGTTAACTGCGTCATACTTTGAGGTAAGATCTTTTGAAACACCCACGGCTACACCAACTTTATCCTCAAAAGTTGAAATACAAATTATAATTCCTGATTTAATTTCTTTCTTGCCCTGATCAATTATTCCCCTTAGTTCTTTTGGTGGGAAGTCTTTTAAAAGTTGTTCTCTAATCTTTATTTTACCTATTTGTCTCTCTTTAATTATATTTTTACTTTTATCTTTTTTGATATTTTCAATTCTTACCAGACTCAATTGTTTGCTTAAATTTTTTAGGTTCTCAGATAAATTTAATTGATCCCTGTAATCTGGCGTTATTTTGAGAAATTGAAGTTCTTTTTTAATTGTTTTAATTTCTTCATTTAAATTTTTCTCTTTTAAAGACTTGTTTTGTTTTAAATGGTTTTCATGTTTCTCTAATTGCTTATCTCTCAAGGCCTCTACTCTTCGCACTCCAGAAGCAATTGACGACTGACTTATAACTTTAAATTTTCCAACATCTTTTGTATTTTTTACATGTGTACCACCACATAACTCTGTTGAGAAAAAACTATTATTTTCTTTTCCCATAAATACCACTCTCACTTCTTCCCCGTATTTTTCACCAAACAGTGCTAGAGCACCCAATTTTACTGCTTCTTTTGGTGTCATAATTCTTGTTTGAACATCGCTACCGCCATCAACAATTTCGTTTACCACTGCATTAATTTTTTTCATCTCGCTTTCATCAATGGGTTTGTTATGACTAAAATCAAATCTTAATCTCTCAGGTGAAACTAAAGAACCCTTTTGAGTAACATGTTTTCCAAGAGTTCTTCGTAAAGACTCATGTAGTAAATGCGTGGCTGAGTGATTTGCTCTTGAATTATTTCTTTTTTCAATATCTATTTCTAAATTTACGCTTTGTCCTACTTTAATTTTTCCTTTTTTAATATCTCCATAATGAACAAAAAGATCTCCCATTTTTTTTTGAGTATCTTTAATATTTATTTCACACTCTGATGTATAAATTATACCTTGATCTCCTACTTGACCGCCAGACTCACCGTAAAAAGGGGTCTGATTTGTTATTATTTCAATTTTGTCCCCGTTGCTTGCAGTATCAACGAACTTATTATCTTTTGATATTTTTAAAACAACTCCTTCTGCTTTATCAAATTCATAGCCTAAAAATTCAGTTGGTTTTAATTCTTCTCTGATTTTAAACCATCTTTCTTCAACAGATTTATCTCCAGATCCTTTCCAGTTTGCTCTTGCTAAAGCTTTGCTTTTTTCCATTTCTTTTTCAAAGGAATTGCTATCAACTTTAATATTTTTTGTTCGTAAAATATCAGCAGTTAAGTCAACCGGAAAACCATAGGTGTCGTATAATTTAAAAGCTACTGAACCTGGTAGAATATTATTTTTTACTTTGGACAAATTATCATCAAGAATTTTCATTCCTCTTTCAAGAAGTGAAGAAAACTTTTCTTCTTCGTTTTTTAGAGTTTCAATAATAAGATCTTTACCATTTGTTAATTCAGGATAACTAATTTTCATTTCGTTTAACAAAACATTAAAAAGTTTGTGAAAAAGCGGTGATTTACTTCCAAGAGAATGAGCGTGTCTCATACCTCTTCGCATTATTCTCCTTAAAACATAACCTCGACCTTCGTTTGAGGGCAAAATTCCCTCAGCAATTAAAAAACTACTAGCTCTAAGATGATCAGCTATAACTCTATGACTAGCTATAGTTTTCTCATTAATTGGAGTTTTAGTTATTTCTGATGATGATGCCATTATTTTTTTAAAATGATCTATTTCATAATTATCGTGTGTGCCTTGTAGTACAGCAGTCATTCTCTCAAGACCCATGCCTGTATCTACTGAAGGTTTAGGAAGATTAATTCTTTTTTCTTTAGAAATTTGTTCGTATTGCATAAAGACGAGATTCCATATCTCAATAAATCTATCTCCATCTTGTTCTGGGCTTCCAGGTGGCCCTCCTTTTAATTTTTCTCCATGGTCATAAAAAATTTCAGAACATGGTCCACACGGTCCGGTGTCACCCATTGACCAAAAGTTATCTGCTGTTGAAAT
>CACPLT010000033.1 GCA_902634845.1 uncultured Pelagibacteraceae bacterium
GTAGTTTTTCTATGATTTGCACTGGCTTTATATTTGCGCCAATATTTACGCTTTTATCGGTGTACGCAATTACAATGAAACTTTCTATATTTGAAACCTCTTTGTTGCTTGTTGGAACGATGTTAGCTGGTGCTTTGTTTCAATGGCCGATTGGTTCTTTATCAGATAGATATGACAGAAGAATAATTATTATTGGATCTTCAATTGCAGCCTCAATATTTGCTGTTTTTGCTGTAATTGTTTCAGGTGCTGGTGCTTCTATACCAAATTTATTTGTCGAGACTACAGTAAGTTTTAATTATTTTTCAACCACAATGGATAAAACAAAACTCTTTTTGTTTATTATTCTTTTATCTGGAACTACACTTCCTCTATTCTCATTAAACTTGGCTTTAGTAAATGACCAAATACCTAAAGAAAAATTCGTTGCTGCAGGAGGAGGTCTTAATATTATTTTTGGAATAGGAGCGATAGCAGGCCCAATAATGTGCTCGGCGTTGATGAATTTACTTGGACCAAATGGATTATTTGTCCACTTTTTAATTTTCTTTATTTTAATAATTATTTTTGGATTATACAGAATGAATCAAAGAAAATATGAAGATAATCCTGACTCAACTTTTACACCTTTACCAACAAATATTACTCCATTAGGAATTGAATTAGATCCAGAGACAGGAGTTGATTTGTCTAATACTGAAAATAAAAAAAGTTAATTTAAACTAGCAGTATCTTTAAGTCTTTGCTGAAAATAATCTTCAAAAGATTTATTGCATGTAATAATATATTTATTTCCTAAATTATATATTGAGCACTCAATTCTTGCTATTACAGTCTGAGCCATAGTTGATTTTGGAAATTTTTCTTCTCTTAAATCGAAATGAGTTAATTGATTTAAAAAGTAGTTTTTATTTTCTCCTTCTATTTCAAAGTATACTTGTCCATAAGAATAATCAGAGGCAAGCATATTCTCATTAGTATTAATCGATGATACCAAGTTTAAAATTTGATGATGTTCTTTTTTTTCTGTTAAAATTAAACTCCACTGATCAAAAGAGTTTTTTGCGAATAGATAGTTTAAGTCATGCTTAATTTCTAGATTTTTTGATGGAGGTTTAATTGAGGTTTTCTCTTCTATTGTATTATTGAATTTTTCAAGTCCATTCCCTCTAATTATTATTTGATGATAATCTTTTTGTGAAACTTTAACACCAGAAATTGATAATATGTTTGTCATGAAGTTAACCTTTTATTTTCTGGATCAATAAAGACTGGATTTACTATTTCCACAGGAATATTTTTAGTTTTTCCCGTGGCAGTGACAAAAAATTTCTGCCCAAGTAAATTTTTACCACCTCTTATCATAGCAAGACCAATTGAATGATTTAAATTTGGGCTGTGATAACCTGAGGAAACATGTCCAAGATATTTAATTGGATTTGTAATTTTTTTTGGTAATTCATTTAATTCGACTATATGTTGTCCTTCTTCAATAATATCTTTTTTATTTATCGGTGAAAGACCAACAAGTTGTTTTCTGTCTTCTCTAGAAGTATCGGGACGAGATAAAGATCTTTTGCCAATAAAGTCTTTTTTGTTTTTACCTATCATCCAATTATAATTGAGGTCTATTGGGGTGACAGTGCCATCTGTCTCTTGACCAATAACTATGTACCCCTTTTCTGCTCTAAGTAAATGCATAGTTTCAGTCCCGTATGGAATTAAATTATACTCTTTACCGTAAGAAAATATTTCTTCCCAGAGCTTTAAGCCAAATTTGGGAGGAATATAAATTTCATATCCTAATTCACCTGTAAAGCTAGCTCTCATAATTCTGATTTTAGTTTCTTTATAATCAAAGTTTTTAAAAGTCATAAACGGGAAAGCATCGTTACTAAAATCAATATCAGGAAATACTTTCATCATAATTTCCCTTGTTTTAGGTCCGCTAATGTTAAATGTAGAAAACTGTTCAGTAATAGAGTTTAAATACACTTGCAAATGAGGCCATTCTGTTTGCAAATATTCCTCCATGTCAGCAAGTACTTTTGGTGCTCCACTTGATGTAGTCGTAGCTATAAAATGCTGATCGTTTATTTTACAGATTATCCCGTCATCTTTTATCATGCCATCCTCACCTAGCATCATAGCGTATCTAGATGTCATTGGTTTCATTTTTGAAAATGCATTGGTGTACATTAAATTCATAAATTCCAAAGCATCTCTTCCTTTAATTTCAATTTTTCCAAGGGTGCTTCCATCTAAAATTCCAGCGTTCTCTCTTAACATTTTTGACTCTCGTTGAACTGCTTGATGCATGGTTTCGTTTTCACTTGCTTTAAAATACCAAGGTCGTTTCCATTGTCCTACATCTTCAAAAACAGCATTATTTTTTAAATGCCATGAATGAATTGAGGTTTTTCTCTCAGGATCATAAAATTCGTAAGTACTTCTTCCTGCAATAGCTGCAAAGCTTAGTGGTGCATAAGGCGGTCTATAAGTAGTAGTGCCAACTTCTGAAATTTCTTTTTTTAACATCTTTGAGACTATCGCAAGTGAATTAATACTGCTTATTTTGCCTTGGTCGGTTCCCATACTATTTGTCGTATATCTTTTTAAATGCTCAATACGATCAAATCCTTCTGTTATAGCCTGTTTCAAATCTTTGGTTGTAACATCGTTATGAAGGTCAATAAAAGATTTTGACCAATTAGAATTGCTTTTCTTTTTCGTTTCCCACAATTCCTTAATAGAAAATTTATTTGGTACGTTTAAGTTAATATCTAATGATATTTTTTTTGTTTTAAAAATTGAGATTTTTTCATTAATTTCATCACATATCTTTTTAAAATTATAATTTCCACTAGTTGATCCCAAAGTAATGGTTTTTTGAAAAGGTGTATCAGGTTTAAATGAAAGTATATTTTTATCCCATTTGACCAAACCTTTTGACTGTGTAAATAAATGTATGTCAGGATTGTATCCACCTGAAACACATAACATTGAAGACTTAAGTTTAGTAAATGATTTACCTTGTCTTATAGTAATGGTCTCTACTTTTTTATTGCCGTCACACCCCTCTATTTCTGCATCGCTGAAAAATGAAATATCTTTGTCTTTCAAAAATTTTTTAATTTCAGTCTCAATATTGTCTTTTTTTCTAGAGTCAACGTAAGCTTTCGGTTTGCACCCTAAACTAATTAAAGTTTTGAGCAGGCTTAATGTAGATGAATTGTTTGTAAATATAACTGGTTCTGTTTCAGGAACAACACCATATCTATGAATATATTTTTCAAATGAAGACGCTAACATTACTCCTGGCAAATCATTATTTCTAAAAGAAATAAATCTCTCTATATGACCATTGGTTATTATAGTATTTGAAGTTCTGATTTTGTGAAGTGTAAGCTCTGATTTATTTAGATCAATTTTTTTACCAGCAAACTTATCCTCCAAGGCTATGAGATGATTTGTAAAGTTATATGTTGTAACTAAAGTATTTTTTAAAATAGTAATATTGTTTGAATTTAAAATTAATTCCTCAGTTTCGTTTATCCACTCTAGAGGAGTCAACCCATTTATGGTTTTAACTTTATTTGAATTTTTTAATATACCTCCTAGATAGCTATCTTGTTCGATAAGCAAGACTTTATATTTTGTATTTATAAATTTTTTAGCTGCAGCCAACCCGCTCAACCCTGCCCCTATGATAACGATGTCAGTATTGTGATATTGATGGGTGCTTTTAGATCTGAAATTTTTTGGTGGTTTACCTAATCCAGCTGAACGTCTTATTAAAGGTTCATATAGGTTTTTCCAGAAACCTTTTGGACCCATAAAAGTTTTGTAATAGAAACCAGCCGAGAATATCGGTGAAAGAATGTTATTAACTGCTCCAAAATCATATTTTAAAGAAGGCCATCTGTTCTGACTTTTAATCTCCATTCCATCATAAACGCGTTTAATAGTTGCTCGAGTGTTAGGCTCATTGTGCTCACTTAATATTTGTACCAATGCATTAGGCTCTTCAATTCCACAAGTATATACGCCTCGAGGTCTATGATATTTAAAACTTCTACCAACTAACCTGATATTATTTCTTAAAAGTGCAGAGGCAATAGTATCGCCCTCATAAGCTTGATAAGTTTTACCGTCAAAAATAATTTTAATTTGTTTTTTTGAGATATATTCACAATTGTTGTTTATAGCTGACATACTTTACTTCTTTACTGCAAAATTTCCTGATCCTACTAATGGCTCGCCAGAAGGTGATTTTAAAGTATTTTCAAAGTCACTAAGATCTGGCCTTTTTTCATTTACCTTATAAACTTTCAATATTTGATCGGTGGATGTGTTTCTAACTGCATTAAACCATTTTTTACATCCATGGGAATGAACCCATCTCTCATAAAAAATTCCTTTGGGATTGTTTCTATAGAAAACATATTCTCCCCAATCTTTATCAGACAAACTCTCTGGATTTTTGGGACGAATTACGTGAGCTTCCCCACCATTAGAAAATTCTGATTGATCTCTTTCACCGCAATATGGACATTTAATTAATATCATTGCTAGTGTGCAACAGCAGCAGCACCGTGCTCATCTATTAGTCTTCCATCAGAAAATCTACTTAAAGCAAATGGGGCGTTTATTTTATGTGGTTCATCTTTTGCTATTGTATGTGCAAATACGTTTGCGCTCCCTGGAGTAGCTTTAAATCCACCTGTTCCCCAACCGCAGTTAAAATATAAACCTTCGACATCGCATTTACTTATGATTGGACTTGCGTCTGGACAAATATCAACTATGCCTCCCCACTGTCTTAACATTTTCATTTTTCCAAAGATTGGATAAAGTTCAACAATAGCTCTAACTGTTTCTTCAATTACATCATAACCACCTCTTTGAGTGAAAGAATTGTAACCATCTGTGCCAGCTCCAATTACTAATTCTCCTTTATCAGACTGACTTACATAAGCATGTACAGCATTAGACATAACTACTGTATTAATAACTGGTTTAATTGGTTCGGAAACTAAAGCTTGCAAAGGTCTACTTTGTAAAGGCAATCTTACTCCTGCTGTTGCAGCAAGAACACTTGTGTGACCTGAAGCAACGACACCAATTTTGCTTGATTTAATAAAACCCTTTGTTGTTTCAACTCCTTCTACTTTATAATTGTCAGTTTTAATTCCCTTTACTTCACAGTTTTGAATTATATCTACTCCTAATTCATCAGCTCTCATCGCATATCCCCAAGCTACAGCATCATGTCTAGCTACTCCGCCTCTAGGTTGGTATGCAGCTCCGAGAACTGGATATCTTAAATTATCAGTGTTCATAATTGGAACAAGATCTTTTACCTCATTTTTATCCAACCACATTGTATCAAGCCCATTTAATCTGTTAGCAGAAACTCTTCTTTTTATTTCTTTAATATCATGTTCGTTATGCGCAAGATTTAGGACGCCCCTTTGACTGAACATCATATTGTAATTCAAATCTTCAGATAGATTTTCCCATAATTTTACTGCATGATCATAAAGATAGGCGCTCTCATCCCATAAATAATTTGATCTTATAATTGTTGTGTTTCTGCCAGTGTTCCCACTTCCAAGCCATCCTTTTTCAATCACTGCAATATTTTTTATTCCGTGGTGTTTGGCTAAATAATAAGCAGTTCCTAGACCGTGCCCGCCGCCACCTACAATAATTACATCATAATGTTTTTTTGGATTTGGATTTCTCCACATTTTTCCCCAATTTTCATTATCAGAGAATGAGTTTTTTAATATGCTAGCAATTGAATATTTTTTTTTCACAATTAAAACTACCAAAAAATTTGAATGTCAGCCAGTGAATTAATCTAGAATCTTGATTTTTGAATTTTTGTCTATTTTTTTTCTAAGTTCAGAAACTCTCTTTTTTAATACTGAGCAAACTTCTGTTTCCGTTACTTCAAGAAAGTTGACGCATTTTACTTTTTTTCTCTCTGGATTATGTTTTTCTGCAAAACCAATGGCGTGTTCTATGCTTGATTTCCCTGTAGATTTTTTAATTCCGTAATCAAGAGCAGAAGTGAAAGATGATCTCGCGATATTTCCGCTGCCAACTGCTGTAGATGCTGGCCCAAGAATAGCTACAGTTTCGGCGCAACCAGTCAGTAATATAGTTAATCCAATACTTAATAAAGTTTTTCTCAAAATTCCCTCTATCTTTTTCAAATGCTTATATGTTTTTTTTAGACTTAAAAAACATTTATTTGCTCACATTGAGCTTATCAAAAACAACCAGAAATTGTAAAGTTTTTTTTACTTAATTTCTCGAATCGGCTTATTATTCATAC
>CACPLT010000034.1 GCA_902634845.1 uncultured Pelagibacteraceae bacterium
TTTAAGAACAAATAAAAACATGATAGGCTCATCCATTTCCTGTGACGGAGTATGTTTAACTTTAACGAAAAGAAATAATAATCTGTTGAGATTTTATTTATCTAAAGAAACTATAAAAAGATCAAATTTTTCTAAAATTAAAATTGGTAAAATTATAAATATGGAAAAATCTTTAAAATTTGGAGATGAAGTTTCAGGTCATTATACTCAAGGTCACGTTGATACCGTTGGAAAAATATTAGATATTAAAATTGTTGATAAAACTTGGATAATAAAAATAAGTTTTCCATCTCAATTTAGTAAATTTATAGTAGAAAAAGCATCTATTCATATTAATGGTGTGTCTTTAACAGTTTCAAAAAAAAATAAAAAATATTTTGAAATTAATATTATTCCTCATACATTAAAATTAACTAATCTAAAAAACTTAAAAAAAAGAGATTTAATAAATATCGAATTCGATATTTTTGGAAAATATCTTTATGAAATAAACAATTAATGAGCAAAAATTATTTATCACCTATTAAAGATATCCTTAAAGAGGCTAAAAAAGGAAAAATGTTTATTTTAGTTGACGATAAAGATAGAGAAAATGAAGGAGATCTTGTGATACCAGGTTCTAAATGTAATTCAAAAAATATTAATTTTATGGCAACCCATGGCAGGGGTTTAATTTGTTTAGCTTTAACAAAAAAAAAGGTTGAAGAATTAAACCTGCCCCTGATGTCATCTTTAAATAAAGCTAGAATGCAAACAGCTTTTACAGTTTCTATAGAAGCCAAAAAAGGTATCACTACAGGAATTTCAGCTTTTGACAGAGCTAAGACTATAAAAATTGCTATAAATAAAAAATCAAAAAAAAAAGATATCGTTTCTCCTGGGCATGTTTTTCCTTTGGTAGCAAGATCAGGTGGTGTTTTGGAAAGAGCCGGTCATACAGAGGCTTCAGTCGATATTTCAAAATTAGCTAAATTAAATCCAAGCGCAGTAATTTGTGAAGTAATGAACCAGGATGGAAGAATGGCAAGATTAAAAGACTTAAGAGAATTTTCAAAAAAACATAAATTAAAAATTGCAAGTATAGAAGACTTAATATCCTTCAGACTCAAAAATGAAAAATTAGTAAAAAATGTTAGTGTAAAAAATATTATTTTTAAGAAACAAAAATTTGAGTTCATGATATATAAAAATTTGATAGAAAAATCATTTAGTTTTGTTATTAAAAAAGGTAAATTTACAAAAAATAAATCTATTAGAGTCCGTGTTCTATCTAAAGCAATGAAGAATTATAATTTTGATTTTTCGGATAAAAAAATCAAAAAAACTTTAAAATATTTAACAAGATTTACAGATTTTGTTCTTATAATAATAAAGGATCAAAAATCATTAAAACAAAAGATTTTTGAAGAAACTAAAAATAATAATATTTTAAGATATTATGGAATTGGAGCGCAAATAATTAAAGATTTAGGTATTAAAAATATGATATTAGTGTCAAGATCTAAGAAAAAAATAATTGGCCTGGATGGTTATGGAATAAAAATTGTAAAACAGGAAATACTTAAATGAACAAAAAGATACTAATTGTTGCTTCAAATTATTATAAAGACATTACTCAAAATCTTATCAATGGCTCTTTGCGTGAATTAAAAATAAATAAAAAAAATATTACTGTAAAAAAGGTCCCAGGAACTTTTGAAATACCCGTAATTATCTCAAAGAATATTAAAAAATTTGACGGTTTTATTGCATTAGGATGTGTTATAAAAGGCAAAACACCTCATTTCGACTTTATTTGTAATTCTACATTTATTTCATTGCAAAGTTTATCAACTATTTCAAAAAAACCTGTTGGTAATGGAATAATTACGTCTTTAAATATGAAACAGGCAAAAAAAAGATCTTTAATAAAAGGCAAAGAGGCAGCGAACGCTGTTTTAGAAATATTTAAAAATGATTAATCCAGTTAAAAATTCAACACCAAGAGTAAAAATTATTCAAAAATTATACTCAAAAACTTTAAATCCTGAAGAAAAAATAATTTATAATAAAAGTCAGTATAAAAAATTTATCAAAGATGTCACAGAAGGCACAATTGAGCGAAAAGAATTTATAGAGGAAACAATCGAGAAATTTTTAAAAAACGATATAGACCTGAAAAGGACAGATATGTTGTTAAAGATAATAATATATGCAGCTGTATTTGAGCTATTATATAAGCACAATAATCCCAAAAAGGTGATAATTAGTGAATATTTAAAGACCTCACATTTTTTTTTAGAAAAAGCCCAAATCAAATATTTGAATGCAATATTGGACAAATTGTCTGATTTGATTAGAAAAAATTAATTTTTTGAACAATATATTGATTTATTTACAAAAGTTTAGCTTGCGTTTTTTAATATATTTTGGCATTTATCGTAGCATTATATGAATTCATCACTTGAACTACTCTATTTAATTATATTCTCAGGTATATTAGCAGTCGGTTATAGTTATTTGTTATCAGGCCAAATTTTGTCTTCTAGTGCCGGCAATGATAAAATGAGAGAAATTGCTGAAGCTATTCAAATTGGCGCAAAAGCATACCTTAACAGGCAATACAAAACGATTGCATTGGTTGGTTTGATTGTTCTGGTAATAGTTACTTATTTTTTTAATATATTAGTTGGAGTTGGTTATTTTATAGGCGCAGCATTATCAGGTGTAGCCGGTTATGTTGGAATGCTAATATCTGTAGAAGCAAACGTAAGAACTGCTGAAGCATCAAGAAAAAGTTTGCAATCAGGTTTAAGTATTGCTTTTAAATCAGGAGCAATAACTGGATTGCTTGTTGCAGGTTTAGCCCTTCTAGCTATTTCAATATATTATTTAGTATTGATTAATTTCAATACGGACAGCAGAGATATAATTAATGCTTTAGTGGCTTTAGGTTTTGGAGCTTCTTTAATTTCAATTTTTGCAAGATTGGGTGGTGGAATTTTTACAAAAGGTGCCGATGTTGGAGCTGATCTTGTAGGAAAAGTTGAAGCTGGAATTCCTGAGGATGACCCACGTAATCCAGCCGTAATTGCCGACAACGTTGGAGATAATGTTGGAGATTGCGCAGGAATGGCGGCAGATTTATTTGAAACATATGCGGTTACAATCGTTGCTACGATGGTTTTAGCATCAATTTTTTTTCCTGACTCATCAAACATGATGGTTTATCCCCTAGCAATAGGAGGTTCTTGTATAATTACTTCAATTATCGGAACATGGTTTGTTAGACTTGGTAAAAGTAAAAACATTATGGGTGCTTTATATAAAGGCTTTATAGCAACTGCAGTTTTATCTTTATTAATTCTATATCCTTTAACAAACGCGACATTGGGATTGGATAAAGTTTACTCTTATTCGGATATAATTTTTTCTGGATTAGATTTATATATTTGTGCAGTAATTGGACTTGTCATCACAGGATTAATAATTTGGATAACTGAATATTATACTGGCACAAATTTTAGGCCAGTTAAAAGCGTTGCTCAATCATCAACAACTGGTCATGGCACTAACGTTATTCAAGGTTTGGCTATATCTATGGAAGCTACAGCAATACCTGCACTGATTATAGTAGTAGGAATAATAAGCACATTTAATTTTGCAGGACTTTTTGGTATAGCAATTGCAGTTACATCTATGTTGGCCCTAACTGGAATGGTAGTTGCTTTAGATGCATATGGCCCTGTAACAGATAACGCTGGCGGTATCGCTGAAATGTCAAAACTTCCTAAGAATGTTAGAAAAACAACTGATGCCTTAGATGCAGTTGGCAATACAACAAAAGCTGTTACAAAAGGTTATGCAATTGGATCAGCTGGTTTAGGAGCTTTAGTTTTATTTGCAGCCTATACTGAAGACATTAAATTTTATTCAATGGATAAAACTTCCTCTTTATATCAAACAGAGGTGAGCTTTGATTTGTCTAATCCCTACGTGGTTATTGGCTTACTAATCGGCGGGCTATTACCATATTTATTTGGTTCTATGGGAATGCAAGCTGTTGGTAGAGCAGGCGGCGCAGTTGTTGTTGAAGTGAGAAGACAATTTAAAAAAATCCCAGGGATTATGAAGGGCAAAAGAAAACCTGATTATGGCAGGTTAGTTGATTTATTAACTAAGGCTGCAATTAAAGAAATGATTATACCTTCATTATTACCGGTTTTGTCACCTATAGTTCTTTACATAATAATTTTATTTATTGCTGGTAAAGTGGCTGCACTTGCCGCTTTAGGCGCGATGTTATTGGGAGTTATTGTTACAGGTTTATTTGTTGCGATTTCTATGACAGCTGGTGGTGGCGCTTGGGACAATGCTAAAAAATATATTGAAGATGGAAATTTTGGTGGTAAAGGCTCAGAGGCACATAAAGCAGCTGTCACCGGCGATACTGTTGGAGATCCATATAAAGATACTGCTGGTCCAGCAGTCAATCCAATGATTAAAATTACAAATATAGTCGCACTTTTATTACTATCTATAATAGCACACTAAAATTTTCTTTTACCGTACATTTTCTGTCTTAC
>CACPLT010000035.1 GCA_902634845.1 uncultured Pelagibacteraceae bacterium
GTTAAAAAATATTTTTCAAAAAAGTTTTCACCTTATGAGATTGGATATATTTCAAGCGGTAACAAAAAATTAAAATTATATAATCAATTGAAATGGCAAAAATAAATACATGCGTTTTTATTTCTGGAAAAGGAACAAATTTAAAAAGGCTGATAATAAATTCAAATAAATACGATTTTCCTATTAAGATAAAATTAGTTGTTTGTAGCAATAAAAATGCTGAGGGGCTCAAATTTGCAAAGAAATGGTCAATCCCATATTTGATATTTAAAAATAATAAATTTCTCTCGGAAAAAAAAATATTAAAAAGTTTAAGAAATTATAAAATTAATTTAATTTTATTAGCGGGATTTATGAAAATATTATCGAAAAGATTTATACGTTCTTTTGGAAAATCTATTTTAAATATTCATCCATCACTTTTACCAAAATTTAAAGGATTAAATACCTTTGAAAAAGTATTAAAAGAGAGAGAAATCAAATCTGGATGTACAGTGCACTTTGTTACTGAAAAACTCGATGAAGGAAAAATAATTTTAAAAAAAACATTTTTCATTGAAAAAAAAGATAATATTTCATCACTTAAAAAAAAAACACAAAACTTAGAATACAATGCTTTTTCTGAGGCAATTATAAAAATATTCAAATAGTTTATTTTCTGAAAAAGAAATTAATCTCAGCCTTTGCATTATCAGGTGAGTCAGAGCCATGAACAGAATTTTTATCAATTGATATGCCATAAAGTTTCCTGATTGTGCCCTCTTTGGCATTTTTGGGGTCTGTGGCTCCCATCAATTCTCTGTTTTTCGTTATAGCATTTTTGCCTTCTAAGATCATTACCTCTATTGGTCCAGATGACAAATAACTGCAAAGCTGATCATAAAAAGGTTTTGATTGATGCACTTTATAAAATTCGGCTGCCTCATCTTTTGAAATATGAAGTTTTTTTGAGTCTAAAACTGATAAATTGTTTTTTGAAAAAATAGACTTTATATTTTCTGAAAGATTTCTTTCAACTGCATCAGGTTTTATAATTGAAAGCGTTCTTTCCAAATTACTCATAATTTTCTTCTATAAGTTGATTTAACAATCTTACTCCAAATCCAGTTGCACCACCCGAGTTTAAAGCCCCGCCATATTTAGAGAAAGCCATTCCGGCAATATCTAAATGGGCCCATGGTGTCTTATTTAAAATAAACCTTTGCAAAAACTGAGCCGCCGTAGTAGACCCCGCTCCACCAACATAATTAATATTTTGCATATCTGCATTTTTGGAATTCATTAATTTATCGTAATTTTTGTGAAGAGGCATTCTCCAAACTTTTTCCTCAACTTTTTCTCCAGCATTATAAATTTGTTTGGATAGTTTATCATCATTAGAAAACAGACCAGCATATTCCGATCCTAAACAAACAATAATAGCACCAGTTAATGTGGCTAAATCGATTATGAATTTTGGTTTAAATTTTTTTTCAGTGAATGTTAAAGCGTCTGCCAAGACTAATCTTCCTTCAGCATCAGTGTTTAAAACTTCTATAGTTTTTCCACTATAAGATTTAACAATATCTCCTGGCCTCTGAGCATTTCCACTTACCATATTTTCAACAAGGCCTACCACACCTACTGCATTAATCTTGGCCTTTCTTAATGCTAAACTTTTCATTAAGCCAACTACTGTAGCAGAACCTGCCATGTCGTATGTCATATCTTCCATAAATTTTGCTGGCTTAAGTGAATATCCACCTGTGTCAAAACAAACTCCTTTCCCTACGAATGCTAAAGGTCTAGAATTATTTTTTGCACCGTTCCACTCCATTATCACAAGGTACGATCCTCTAATACTTCCCTGTCCAACGCCTAATAAAGCATTCATACCTAATTTTTTTAATTTCTTTTGATCGTATATAGTCACTTTAAGTCCGTCTTTTTTTAAAGAGTTAATTCTTTTTGCATACTCATCTGGATGTAAAACATTCCCTGGTTCAGATACTAAGTCTCTAGCATAAAATGTTCCCTCCTCTAGAGCCTTAAATTTAATTTGACTCATATTTGAAGGCATATTTTTACTACCTATTACATTTATCGAAATAGTCGTCGTATCTTTTTTTGATTTATATTTATTAAATTTGTAAGATTTTAATTTAAGTCCATGAAGAAAATAGCCTAATAAGTTTTTGTGATCACTAATTATACTATCAGAATTTATAAAGTATTCACTGTTTTTACTGTAATCAATTCTACTATGAAATTCTGCTCCTAAGTTTTCAATATCGGAAGTTTTTAAATTTTTTTTAATTGAAATTAAAACAATTTTTTTTTTTGAATTTACCTCAAAAACAAATAAATTTTTTTTTAAGTCACAAGTTTTTAATAAGTCGCTTATGTATGAGAATTCATTATTAGAAAGATATTTTCTTAAATTATTGATATTAAATTTTTCGTTAGAGAATAATATAAGGTTAGCATTAGTATCGATGCCTGTTTTTTTTAAATAATTTATTTTAATTGCCATAATTTTTTTTAATTAGAGTTGAAAGGTATATATGTACAAATATAACAGTTTTCAACGGAATATTAATCATATATTACTATCATAGGTTGAGTTTTTCTTAAAGTTGCATTATTTTATTATATATTCTCATGTTTAAAAACAAGATTTATAACTATATTACACTAGAATTAATTAAGTCTTTTGTCCTTATATTATTTTCATTATCACTTATAGCTTGGACTGTTAGAGCGGTAAATTTTTTGGATCTAATAGTAGACAGTGGATATTCGACTTCAACTTATTTTATTTACTCATTGTTGAATTTAACAAACATTTTAACGAAATTTATACCTCTTAGTTTTTTGTTAGCTTTACTACTAACTATAGTTAAATTGGAACGTCAAAATGAATTACTAGTTTTATGGACCTCAGGTATTGCAAAATTTAAGGTTACAAATTTATTTTTTTTTATATCTTTAATCGTTTTATTATTTTATATAATTTTCGCAACCATTATAACTCCTTCTGCTTTATATAAATCTAGAAGTCTCATAAAACAGTCTGGGGTAGATACTGTTACTAATTTACTTAAACCAAACACATTTTCTGATGCCTTTAAAGGATTAACTTTTTACATAGGAGAAAAAGAAAATAATATTGTTAAAAATATTTTTATAAGAGATGACAGTAGTAATTTAAATAATTTATTACCTGAAAAATCATCAGCAAAAAATAAAACAGTTATAGCTGAAAGAGGTATAATAAATAAAAATAAAATAATTTTAGAAAATGGTTTTATACAATCTTTTGAGAAAGATAATACTGTGAGAACTATTCAATTTAATAAAACTTTATTAAACTTCGACAACATGGATAATAGGGTTATCAAAGATGTTAAAATCCAAGAAACTTCAACACTAAAAATTCTAAATTGTTTAAAAAATTACTATCTCGATACACTTTCAGACGAATATGTTAAGAATTGTCCTAAAGATAACATAGAAATAGTTATTGAAACTTTTTCTAGGCGAATTTTAATGCCCTTATATATTCCTTTAGTTTCAATTTTAATTTCGTTCATTCTAATTTACACAAAAAATAAAAAAAGGAAAATTTTGAACCGATATACTTTTTTTTTATTAAGTTTTATTTTACTTATTTTGTCAGAGTTATTGGTGCGATATTCAGGAATTTCAAAAATTGGTTTCTATATCTACTCGCTTACTCCATTTCTATTAATGCCATTACTTTATTTCTTTTTGATGAATAAATTTAAGAAAGAGCTTACATGAATAATAAAATTAATAATTATTTGATAAGCGGTTATTCTAAAGTTTTATTAAATGCAATTTTTATTTCTTTTTGCTTAGGCTTAATTTTAAACTTATTTGAAGAAGTAGAATTTTTCAAAAATTCTGGTGAGAGTTTATTGCTCCCGGTAATTTTGACAATATCTTATATTCCAAATTTAATTTTTATTAATTTAATGCCTTTCATTATATTTATCTCAGCAATGTGGTTTTTTATATCTATAAAACATAATAATGAATTGTTAACGCTTAAAGTATTTGGATACTCTAATGTAAAAATTATTTCTTTAATTAGTTTTTTAGCCTTTTTGTGGGGTGTTTTAATTTTAATTGTTATTAATCCAGTAACATCTGGAATGGTTAAATATTATGAAAAAACTAAATCAAACTATTCTAAAGATACGGATCATTTAGTTACAATTAATCGAAATGGAGTATGGATCAAAGAAACAAAAGAAGAGAAATTACACATTATAAATGCTGACCGATTAGAAAATAATTTTTTAATTAATGTTTCAATAAATATCATTTCAAATGAAAATGT
>CACPLT010000036.1 GCA_902634845.1 uncultured Pelagibacteraceae bacterium
GGATTTAGGAATTAATAAAAAAATTATTTTAAAGGCTTTACCAAAACTAATATTTGAAGGAAGAATACAATACATTTCATCAGGAAAATTGAAAAAAAAACTAAAAGCAAAAGAAAAGCTTTTAATAGATGGTTGCCACTCAAGAGTAAGTGCAAAAAATTTGTCGGACTATCTGAAAAAAATAAAAACACCGAAATATGGTGTGTGGAGTATGATGAAAAATAAAGAACCATCAAATTTTATAAAACAATTTAAAGGAATATTTAAAAAAATTTATACCATTCCAATTCCTGGTGAACGGGGTTCGATGTGTCCAAAAGTATTAGCTAAAATTGCGAAAAAAAATAACTTAGATGCTTCACCGTTAAAAAATTTTGAAGCAGCACTTAAAAATATATCTACAAAAGAAAAAAAAATTATTTGTATATTTGGTTCTCTTTACCAGTGTGGAAACATTTTAAATAAAAATTAAATATTTTCTTTTATCCAATCTAAGATATTACTTTTTGTAGTCGCACCAACTTTAGTTGCTTTAAGTTCGCCGCCTTTAAATAACAACATTGTGGGAATTCCTCTTATACCATATTTTGTAGGAGTATTAGGTTCTTGATCGATGTTGTGTTTAGCTATTATAACTTGATCACTCATTTCGTCTGAAATTTCTTCTAAAGCTGGTCCTATTTGTTTACATGGCCCGCACCACTCCGCCCAAAAGTCTACCACAATAGGTTTTTCAGACTTTATTACGTCATTTTCAAAAGAATTATCTGTTACTGATTTTGTAGGCATATAGTTTAATTAGTTATTTTTTTTTCAAAGTCAACTAAACTTTTGAGTAAATATTTTCTAATTCTTCAACGTATGCGTTAATTTCATCAAGAATTTTTAATTTATCTTGATGGTTTTCTTTTTCAAACTTGGCACGTAATGTATCAATTTCTGCGTAGGTCCTTGGTATTGTGTTCCACTTTTCGTTATTTGTACTAAGAAGTTTTTTAGCAATGTCTTTGTGGATATAGTTATAATCTTCTTTTGTTAATAATTCCGGCTTTTCCATATACAAAAGTTTTTTTCCAAAATATTTAAGTCTTTCATCCTTAAATTTAGTAATAACTGATAGTTTTTTATTCCAATTGGCACTATGAAATTCGGGCATTATTTTATTATCCTCTGTAGATGTAAATTTTGTATAAATACTTTCCTCTTCATACAAGTCCTCTTGAGACTTCGACTGCACCTTTTCTTCATGCTCCTGATTTTTAATCGTTATGATTTTTTCCGCAAATTCTTTATTGGATCTAATAGTTTGTGCTCTTTCTTTAAGTTTTAAAGAACCTATCATTTTATATTCATCAAATTTTTCACCGTATTGAGGGTTCATTATTACTGGATGTTTATTATGTCTAATAGTCCTTATAAATTTTGGTTGTTTTTTCATTGCTGCAGTTAGTTCTTGAATAGGCATTTTTAGATATATGCTAGGATCATGTTTTAAATCAAAGCACAATGGCCATTGGTATTGTGGATGTTGACAAACGAATGTTTGAACATAAGGTCTGCTTTTCCCATAGAAATATTCATTGGTACAAAAATAAGTTTCTTTTTTTATTAATTCCAATGTTTGATTTTTATCTAAAGTCATCAAACTTGCTTTCCAAACATTTGGGGCTTTTTGAGCTATAAGCTTTGCTATACCTAGTGTAGCAATTACATCACCGATAGCACTGTGAGCATTACCATGTTCAATTCCATTAAGCGGTGCCATTTGATCTAATTTATAAACGTCATTACCTTTATCATTTACGGAATTTTTAAGTGTTTTTGGATAATACAAATTTGCCGCTCTAGCTAGACCTAATATGTCCCCTCTTGTATTTCCATTTGTGCTTGTAATGTAAGGGTATTCGAGAGTTTGAAAAAGAGTGCTTCTTAAAAATTCTTCATCAAATTCTATGCTATTAAATCCAATATAGGTTGCCTTGCCCCACTTTTTTAAAGTCTCAACAAATTGTCTTATCATTTCATAATGAGAAAGATTTGATTTTTTCAACATTGTGGGAGATGTTTTATTTACAATAAGCGCCATGGCTTCGGGGACAATTCCTGGGCTTAATCGACATCTAACATCAAATCGGTCAAGCTCTTCCAAATTGTCATTTGTTAAAATGGCTCCAATTTGAATTATTTGACCCCAAAATTTATTTGAAGAGCTGGTCTCAAAATCATAAAAGACAAAGTTTGACATATTTCTTTTTACTTCAGTACTTTTATCTTTTCTGGATTTTCTTTCAAGGTGTCTGTTACTTGTTCTGGATTTTTTATACTTCCAAGCGTATTCATTATCGATCTAGCATCTCTACCAAAGCCATCTGTTGCTGTAATCGCTTGTTCTAGTTTTTTTCTAAGATCTTTTATTCCATCAAAGTGTTTTTCAAATCTAGAGCTTATATTTCTCAAGTCATTGTATATCTGAGTAGCGTGCTGTTGAACTTTTAATGTTTGAAAACCTAAAAGGTAAGACTGCAATAAAGCTGATAAAGTATTTGGACCCGAAACTGTAACTTTGTATTTCGTTCTTAATTCTTGTAGTAATAATTCTTTTGTTTTGGGATCTCTATAACTTGAAAGTTCAGAAAATAGTCCTTCCGTTGGTACATAAATAATAGCAAAGTCAGTACTTTTAGGAGGAGCTATATACTTAGCATTAACTGCTTTAGCTTTTAATCTAAAAGCTGCTGCTAAATCTTTCCTGGCTTCCGCCTGTGCCTCTTTATTATTAGCATTAAATGCGTCATCTATAGCTTTATATTTTTCTACTGGCCAATGACTATCAATTGGCAATAACACGTCTTGTAGTTTAATTGCAAATTCTACTGTTTCAGATGTATCATCTTTCATTTTTGCGTTAGCAATAAACTGTGATGCGGGTAACAAATCTTTTAGAAGAGCACCTAATCCAAATTCTGCAAGTGTCCCGTATGTTTTAACACCGCTTAAGATTCTACTAAAATTATCTTGGCTTTTATTTAATTCACTTACTTGTTGGTTAAATACTGAGACTTTTTCATCAACTTTAGTAAGAGCCCCAGTCATATCTTTTGCGATTTCTTTGCTCATTGTACCAAAAGATTGACCAAAGCTCTCTTTGAAAGAATTAAATTCATCTTTTAAAGTCATTTCTGGGTTTGCGGACTTTTCAGATTTATTTTTAACTAAAAAAAGAACAATGCAAAGATTAATAATAACTAAAATTACAATTAATATTATTATCAACGAATCCATTACTCAATATACATTATTACGTTAGCGAGGGGTAGCTAGAGCTACCCCTACAAGAGTTAAATATTATCTGAAGACTTTTTTAAATGTTTAAGAACTTTTCCAGCATTGGTTCCTTCTTTTAACCTGTAGCCAAAAGTACCAGAATTACCAGTGTTGATGGCTTTCCTAGATTTGCTTAATTTATTTAAGAGTTCAGCCTGTGTTTTACTTCGGCTGAATTCTTTTAACAATTTTGTATGTCTATCCATACATCCTCCTTGTTAGTTTATTCAACCTACTTTTAACTCATGTAGATGAGCCACTTTCTGACCATGTGGATGGTAATC
>CACPLT010000037.1 GCA_902634845.1 uncultured Pelagibacteraceae bacterium
TTGTGAAACTTTTCTGTCACAGATTTTGTTAAATCTGAAATATCTTTCTTTTTAATTTTTGAAGCTTCAATAATTTTATCATCTATGTCGGTTATATTTCTTATATAGGCTACATTTTTTTTTCCATAAAGTTCAATAAGTATTCTAAAAAGAAGATCAAAAACTACAAGGGCACGAGCGTTTCCAACATGAGGATTATCATAAACAGTTGGTCCACATGCATATAAAGAAACTTTTTCTTTATTTATTGGATTAAAAATTTCTTTTTTATTTGTTAGTGAATTAGTTAAATGTAAATTATTCATTGAATTTGCAAACAGGTATAGGATTCATTTTGTGTAAGTTTTTTTCTCTTATCTTTAAATATTTTTGATAGTTTGGATCATCTTTATTTTCCATAGCCTTTTCAAGATCTTCATAACTCATTCCTAATTGTTGGACATCGTTTCTGCCATCGTCCCACAATCCATCTGTTGGTTGAGAATTTATAATTTCTTCTGAAATTTTAAGATATTTACCTAATTCCCACACTTGAGTTTTTGTACAATCAGCTATTGGAGATATATCTACACCCCCATCACCATATTTAGTATAAAAGCCAACGCCAAAGTCCTCAACTTTATTACCTGTTCCAACTACAATACCAGAATTGGCTGCCGCCACCTGATAAAGGGTTGCCATTCTTAATCTGGCTCTTGAGTTGGCAAATCCATGCTCATTATCAAAGTTGTTTAAAACTTTAGAAAAGGATCCAAATATTTTGTCCATCTCAATTAGATGATGTTCAACGTTTTTGAACTTATCTTTTAACCATTTTGCATGCTTCAAGCTTAAGTCATGTTGGGATTTTATTTGTTTAATTGGCATTGTTAACACAATTGTTTTTCTTCCTGTGTTTGCACATAGCGTACTAACTACAGAGGAGTCTATACCGCCTGAAATGCCAACAACTAAAGCTTTAGGTTTAAATGACGTAGTTTCACAATAATTGTTGATCCAATCAATGATAATTTTTGCTCTATTTTTAACTTCCATAATTAATACACCTCCTCTTTTAAGGTCATGTCTTAATAATTACAATAATTATTAAGACGCGGCTTGGATAATTTTTTTTGAATATTTAGAGTTTTTCTTAATTTCCTCAGAAATTAGAAAAGCTAATTCTAACGCTTGATCAGCATTCAATCTTGGGTCGCAATGCGTTCTGTACCTATTAGATAAATCTTTTTCAGATATTTTCTGTGCCCCACCTGTGCATTCGGTCACATCCTGACCAGTCATTTCGACATGTAATCCTCCAGCATAACTTCCTTCAGATTGATGAACCCCAAAAAAGTTTTTTACTTCTTTCAAAACGCTGTCAAAAGGTCTTGTTTTAAATCCTGTAGCTGCTTTTATCGTGTTTCCGTGCATAGGATCACACGACCATATTACATTTAATCCCTCTTTTTTAATTACTTTAATTAATTTGGGTAAATATTTTTCTACACTGTCAGCACCAAACCTTGAAATCAGAGTTATTCTTCCTGGCTCATTATCTGGATTTAAAATATTGCAAAGTTTTATAAGTTCTTCTGGTTTTAAAGTTGGACCACATTTTAAGCCTAGAGGGTTTTTTATGCCTCTGCAAAATTCAACATGAGCTCCATCTAGTTGTCTTGTTCTGTCTCCTATCCACACAAAGTGTGCAGATGTATCGTGATACTCACCAGTGGTTGAGTCGATCCTAGTCATGACTTCTTCGAATGGTAGTAAAAGAGCTTCATGAGAAGTATAAAAATTAACCGTTCTTAACCTTCTATTATTATCTGAATTAATTCCACAAGCTTGCATAAACGCTAAAGCATCACTAATCTTATCTTCGATCTCTTTGTATTTGCCTTTAGTTTTGTCTTTTATAAATCCTAGATTCCATAAATGAACTTGTCTAAGATCAGCGAAACCTCCTTGAGAAAAAGCTCTTAATAAGTTTAATGTTGATGCTGATTGAGAGTATGCTCTGAACAATCTTTTTGCATCTGGAACTCTTGCTTTCTCATTGAAATCCATTCCGTTAATATTGTCGCCTAAATAACTTGGTAACTCTTTTCCATCTTTTTTTTCAGTTGGAGCGCTTCTTGGTTTAGAAAATTGTCCAGCTATTCTTCCTATTTTAACAACTGGCACTGAAGCTGATGCAGTTAAAACTAACGACATCTGCAAAATTACTTTAAAAGTATCTCTGATATTGTCTGGATGGAATTCTGCAAAACTTTCTGCACAATCTCCACCTTGAAGCAAAAAAGCTTTACCTTCTACAACTTGCGCCAATGCTTTTTTTAAAGATCGTGTTTCTCCAGCAAAAACAAGTGGCGGATATTTTTGAATTTTACTTAAAACTAAATCTAATTCCTTCTTGTCTACATAATTAGGTAGATGTTTTGCAGGAAATTTAGCCCAGCTATTTAGTGTCCATTTTTTCATATTCAACCTGTGATATGTATATAGAGTATAGAGATTAAATTTCCAATAGTTAAATTAGAAAATTTACTCAACAGTTACAGATTTAGCCAAGTTTCTTGGTTTATCTATATCGCATTTTTTTAGTAGGGCCACATGATAAGCTAATAATTGAAGTGGTATGGTTAATAAAAAAGGATTTAAAAGTTCATCAATAAAAGGCATTTCAATTTTAAATCTTATATTTTCATTTATTACCTCATCATGTTTATCTGATATTAATAAAACCTTTCCTCCTCTTGCTATAACTTCTTGCATGTTAGAAATAGTTTTTTCAAAATATTTATCTTTTGGAGCCAAAATAATTACAGGTAATCCATCTTCGATCAAAGCTAATGGACCATGTTTCATTTCCCCAGCAGGGTAACCTTCAGCATGAAGATAAGATAATTCTTTCAATTTTAATGCTCCTTCTAATGCTATAGGGAATGATGATCCTCTCCCTAAAAACATTGATCCTTTGGCTGATAAAAAGTCTTTAGCAAATATTTGAATTAGTTCCTCGGTCTTTAATGAATTCTCAACTCCTTGAGGTAAATTTTTAAGATTTTTAATTTTTTCAATATAATTTTTATTATCAATATTCCCTCTTATTTTAGATATCTTTAAACTCATTATATACAAAACTAACATTTGGCCTATAAAAGCTTTTGTAGATGCTACGCCTATTTCTGGGCCCGCATGAATAGGCACAACCCAATCAGAATTCCTAGCTATTGAGCTTTCTACTACATTAATAACTGAGCAAGTTTTCATTTTATTTTTTTTAGCTATTTCTAAAGCTGCTGCTGTATCTGCTGTTTCTCCAGACTGAGACACAAATATATATAAAGTATTAGGATTAAATCTTATCTTTCTATATCTAAATTCTGAAGCCACCTCAGTTTCTACGTTTAAATCTGTTAATTCTTCTATCCAATATTTAGCAACTTGGCATGAATGATAAGCAGTACCACATCCAACAAGAAATATTTTATTAATTTTTTTTGGGTCAATAGGAAAATCATAAAGATTTATATCATTTCTTATTTTGTCTATATATTCGTTCAAAC
>CACPLT010000038.1 GCA_902634845.1 uncultured Pelagibacteraceae bacterium
GGTTGTAATCATTATTACAATTTGAGGCATTTAAAATATATACCAAAGTCAAAACCTCAAAAGTTGTTAATTGGATTTTTAGCTTCTCAATTTTGTCTATTGTTTTTCTAATTTCTCTATAAGAAAGATAATTTGATCCCATCCAGAATCTTTCTCTAATGTCCTTTAAACTTGGAGAAATGTACGCGGAAGTGGTTTGTTTATTTTCTTCAATTAAATATTTTAATGAGTTTAAAACTGAGTACTTTCCATCAGAACCAATAATATTTATTACATTTTTTAGTTTTCTTTCTGGATTACCAAGTTTATATAGAGCTTTCTTAATCCTCTTTAGATCAAAGTTAACAGTTTTTTTAAATTGTTTTTTTTTAGCTAGCAGATTGTAGAGACTGGTCGATTGTGATGGCATTTGTAGTTTCTTTTTTAGCCTGAGTCTCTGATTTTTTCAATATTACACTTAAAAGCGTTCCAATGGTCGAATTTAGATATTTTCTCTCAATTACTAAGTCTAGGAAACCATGGTCTTTTACATACTCCGCAGTTTGAAATTCATCTGGTAGAGTCTCTCTAACAGTATCTTGAATTACTCTTTTTCCTGCAAAACCACAAACGCTTCCTTTTTCTGCTAAAACAACGTCACCTAACATTGCCCAAGATGCTGTAACGCCACCAGTAGTAGGATTTGTTATTACTACTATATAAGGAATATTATTTTTTTTTAATTCATTTACAGCTAAGCTTGTTCGTGTCATTTGCATTAAGGCTATAGAAGACTCCATCATTCTTTGACCACCGCTACAACTAAAAAAAATAAGTGGTGTTTTATTATTAATTGAGTGCTGAACGGCAGTTATAAAAGCTTCTCCAGAAGCAGCTCCAAATGACCCACCTATAAATCTAAAATCCTGTGCACCTACTGTGACATCAATATTATTTACTTTACCTTTTGCAAGTAAAATTGCATCGTCTTGACCTGTTTTTTTTCTGGCAACTTGCAATCTGTCTTTATATTTTTTGTTGTCAACAAACTCCAAAGGATCATCAACGGGTAACGGAGCATCTATTGTTTCATATATTCCATTATCGAAAAATAATTTAAATCTATCTCTACACGAAAGTTTGTGGTGGACTCCACACTTAGGACAACAATAAAAGTTTTTTTCAAAATCTTCTTTGTAAATTAAATTTTTACATTCGCAGGATATCCATAGAGTATCTTCAGTAGTGGAAGTTTTCTTCTTAAATAAAGATTTAATTTTTGGTTTTATAAATTTTGTTATCCAATTCATGTAATTTTCTTTTTTAAATTATATACCACGTTATTCAATACTTTGGCAGTATTAAGGCGATTTTTTAGAGAATTTGTAATAGTTTTGCACAATTGACTACCAACTACAAGGCCATCGGCTTTTTTTAATGATGCTATAGTCTTATTAGTTATACCAAAGCCTATAACTATATTTTTTTTTCGGTTAATTTTTTTAATATTATTGTAATTTTTAAGAATATTTTTTGGAGAAACTTTTAGTTTACCACCTGTAGTAGATAACATTGAAATATAATAAATCATATCATGAGAGTTTTTAATTATCTTTCTCATTCTTTTATTTGGAGTAGTAGGTGATATCAACTGTATAAAATTTATAGATTTTTTTTTACATTTATTTGCGAAACTTTTATTTTCTGGAAAAGGTAAGTCAACAAGAATAAGTCCATCAACACCTGAAACTTTACAGTCTTTTAAGAAGTTATTTTCACCGTATTGGTAAACTAAATTAAAATATCCCATCATGATTAAAGGTTTATCAGGAAAAGAAATTTTAAACTTCTTAACAATTTGAAAAACATTTTTTAGTTTTATCCCATTTTTAAGCGCTCTGTAGGAACTTTCTTGAATTTGTCCACCATCAGCAATTGGTGTGTTATGTGGAAAACCAAGTTCTACAATATCTGCATGTTCTGAAATAGTATTTAAAATTTTTAAAGAATTATTTTTGGTATTATCTCCAGCTACTGTATATGTGATCAGAGCTGGTCTTTTCTCTTCTTTACATTTTTTGAAAGCAACGGATATTTTAGAGATCATCTTATATAAGACCCTAATTTTTTTTTGATAATATCTTTATCTTTTATACTATCACCACAAGAGTTGACAATTATAACATCAGAACTTTTACATTTAGGTGCAATTTTAATTGCTTCTGCAAAAGCATGAGAAGGCTCTAACGATGGAGAAATATTTTCTAATTTTGAAACCAACTCGTAAGCTTTGAGAGCCTCTTCATCACTCGCGGAAGTATATCTCGCTCTTTTTGCATCTTTTAAAAAACAGTGCAAACTAGAGATGCCAGGATAATCCAGTCCAGCAGAAATCGATTCTGTTCTTCCTATCTGGCCCTCTTTGTTTTGAATAACATATTGAGCTGATCCATGAAGAATTCCAATTTTAGAACCATTTGTTAATGGAGCTGCATGTAACTTACTTTTTTTGGGTCCACCTGCTTCAATTCCAATAAACTCAGCATCGGTATCCATAAACTCGTTCCAAAATCCCATAGCAGAACTTCCACCGCCAACACAATTCAATAATTTTAATTTTTTTGGAATTTTTCCAAATTCCTCTTTAACTTGCTCTATAAGTTCTCTTGAAATTTGAGCGGTGCTCCAAGCACAAATCTTTACAAAAATATTAGGCCCTACAGTAGACCCGACACACATATGGGTTGTGTCACAATTAGAAACCCAGTATCTCATACATTCGCTTACTGCATCAACTAATGTTTGACTTCCAGTTCTAACGGGAACAATAATTGCTCCATTTTTTTTCATAGCTTCAACATTAGGTCTTTGTCTTTTAATATCTTTTGCTCCCATAAATATTTTACATTTAAGACCAAATTTTTTTGCAGCCATTGAAAGCATTTTTCCTGCATATCCTGCTCCTGTGTCACCTACAATAAATTTTTTACCTGCTTTTCTAGCTAATAAACAATGCACTGTAGCATTATATATTTTATGAGCCCCTCCATTTGCTTCTGATACAACTTTAGCATAAATTTGTGCCCCTTTGAGGTAATTAGTTAAATTTTCCAACTTTATAAATGGAGTAGGTGAGCCAATATACGTCTTAAAATAATGATCCCTTTCTTTAAGAAATTTTTTATTTTTCCTTAGCCTAGAAAATAATTTGGTAAGGTCATCAATTGGTTTTTTAAGAGTTTCTGGAATAAAGTTACCTCCAAACTTTCCACCATACATAAAGTTTTTATCATGCTGATCAATTAGAGGTATACCTTTTTTAATTTTCATTATTAATCTTTTTTAATTGCATAACAAATTCTTTAATTTTATTTATATCTTTTACTTTATTTGTTTCCAAAGCGCCAGACACATCCACAATATCGGCC
>CACPLT010000039.1 GCA_902634845.1 uncultured Pelagibacteraceae bacterium
AAGAGATAAGTCTTCTAATGGCTATACAAACAAATTAAGGTTAGATGGTTTTATCCCCGCTATTTTGTATGGTGGAAAAAGTGCAAATGAAAAAATATCTATAGCTAAAAAAGATTTAAAGAACTTCATTCGAAACGAGTCTTTTTTATCTACTGTATTTGAGATAGATCTTGACGGAAAAAAAGAGAAAGTTTTACCACGTGATGTAGCTTACCATGTGACAACAAATGAACCAATACACTTAGACTTGATGAGAATTGTTTCAGGTAGTAAAATTGTAATAGAAATTCCTGTAAAATTTATAAATAATAACGACTCTCCTGGTCTTAAAAGAGGTGGGGTGTTAAATATTGTAAGACGTAAAGTGGAGCTAAGATGTCCTGCAGATAATATTCCTGAAGATATAACTATAGATTTAGCCGGAACAGATATAGGGACCAGCATAAAGATTTCTTCTGTTAAATTACCAGAAAATGTTGTTCCAGTAATCACTGACAGAGATTTTGTGATAGCAACTGTTGCTGCTCCGACTATTATTAAGGAGCCCGAGAAACCAGCTGAAGGTGAAACTGCTGATGGTGCTGAAGGAGAAGCTGCTACAGAAGGAGCAGAGGCAACTGCAGAAGCTGGAGCTAAAGATGGTGAGTCAGCTAAAAAAGATGATAAAGGTAAAGACACACCTTCTGATAAAAAAGTCGCTGAAAAAAAACCTGCTGAAAAAAAACCTCCTGAGAAGAAATAATTAATATGCTTTTACTTGTTGGATTAGGAAATCCTGGGCCTGATAGTGAGAATAATCGACATAATATTGGTTTTAAAATAATTGATGCAATTAATTCTCATTTTAAACTCTCAAAACAAAAACCGAAATTTAAAGGCCTTTTAACTACTGGAAGTATAGAGTCTAAAAAGGTTTATGCGATTAAACCTCTTACCTTTATGAATAATTCGGGTACAGCAATAAAAGAACTGATAGACTATTTTAAAATTGATGCAAAAAATGTAATAGTTTTTCATGATGATCTTGATATTGATTTTGGAAAAGTAAAAGCAAAAATTGGTGGTTCAAGTGCCGGACATAACGGAATTAAATCAATTGATAAATTTATAGGTACGGATTATTCAAGAGTCCGTGTCGGTATTGGTCATCCTAAAGAAAAAAAAAGAGTGAGCAATCATGTTTTAGAAGATTTTAAAGATGATGAAGAAGAAAAAATAAAGGAAATAACAGAGAATATAGTAAAACTTATTCCAACACTTATAGATAAAAAAATTGATCTTTTTTCAAGTAAGGTAAATCAAAATTTAAATGGGATTTAAATGCGGAATTGTTGGTCTACCAAATGTTGGTAAATCTACCCTTTTTAACGCTTTGACCACAACAAAAAACGCTGAGGCAGCAAACTTTCCATTCTGTACTATCGATCCCAACATAGGTGTTGTTGAAGTTCCTGATACTAGATTGGATAAGTTGGCTGATTTGTCGAACTCTAAAAAAAAAATTTATACTACAATTACTTTTGTCGATATTGCTGGTTTAGTAAAAGGAGCGTCTAAAGGTGAAGGTTTAGGTAACAAATTTCTTTCTCACATTAGAGAAGTTGACGCTGTTGTGCATTTAGTTAGATGCTTTGACTCAGAGAAGATTCAACATGTTAATAATAAAGTAAATCCTGTTGAAGATTTCGAGACCATTAAAACTGAGATTTTATTATCAGATATTGAAACCATTCAAAGAAAACTTGAAAAATCCAAAAAAAAAAGCCTTTCTACTAATGAGCTAGAAATACTTCAAAGTTCACTTAAGGAGCTTAATAAAGGTCAAGATTTAAATAGATTAGGTTTGTCTGCGAAAACCTACTTAAGTCAGATAGGTTTGTTAAGTGTTAAACCGAAAATTATTGTTTGTAACGTTGATGAGTTGCACCTAAAAGAAGGAAATAAATATACAGAATTAATGTCACAAACTTATCCAAATGAAAATATAATAACTATTTGTGCTGACTTTGAAGATCAACTTTCAGGACTTGATGATGAAGAAAAATTAAATTTTATGAAAGAAACTGGCTTAAAAAATTTGGGAATAAGTAAACTTATAAAATCTGGTTATGATTTATTAGATTTACAAACTTTTTTTACATCAGGCCCTGAGGAAAGTAGAGCCTGGACGATAAAAAGAAATACTACAGCGCCTAAAGCAGCTGGAGTAATTCACACTGATTTTGAAAAAAATTTCATAAGAGCTGAAGCGGTTGATACGGTTGATTTCATAAAATATGGCAGCGCTGAAAAATGCAAGGAAAACGGTAAGTTAAGAATTGAAGGCAAAGATTATATTGTTTGTGACGGAGATGTACTATTTTTCAGAGTTAACCCGTGACCAAATTCTTTTCATACTCAAAAAAACTAAAACTGATAGCAAAACTAAATAAAGAATTACTTTTACACCAGTTTTGTGTCTATTTTCTAGTTCCGGTTCTGCGGCCCAACTTAAAAAGGCAGTAACATCTCTTGCCATTTGATCTACAGTGGCCTCTGTGCCATCTGCATATTCTACTAAACCGTCTGATAAATTATTTGGCATTTTGATTTTCTGACCTATCATATATTTGTTGTAATATACTCCTTCGTCTAAAATTAAACCTGCTGGTGGGTCCTCATATCCTACCAAAACTGAATAGATATAATTTGCGCCACCCTTTCTAGCCTTAACTAAAACTGACATATCGGGAGGATAAGCCCCGCCATTTGCTGCAGCAGCAGCATTTACATTAGGATATGGACTTACAAATTTATCAGAGGGTCTTCCTGGTCTCGTAAACATTTCTCCTTGAGCGTCTGGGCCATCAGTCACCTCAAAATTTGCAGCAATTGCTTTAACTTCTTCCTGAGAAAATTCAGGTCCACCTGGTTCACCAAGATTTCTGTAGCTGAGATATTGCATAGAATGACAAGATGCACAAACCTCTTTGTATACTTGAAATCCTCTTTGTAACGATGCTCTATCAAATTTTCCAAGTAAACCTTTAAAGCTCCAATCTAATTTAATCGGTTCAACTTGTTCAGCTGATTTTAGCGGATTAAATATTGTTAAAGATAGTAATATTAAAAATGATAATTTAAATTTTTTCATTATCTTGCTTTGCCATAGAGTAATTCGCTGACCCAGTTAGTACAGGTTCTGAAATACTTAGAGGTACTGGCTCAGTTTTCTCCAAGTAGCCAACCACTGGCAAAATGACAATAAAATGGAGGAAGTAATAAACAGTTCCAACTCTTGCTAAAACTAAATAAATGCCTTCAGCTGGCATAGCTCCAACGTAGCCAAGCATTAATACATCAATTACCAAAATCCAAAAAAATTGTCTGTAGATTGGTCTAAAGACT
>CACPLT010000040.1 GCA_902634845.1 uncultured Pelagibacteraceae bacterium
GCTAAAGGCACAAAACTTTTAGGGATTAAAGCTGTAATAGCTGAGAGTTTTGAGAGAATCCATAGATCAAATCTTATTGGTATGGGTGTTTTGCCTCTTCAATTTAAAGAAGGATTTGATAGAAAAAAATTGAATATTACTGGTTCTGAACTCATTACAATAGTTGATATAGACAAAGGTGTTAAACCTAGAGACGAGTTGTCTTGTGAAATAAAATATAAAGATGGAACAAGTAAAACCATTAAAGTTCTTTGCAGAATAGATACTCAAAATGAAGTTGAGTATTATAAGAATGGCGGAATTCTTCAGTATGTACTTAGAAATATGTTAAATTAACATGCAAGAAATAAAAGTAAAAACACATCCCTCTTCAGCCTTACTTAAAAAGGAAGATCAACTAGCCTGGAAAATTGCTGAAATAGCAGCTGATAAATCTAGGCCTTCAGCTGAAACAATAGAAATGGTTATAAATAGAATAATTGATAATGCTTCAGTAGCAATAGCATCTTTAAATAGAAAACCTGTAATTACAGCTAGGGACATGGCTTTATCACATCCAAAAAAAAACGGTGCAACGTTATTTGGAGTAGATCCTAAAATAAAAGTTCATTGTGAGTGGGCCGCATGGGCAAATGGAACAGCTGTTAGAGAATTAGATTATCACGATACTTTTTTAGCAGCTGACTACAGTCATCCTGGAGATAATATTCCCGCTATATTAGCAGTGGCTCAACAAAAAAAAATTGATGGAATTAATTTGATAAAAGGAATTTTAACCGGATATGAAGTACAAGTGAATTTAGTAAAAGGTATATGTCTTCATGAACACAAAATTGATCATATAGCTCATTTAGGACCGAGTGTTGCCGCAGGAATAGGCACTCTCTTAAAGTTAAATAAAGACGTCATTTATCAATCAATTCAACAAGCTCTTCACACAACAATATCTACTAGACAGTCTAGAAAAGGAGAAATTTCAAGTTGGAAAGCTTTTGCTCCGTCTCATGCTGGAAAAATGGCAGTGGAGGCAGTAGATAGATGTATGAGAGGAGAAGGATCGCCAAGTCCGATTTACGAGGGAGAGGACAGTATTATTGCTTATATTCTTTCTGGTCCTGAAAAAGAATATACAGTTCCCTTACCTAATATTAACCAAGAGAAAAGGGCTATTTTAGAAACTTATACCAAAGAACACTCAGCTGAATATCAATCTCAAGCTTTAATAGATTTAGCTAGAAGCTTAAATAAAAAAATAAAAGATAAATCTCAAATCTCTGGAATAGAAATTTATACAAGTCATCATACGCATTTTGTAATTGGTACAGGCTCAAATGATCCACAAAAAATGGATCCAAAAGCAAGCAGAGAGACACTAGACCATTCTATAATGTATATATTCGCTGTTGCGCTAGAGGATGGAAATTGGCACCATATTAATTCTTACACGCCAGAAAGAGCTAATAGAAAAAGTACTATTGAACTTTGGCACAAAATTAAAACTTTCGAAGATCCAGAATGGACAAAAAAATATCATGATCCAGACCCAAGAAAAAAGTCTTTTGGAGGAAAAGTAGTAATTAAAATGATAGACGGATCTTCAATCCAAGAGGAAAGAGAAGTAGCTGATGCCCATCCAAATGGATTAAGACCGTTTAGAAGGGCTAATTATATTGAAAAATTTAAGAATTTAACTGAGGGGTTAATTACTAAATCCGAAAGCCAAAAATTTTTAAGTCTGGTTCAAAATTTAAAAAGCCTCAAACACAGAGATGTAATGAACTTAAATCCAAAAATTAAAAAAAACTTGATATCGAAAAAGGACCAAAAACAAACAATTTTTTAATAAATTAAGTTCTCGGTGTGACTTTTAAGCAACATAAAAAGCTAGCAAAATCAAGCTTTTTTTAAGAATTACCCACTCTTTTTCACTTTTTTTTATATAGACACCTAAGTTTAATTGAACTAAAGAATAACTAGTTAATTGCAATTTACTTAAGGAGTAATATGAAAAATATCAAAGCTTTAACCCTAGCATTCTTGTTAGCTTTATTCGGTTCAAGTCAATCACTTGCTGAATATGGTGTAACAATTGGTGTTACAGGGTCGATGGCCATGATAGACGCAAGCGGACAAGAGACTGAAGGTGGAGAAATATCTCGTGCTGAGGTGACAAACAATACTGCCATAGGATCGATATTCATAGAATATAACGATATTTTGGGAAGTGGTTTATCAATAGGTGTTGATTACATTCCAGGATCTGCTGATCTAAGTTCTTCGACTAAGGTAAGGGAAGACGTAGAGACATCAGTAACTGATACAACAACTACAACTTCAACTTCAAGAAGTCAAAAAGCGCAAGCTGAAATAGACAATCACTTAACATATTATGTTACTTACGGAGCAGGTGGTGCTTACGTAAAAGCAGGATATATTCAAGCTGATTTAAATACTCTTGAATCGTTACCTACAGGATCTAAATACGGAAATGAAACTTTAGATGGTGTCGTACTAGGTGCAGGTGTTGAATTTGATGTCTACGCAAACACAGTTGGTAGATTAGAATTCACGCACACTGATTACGGTGACATTGATTTAGCTTCATCTGTTGCAAGATCTGGTGTAGCAACAAACAACAAAATCGAAGCCGATATTGATGTTACTATGTTGTCTGCGTCTCTAGGTTACAAATTTTAATTAAAAATTAAAATTTAAAAAAAATTAACCCGCCTATTTTTTAGGCGGGTTTTTTTTTATTTTTTTAAATAGACTGAGAGCACTCAACCAAGCAGAATCTGCTTTAGGACCAATAAACCAATCACCACACAAACCCAATCTTTTATTTTGATCCCAATAACACTCTTTACCTGTATGATGTTTATTAGATGAAAATTTCCAACCATGAATTTTAAATACTTTAAAATTTTTACTTTTTAATCCTAAAGAGTTAGAAAATTCATTTACAATTTGATTAGAGAAAAATTTTCTCTTTTTTTTATATATATTGATTATTTTTTTTGAATAAATTTCCGATGTTTGAATTGTCCAATAATTATCTTTAGCTAAAAATCTCTCTTTACTATTTTCATTGGAGGCCCAAGATACAATTTTATTATTTAATTTTAAGCTACTAATTGGTAATTGATATTTGGTTTTTTGTTTTACCAATAATGTTATATTTGGACTCATTTTTACTTTTAAATTTAAAAGTGT
>CACPLT010000041.1 GCA_902634845.1 uncultured Pelagibacteraceae bacterium
AAATAAAAGCTGTTAATAAAGAAAAAAGTAAAAGTCCTCCAGCAGCAATTCTTGTTTTGTAACCAACTATAACCATAAGCGGGAATAATATTTCAATTACAATTGCTGGAATTAATAAAAATCCAGGTATACCGAAACCTTCCATCCAACCTACAGTGCCATCATAATTGAATATTTTGTTTATTCCGCTAAATAGAAAGATAGCTGAAATCATAATTCTTCCAATGAGGTCAAAAAAATTTGCCATAACAAATTTAACTCTAAATTTTAATTAATGTCAAAAATGAGAGGTTAAAATTAGGTTTTTTTTTGCATTAACCGCAAGATTACTGGCACAATGAACAAGATCATTAATAATCTAATAATGTGATGAAAGGATACAAATTCTGGGTCCAAATCAAAAAAAATAGCAATTACTGCAACTTCGTAAATTCCACCAGGGCAATAGGATAATAGTAGAGTAAAAAAATTTTTGTCTATCACTAAACTAGCTACATAAGCAGCTAAAAGACCTAGAACGACTAAAAAAAAAGTAGCGACAAAACTATGTAATGCATTTTTTCCAATTTCACCAAATGTTTTATTGGCAAATCTACAGCCTACTGATGATCCAAGTATTAATAAACAAAAATCAATTATACCAGGAGACAGTTTATAGCTTGCAACTTCAGTAATCTGTAATAGTCCACTAGCAACAAGTGTGCCGGCCAAAAGTGCTGCTGGGACTTTTATTTTATCAAAAATAAAAATAATTAATAAAGATAAAACAATTAAAATTATTAATTCGTAAGTATTTTGATTAAGAACTTCATCTATCTTTTCCATTCTATTTTGACCATAAAGACTGTCTACAATAAATGGAAACACAGTAATAATAATAATCAATCTAATTAAATGAGACGTAGCAACTTGACTGAGATCAGATTTTTCATCCTCAGCTAAAATTAAAAGCGGACCCAAAGCTCCTGGAGCTGCAGAAAAAATTGATGTTTTTTTTTCATATCCAGAAAATTTTTCCAGATATTTTGAAACTAACAAAACACTTAGAATGATGTATCCCAACATTATTAAAGAGGTCCAAATCCATTGATGCATTTGAGAAAATAAATTTTTGTCAATGTAGTTTCCAATATAGAGACCAAGTAAAATTAGTATTATACTTAGGACTAATCTTGGCATTACGAGTTTTATACCAAAAAGAGACATTAATGACGTAATAATCATTGGACCCAAAAACCACGCTAATGGAATATTAAAATATTCTGCAGTAAATGCTGCAGGTATTGAAAATACTATTACTAGAATAAATTCTTTTGAAAAAATCAGTTTAAAATTTTCTTTATTAATTGGTATAGACTGGTTATTCTGCATTATTTATGAATATAGGATTTTTAGGCTCAGGGCATATTACTTCTTCAATCATAGAAGGAATTTTCAAATCTAAGCTTAAAATCAAAAAAATTTACATCTCCCCTCGGAATAAATTAATATCAAAAAAAATAAGCAAAAGATTTAAAAAAGTGACTATTGCAATTAACAATCAACAGGTAATCGATAGATCCGATTGGGTTTTTTTAGCAGTGACACCTCAAGTAGGAAGCAAGATTTTGAGTAAACTCAAGTTTAGTAAAAATAAAAAAATAATTAGTCTTATATCAACGATTAATTTAGAAAAATTAAAAAAATATACAAAAAATAAAAATATTTCTAGAGTTATTCCTTTACCATTTATAGGTATGCGAAAAGGGCCTATAATAATTTGTCCTAAAAACAATCAATTAAAAAACTTTTTTAAACATCTCGGTAAAGTTATAGAATTAAAGAATGAAAAAACTTCAAAAGCTTTTTGGTCAACCTCTTCTTTCATGGCTTCTTTTTACTTTTTATTAAATCAAACCAGTAACTGGTTAACTTCGAAAGGTATAAAACGAAAAGATGCAGAAGATTATACCAGAGAACTTTTTTTGGCGTTGTCAGAGGACGCAATAAATAAAAACAAAAATTCTTTAAAACAACTGGTACTAGAATCACAAACGCCTGGGGGAACCAATGCTTACGTGCTTAATCAGCTTAAAAAAAAGAAATTTTACAAAGTCCAACAAACAGTTTTAAATAGCATCTTTAAAAAATTTTAAAACTCTAGATATGGATACTGCTTATTTCTTACAACAGTTAATTAATGGCGTAACTCTTGGATCAGTTTATGGATTGATAGCCATAGGCTATACCATGGTTTATGGAATAATCGGCATGATAAATTTTGCTCATGGTGATATTTTCATGGTTGGAGCATTTATTGCTTTAATCTCATTTATATTATTTGCACTCACAAGTATTGCATTGCCAATAGTGTTGTTACTGACACTCTTAATAGCAATGGTTTTTACAGCTTGTTATGGCTGGACGGTAGAAAAATTAGCTTACAAACCTTTAAGAAAATCTTTTAGATTAGCTCCTCTTATATCAGCGTTAGGAATGTCAATAGTTTTACAGAATTATGTGCAAGCTGCTCAGGGCGCGAGAATAAAAACTTTACAACCAGTTATTCAAGGTGGTTTTACTTTTATGGAAGATACAGGATTTACAGTATCTTTAAGCTACTTACAGATTTTTATTATTTTAGTAACTATTATTTTAATGGCAGTTTTTACTTTGCTTATAACTAGAACGGCACTTGGCAGAGCTCAAAGAGCATGCGAACAAGATAGGACTATGACTGCATTAATGGGAATTAATGTAGATAGAACGATATCAATAACTTTTATAATTGGTTCATCACTTGCCTCAGTCGCTGGCATGATGTTTGTAATGTATTATGGTGTCATAGATTTTTATATAGGTTTTCTTGCAGGGATTAAAGCATTTACCGCTGCTGTGCTCGGAGGAATAGGTTCT
>CACPLT010000042.1 GCA_902634845.1 uncultured Pelagibacteraceae bacterium
TTTTTCAAAAAAGATTTTATTATTATATGCCAGTTACATTCTCGAACAAATTCAATAAATTTTCACCTGGAAAAGTTTTAATCTCATATCTCATAGAATTATCAGTAAATAATAGATTAGCAGTTTTTGATTTTGGATTGGGAGATGAAAATTATAAAAAGTATTGGAGCAATAATACAAACATTATTTTGAGACACTTAGATTATAAAACATTTAAAGGTTTAGCTTTCTACTGCTTAGCAAAAGTTTATAGCTTTATAAAAAAATTTTTATAGTTCTTGGTTGCGGGGGTAGGATTTGAACCTACGACCTTCAGGTTATGAGCCTGACGAGCTACCAGACTGCTCCACCCCGCGATAATTTAAATTTTCTTGAGGTTAATAGCTTGAAGCTTATCTTTCTCCTCTTTAATATCAAACTTTAAAGTTTGATTTTCTTTTAAAACACGTAACTTTGAGTTCTCTAAAGCTGAGACATGTAAAAAAATATCTCTTTCTTTGTCATCCTCTCTAATGAATCCATAGCCTTTTTTTGCGCTAAACCATTTTACTTTTCCTTGTGGCATACATCTCCTCAGAATAAATGCTAATATCTATTTCTTAATTTTTGTTGCTTTTTAATTCTTTTTAAGTTTTCAGTTTTAATTCTTTTTTTCTTTTCTGATGGTTTTTCATAGGTACTTTTCATTTTCATTACCTTAAAAAAACCTTCTTTCTGCAATTTTCTTTTTAAGACTCTTATAGCCTGCTCAACATTATTATCTTTTACTTCTATTTTAATAAATTACCTCCTGTTTTGACTGGTAGTTAACATTTAAGTAAAGAATTGTCCACATCATTACTTTAAATATTTTGATTATATAAATTAGTCTATTTGCTTTTCTAAATTTTCTTTTTTAAGCTTTTTTTCCTCTCTTAATAATCTTTTTTTCTCTCTCTCGACCCTTCGTTTAGCTTTATCCCAAGCCTTCTGAAATGAGTCTTGAGAGCATAAAGCTAATATCACAGGATCTCTTGGCTTCAGGTTTGAAAAGTTCCAGTAACTTCTTTTCCTTATAAGAGATACAGTTCCTTTAGTACTTCCTACTAACTTTGAAATTTGACCATCTGTTAACTCTGATGCGTTTTTACAGAGCCAAAGAATTGCATCAGGCCTGTCCTGTCTTTTTGATAAAGGAGTATATTTCGGTTTTTTTCTCTCTTTAACTTGGATGTTCGTGTCTTTTTTTATGAGGTTTAAATTCCTATTCGGATCTTTTGAGCACTCATCTATTTCATTTCGAGAAAGCTGACCAGCTAATATTGGATTATAAGCTTTAATACCTTTTGCAACGTCTCCATCAGCTATGCCCTTTACTTCTAATTCATGAAGATTACAAAATTTTGCTATTTGTCTAAAAGTTAAATTTGTATTTTCTACTAACCACACAGCTGTAGCTTTCGGCATAAAAGGATATTCTTGCATAGCTATTTTTTTCTCAAATTACTGAATTTTTTATTATAACGGCTCACCCTGCCTTTATCTAAAATCTTTTGAGATCCGCCTGTCCATGCAAAATGTGACTTAGGATCAATGTCTAGTTTAAGCGTATCGTTCTCTTTACCCCAAGTTGACATAGTTTCAAACTCAGTACCATCTGTCATTACTACTTTGATCTTGTGGTAGTTAGGGTGTATGTTTTTTTTCATGCCCGACTATTATAGCAAAAATTAATTTTTCTCAATATTTTTCTTTGTAATCAAATTCCTTAATTCCTCATGAACTAATGAATTTGAAGCTATCAAATTCAATTTTTTACTATCATTGTTATCAATATCAAAATAATCAACAAACCCACCCGCTTCTTTTACTATTAATATGCCAGCAGCTACATCCCAGTGACTAAGCTCACGTTGCCAAAAAGCATCAAATCTTCCGCATGCTACGTTAGCGAGATCTAAGGACGCACTTCCAAATTTTCTAACAGGAATTTCCACATTATTAGAAACTTCAAGATATTCACTAAAAATTTTATTTTTAAATTTGCTATTTCCTCTTGGTCCACCTGTTCCAATTAAAGAATTTTTTAAATTTTTTTTTTTAGAAACTCTTATCCTAGAATTATTTAAAAAAGCTCCACTACCAACCTCAGCAAAAAAAAGTTCATTTTTTATAGGATCATAAATTAAGCCATTTTTAATTTCATTATTCTCTTCATAACCGATTGAGATAGCAAACTGTGGGATGCCATTTAAGAAATTGCTTGTTCCGTCTATAGGATCAATAATCCACTTATTTGTTTTATTTTTTTCATTAAGCCTTCCTGCTTCTTCACTTAGCACACCATAATCAGGGTGAGCCTTAAGTAATTCATCAATAATGATTTTTTCAGTTCTTTTATCAGCAGAGGATACAAAATCGCCTGGCCCTTTTGATGAAACTTGAAGATTTTCTATTTCACCAAAGTCTCTAATCAAGGACCTCGAGGCTTTCATACATGCCTTGTACATTATATTTAATTTTGGTGAGCTTATTCTCATATCAACTAATCTTTTTTACGTACTCTAAACTTCTTGAGTCTATAACTATTTTATCTCCATTTTCAATAAATGGAGGAACAGATATTTTCAATCCATTATCTAATTTAGCTGGCTTGTAAGAAGAAGCAGCAGTTTGCCCTTTAACCACAGCATCTGTCGACTCAACGATGCAATCAATATTTTTAGGCAGCTCAATTGATAAAGGTTTTTCTTCTATTAATGATATTGTAACTTCTAAATTTTCTTTAAGTAATTTTACTTTATCTCCAATTATATCATTTCCCATGGTAATTTGTTCATAGTTTATATTATCCATGAAATAAGAGTCAT
>CACPLT010000043.1 GCA_902634845.1 uncultured Pelagibacteraceae bacterium
TATTTTTTTCTAATACCATGGCTTGTAACCAATAGTTGCTTTTACAATATTTTTTTTCTTTAAATACTCTTACAGTATTAAAATTTTTGAATACCTTAGAATAGCGCTCATATAAAGATCTTTTTGCCTTTATAAAATTTTTAATTTGTTTCATTTGCGCTAAACCAAGCGAAGCATTTAAACTTGGCATTCTGAAATTATAACCAATATCATCGTGGTCATACTCCCATATATGTTTTACTTTAGCTGTAGAGGATAAATGTTTAATTCTTTTGTAAAGTTTAAGATTATTAGTTATTATTACACCTCCTCCGCCTGTGGTTATAATTTTGTTCCCATTAAAACTTAAACACCCGATATGCCCAAAAGTTCCTAAGTGTTTGTTTTTATAATAACTGCCTAGGGCTTCAGCAGCGTCCTCTACTATTTTTAAGTTATATTTTTTTGATATCTTTTTAATATGTTCAATTTTACAAGGGTGGCCAAATACATGCACTGGTACTATTGCGCTTATAAGTTTTCCTGTTTTTTTATTGTAAAATTTATCTTTTTTTTTAAATGTAATTTTTTTTAAATAATTTTCCAATTTCTGGCAATCAATTCCAAAATCATCTATGTTAGAGTCAACAAAATGTGGCTCTGCATCTAAGTAGCTTATCGCGTTAACAGTTCCAATGAAAGTAAGTGAAGGAACCAAAACTTCATCATTTTTTTTTACACCAACGGCTTTAAGAGAAATAAATAATGCTTGGGTGCAATTTATTAAAGCTACTGAATATTTTGCTTTTGTAAATTTTTTTATTTCCTTTTCAAATTTAACAACAAAATTTCCATAAGTTGATACCTCTTTTTCTAATACTGCGTTACTTACAGAATTTGAGTCTTTTTTACCTAGAAAAGGCTCATGAAGGTAGTGAGGGCCTTTTCCCAAGGTTTTCTTTAAAAGATGAACAAGTTTATTTTGATTAAATTTTCTCAGAGCTTACTCTTAAATGTTATAATTTTCTGAATTAATGATTGAGTCTTTTCCTTGATTTTTAAACCATTCTAAAGTCTTTTTTAAAGCTTTTTTGAAACCCTCTTTACCTGAATATTTAGGCTTCCACTTCAGGTATTTTTTTGCTTTAGAACTAGAAGCTTTTAATCTCTCAACTTCAGTTCCTTTTTTTCTAATTCTTTGCCTATCAATTTTAACTTTAAAGTCTAAATTAAAATCTTTTTTAAATATTTTTAAAATGTTTCCTATAGAAATTTCAAAGTTATTTCCAATATTTACTATCTCACCATGAATATTTTTTTTATACTTAATGGCATTAATAAATGAATTAACTGTATCCTCTACGTATGTAAAATCTCTAGTAGGCGACAGGTTTCCCAACTTGATTGTGCCTGATTTGTTATTTAAAATTTGAGTAATTATTGTCGGAATTATTGCTCTATTTGATTGCCTAGGCCCAAAAGTATTAAATGGTCTTATTATTGAAATTGGTAAACCATAAGATCTTACAAAAGATAAACCTAATTGATCACCGGCGATTTTACTTGCTGCATAAGGTGATTGAGCATTTAAGGGGTGAGATTCATCTATAGGAACTTTTCGAGCTGTTCCGTATACTTCACTGGTAGAAGTAATGATGGTATGTGACACATTATTAATTTTTGCAGCATTTAATATATTGTAAGTACCGTATACATTAGTATCAATGTAACTTTTAGGTGCATGATAGGAGTAAGGAATTCCAATTAATGCAGCTAAATTAATTATAACATCAACATTTTTCGTTACATTCTTGATAAAATCTCCGTCTCTTATGTCTCCTGAAATTATTTCAATATCTTTTAATATTCTTTTATCAATTTTTTTCATTAACCCTATTGAATTCTGAGAATTGTAAAATACTAAAGCTTTCGTGTTAAAGTTTTTTCTTGTAAGTTCCTCTACTAAGTGAGATCCAATAAAACCACAAGCACCTGTTATAAATATCTTCTTCATTTTAATTTTTTAATTTATTTAAATCAAATATAGTATCACACCTGTCTATAGTGCTTTTTCTATGAGCAATAGAAATAATTGTTTTGTTTTTAAAGTTTTTGTCAAAATTGTTCATTATAATATCTTCAGTAGTATTATCTAGAGAGCTCGTTGGTTCATCTAGAAAAAAAATATTTGGATTAAAATATATCGCTCTTGCTAAGGCTATTCTTTGCTTTTCTCCTCCAGATAATTTTATACCGTCATTTCCTACTTTTGTCATTATACCATCAGGTAATGATGAAATTTTTTGTTTTAAATTTGAAATTTCAATTGCTTTATCTAAATCATAATCCTTTTTATCGTTATTTTGGTTATTTAAAGTAATATTTTCTTTGATAGAAGAGTCTAAAAGATAAATATTTTGCGAAAGATACCCAACATTTTTTCTCCAAATATTTAAATTTTTAAATATGCTTTCATCTTTAAAAAGGACATCACCTTCGTTAGGAACAAGTAAGCCCAACATAATATTAAAGATTGTTGTTTTGCCTGATCCAGAAGAGCCTACAATTCCAAATTTACTGCCTTCTGTGATTTTTACATTTAAATTTTTGAAAACATTTTTGTTATTTGGATATGAAAAAGTAATATTTTTAATATTAAGATAATTTTCATAATCATTTTTGGGTATTATTAAATTCAATTTTTTATTATTAATTTCTTTTTTTGTATCAAATATCTTGATGTTACTATTCATTTTATTGTTGATTAAGTCTACACTTGGTTTGTAGATTTTAAGGTATGTTATA
>CACPLT010000044.1 GCA_902634845.1 uncultured Pelagibacteraceae bacterium
AACAGAGAGGAAATAATGAATAAATTAACAAAACTATTTATTACATTTATTTCAGCTATCACATTAATGCTATCAAGCATGTCATCTTCTTTTGCAAAAGTTGATGGTGAGTACATAGTATTAGGTGCTGCAATTTCTCTAACTGGAAAATATTCTTCAAATGGAGTTCACACTCAAAACGGTTACAACTTAGCTGTTGACAGAATCAACAAAATGGGTGGAGTTGAAGTTCAAGGGAAGAAATATAAATTTGAAATCATTTATTACGATGATGAGTCAAATCCAAAGAGAGCCGCACAATTAGCTGAAAGACTAATTAACCAAGATGGCGTTAAGTATATGCTTGGACCTTACAGTTCAGGTTTAACAAAAGCCATCGCACCGGTAACCGAGAAATATAAAATTCCTATGGTTGAAGCGAATGGTGCATCTAGATCTTTATTTACAAAAGGATATAAATATTTGTTTGCTGTGTTATCACCAGCTAACCAATACCTTGAAGTAGCTATCGATTTAGCGGTAGAGAAAAACGGTGGTAAGCCAGTAAGAATTGCTCAAGCATTTGAACAAGACGCATTCTCACAAGACGTGAGATTAGGTATCTTAGATGCAGCAAAGAGAACTGGATCAGAGATTATTATCGATGATAAATTACCAAAAGAACTTAATGATATGGCAGCTACACTAGCTAAAGTAAAAGCTACTAAGCCAGATGTGCTTGTTGTATCAGGTCACACAAAGGGTGCATTGACTGCAATCAGACAAATAGCTGAAATGAAAGTAGATGTCCCTATGTTAGCGATGACACACTGCGACGCTGCAAAACTTTCTAAACAACACGGAAAGAAATCAGAGTACGCGTTATGTGCATCACAGTGGCATAAAAACTTAAGCTATAAAGATAGCTTTTTTGGAACTGGTAAGAAGTATGACAAAGACTTTAAAAAAGAATTTGGTTATGCTCCACCATACCAATCAGCTGAATCTTCTGCTGCTTTATTAGTATTCAAAGATGCGTTCGAAAGAGCAAATTCTTTTGATGGAGATAAAGTAAGAGACGCTCTTAAGACTACTGAAATGCAAACTTTCTATGGAAATATTAAATTTGGACCTGGCGGACAAAACACTGCTAAGCCTATGATTTTATTCCAAGTAAGATGTAAAGGTGATACGTGTGAGAATAAAGTTGTTGCTCCAACAAAATGGGCTTCAGACAAATTCTACCACCCAATCCCTAAGTGGTCTGAAAGAAGTTAATATCTAATTAGATTTGAAATGCCCCCTAGTATTTAGGGGGCATTTCTTTTATAAGTTTTAGGTTTTTATGGACTTTCTTATATTTAAAGCTCCAATCCTCATGGTTCAGGCTTCTCTGGACGGAATTCTTCTAGGTATTTTATTTGCTTTAATTGCCTACGGTATGGCTCTGCAATGGGGTGTAATGAATATAATAAATATTGCACAAGGAGACCTAGTAATTCTTGGAGGATATATTGCTTATACAATGTATCTTGCTGGAATTCACCCAGCATGGGGAGTTATTGTTTCACCAATTATAATGTTTTTTGTTGGATGGGCACTTTATAAGTTAGTTATTAATAAAGTCGTTGATCGCGATTTATTTATCTCAATTTTAGCTACTTTTGGTATCGCCATTATATTTCAACAATTAATGAATTTTATTTTTGGTGCAGATGTTGTTGTTGCTCAATCAGAATACGGAACAACAATGCTATTTGATAATTCAGTAACGTTACCTAACTCAAAAATTTTCTCTGCAGTAGTAAGTATTTTGTATGCAATTGCTTTAGTAATATATATGAAAAAATCTAGACTTGGACGAGCTATAAGAGCCACAGCACAAAATGCTAGAGCTGCAAAAATCTTAGGTGTTGATACAGAAAAAGTTTATGCAGCAACTTTTGGTATAAACGCAGCATTATGTGGAATTGCTGGTGCTTTAATTGCAATTACACTTACCCTACACCCATACGTAGGTCTTCCCTATACAGTAAGATCTTTCATGATAGTAATTGTTGCAGGTCTAGGAAATTTACCTGCGGTAGCAATTTCTGGAATGGGTTTAGGACTTTTTGAGGAATTTGCAGATTATATTTTAGGAACAGAATTTAGAATTGGGGCAGTGTTTATGCTGCTAGTTTTCATATTAGTTTATAGAAGATTTAAACTTTCAAAGAAAAGGGAGTATTTGAAATAAATGGACAAAGTGAAACAAAAAGATTTAATTTTATACTCCGGCTTAATAATCTTAGGACTAGCTGCTCCATTTTTATTCCCAGGTTTTAAAGTTCAGCTTACAATACTTTGTGTTTTAATAGTATTAGCTATGACATGGAATCTGCAAGGTGGAGAAATGGGCTATAATACTTTTGGAAACATTCTTTTTTATGGTCTTGGAATGTATCTAACTGCATCGGTTCAAGTTGGAATGTTTTTTCCATTAGCTGAATGGACAGAAAGTGGTGGTGAAAAAACATTTGTACACACTACATCTCAATATTTTCAAGGTATGGGCGTTGGTTTATTAGTTGCAGCTCTAGTTCCAACTATT
>CACPLT010000045.1 GCA_902634845.1 uncultured Pelagibacteraceae bacterium
AGTTAAAATTGAGGAATTTTTTAAATAACTGGCGGAAGAGGAGAGATTCGAACTCTCGGTACGATGTTACTCGTACGGTTAGTTAGCAACCAACTGGTTTCAACCGCTCACCCACTCTTCCGTATTTCCAGTGTTATTTAGTACTAATTATTAAATTATTACCATATAAATCAATCAAAAAAATGGTGAAATGAAAAAAAAATTATTTGAAGGATCTTTATTTACTGTGGGTGCTTCTCTTTGGTGGGGTATCATTGGTGTAATTTATTTCAAATTTGTATCTTTTGCATCACCTGTTGAATTGACAATACATCGTACTATTTGGACAACAGTGCTTTTAGTGTTTACAACCTTTTATTTTGGAAAGTGGTCAGAATTTAAAAAAGTATCTAAATCTCTAAGTACTCTAGGTTTATTATTTCTTACTGGAGTTTTAGTTTCTATTAATTGGTTCACATGGCTTTATTCTATCTCAGTAAACAATATGCTAGATGCATCGCTCGGATATTATATTTTTCCTATATTAAGTGTTTTTTTGGGAAGAATTTTTTTAAAAGAAAAAATTAATAGAAATAAATCAATCGCTATATTTCTTGTCTTTTTATCTATAATTTATTTACTAATTGAATTTAAGAATATTCCATGGATTGGTTTAACAGTCGCAATCACATTTAGTTTTTATACTTTAATAAGAAAAAAAATAAATATTTCATCAGATATAGGATTATTTTTTGAAACTTTGTTGATATCCCCAATAGCATTAATTTTATTCAGCTCTCTTGTTTTCAACAATACAAATGTCTTTGGATTTGATAATCCTACATTATCTTTTTATTTGTTTTTTGCAGGATTTATGACACTCGTTCCTCTCTTTATGTACATAAAAGGATTTGAATTAATAGGAATAGGACCTGCGAGCATGATATTTTTTTTGACACCAACAGCTCAATTTTTTTTAAGTATATTTTACCTAGGTCAACCACTTGAAATAGAAAAATTAATAAGTTTTTTATTTATATGGATAGCAGTAATAATTTACCTTAACGAATTACGCAAAGAGTGAAATAAAATTATTATAAGAGGAACAAATAAAGATATAAGAAAAGATATAAAAAGTAAATTTGTTCTAATAAAAATTGAAAAATTATCGATAGATATCAAATTTCCTACTAAAATACTTGTCTCAAAATTTTGACTTGGAAAAAACAACAAGCCAAAAATCAAACCAAGAATTATTGAATAAGCTGCAAGTTTAGAATTAATATTTTTGTTAAAAAAACCATAAAAAATTGTAATAACAGCAGCACAGCAAAGAAGATCAGCTAGTAAAAATAAGTATAATATACTATATCCTCTTGATGCAAAAATAAAAACTATAGTACATATAAATAAAATAATTAAATTTGTTTTTTCCTTAATTTTTTTTCCTTTAATCATTTTGTTTATTTGACTACCATTTACGATTAGCAAACTTGAAATAGCATTTATTAATGTGTCAATTGTACTTAATGTTAATGACAACGCTAAAATTAATACCGACACAACTATAAAAGATTTTTTTTCATCTAAAATTAAGTTAAAGAAAGCAAGGTCTGGAGTAACTTTTGAGTTTAATGAAAAAGATATTAAACCTGAATATCCCATCCAAAAAACTATTATAAAAATTATAATAGATGAATTAATTAAACTTTTTTTCAAAACTGAATTATTTTTTGCTGAAAAAACTCTTTGCCAATTTCCTTGATGAAATAGATTGGTACAAGCTACCGCTATGAAAAAAGTTAAACCTGCTGTGTAGTTGGGTAAATAATCTTTGCTAATTAATTGTGGTGAATTTATTTTTATTGTTTCATAGCTAGTTAGATTTAAGTTATTAAAAACTAAAATTAATGAAAATAAAATAATGCACATTATAAAAATAAACTGGTATTTGTCAGTAATTATTGAAAGTTTAAAACCCCCTCTTAATATATAAAGTAAACAAATGATTAAGGTTAAACCTGCGGTAATCCATAATGGAATTTTTGAAATATAATTTAATAAAAATGCTATAGCCGTCACCTCAGCAATTAAAAAAATTATCAAATAAAATAGTATTAAGAATAAGCTTAATTTTAATATAATTTGACCAAATCTTTTTTGTATAAATTCAGTTAGTGTTAAACCGTTTGGAAATTCTCTTCGGATTTTAGGGCCAAAATTGTAAAGAAATAACATTGGCGCGGCCGTACCTAATGCATAACCGATTACAGCACCTATCCCTCCCCAAGTTGCTGCAGAAGGAGGACCAAATAAAATCCAAGCTCCCAATGCTGATGCTGTTAGGCTAGAAGTTAATGAAAATATATTTTCATCCCTATCACCAACAATATAATTTTTATTATTAAATATTTTTTTATACTACTATTTTAGGCAAAGAGTCAAATGAA
>CACPLT010000046.1 GCA_902634845.1 uncultured Pelagibacteraceae bacterium
AGTTTGTTGTCTCAATTGTCAAAAAAAAAGATTGTCTACAATTTTCGTAAAAACGATATAATTAATGGTGGAGAGGGAGCACCATTAACTCCTATTTTTCATAAATATTTAATAAAATCAAAAAAAATTAATTTGCCAGCGTGTATTTTAAATATAGGCGGAATCTCAAATATAACGTTAATACCTAACTTAGATGACACTAAAATTTTAAGTAAGGATGTAGGACCAGGTAATTGCTTGATCAATACTTGGGTGCAAACTCATACAAATAAAAAATATGATCTAGATGGACAAATAGCAAATAGTGGAAAAATAAACGAAGTTATACTTGAGCAAGCTCTCGAAACGCATGAAAATAATTTTCAAAAAAAGAATAATAATTCTTTTGATACAAGTGATTTTGATATTTCATTTGCAAGGGGATTAAATTTAGAGGATGGGGCTGCAACTTTAACAGCCTTTTCAGCTAATATAATATCTTCGAAAATTAATTTCTTATTAAAAGAATATGAGAAAAATGAAATAAAAATAATAGTTTGTGGTGGTGGTAGAAAAAATAAAAGTCTTTTAAGTCATATTAAAGATAATTTAAATAAAAATATAACTTTTTACAGCGCAGAGGATTTCGAATTAAATGGAGATTTTATTGAGTCTCAAGCTTTTGCTTATATTGCAATAAGATCTATTCTATCTTTGCCCATTTCATTTCCATCTACAACTGGATGCGCTTCACCATGTAGTGGAGGTGAGATAATTTAATTTTAAATTAAAGCAGTTTTTTCTTTTATATATTTTTCAATTTCTATCTTAAGGTCTTTTTCCTTATCTTTAAAAAAATGATTGGCGCCTTTAATTTTAGAAAATATTACCTCAACACCTTTTTGGCTTTTAATTCTATTATCTAATTCATTAATGCTTTCTTTTGTTACCAACTCATCGTTATCACTATAAACTACCTGGCCTGATGTAGGACAAGGCGCTAAAAAAGAAAAGTCATATACATTTGGCTGGGGTGAAATAGCTATAAAATTATTTACTTCAGGTCTTCTCATAATTAGTTGCATACAAATTAAAGCTCCAAAAGAAAAACCAGAGACCCAACACTGACTGTAATCCATATTTTCTCTCTCTATCCAATCAAGAGCTGCAGCTGCATCTGAAAGCTCACCTTGTCCATTATCAAAAACGCCATCACTTTTACCGACTCCTCTAAAATTTATTTTTATAACCGAAAATCCATTTTCTAAAAAAATGTTGTACATTAACTGAACTACTCTGTTATTCATTGTTCCACCGTATTGAGGGTGAGGCTGAAGAACTATTGCCACCGGAGAACCAAATTTCGGATTTTTATAATACTTTCCCTCTAATCTTCCGGCTGGACCAGGAATAAAAATTTCTAAACTTTTTTGTTTCATTTTAATAATGATAATTAGTTTCAATAAAAGAATAGATTTATAACATGTTTTTATGCGTCAAATATCTTTTTTTAAATCTGAGTAAAATAGTAGGAATTAATATAAAACTGTTGTAAAACATGGGAAATTTATGAAATTAACCACTAAAGGCAGATATGCAGTAATGGCGATGGCTGATCTGGCGTCCTATTCGAAGAACAAACCTGTAAGTTTGTCTGAAATATCAAAAAGACAAAACATATCTCTAGCTTATCTTGAGCAACTATTTATCCATTTAAAAGAAGACAAATTAGTTAAGAGTGTAAGGGGAGTAAAAGGTGGATACGCATTAGAGAAACCGGCGTCTGAAATTAAACTTTCCAATATATTTCATGCAGTAAACGAAGAAATAAAAACTCTAAATTGTAAAAAAGACTCAAAAAAAGGATGCAATAACAAATCTGTAAAATGCATTACGCATAATCTTTGGGACAAATTAGACATGCATATAAATGGCTTTTTTGAAAACATTAAATTAGAGGAGCTTGTAAAAAGGTAATGAATAGTAAAGTTATAGATACGAATAAAGAGTACAAATATGGTTTTACAACTGACATAGAGAGTTTTAAAGCTCCTAAGGGATTAAGTGAGGAAACAATAAAATTTATCTCTAAAGAAAAAAAAGAGCCTAAATGGCTTTTGGATTGGAGACTTAAAGCGTATAAAAGATTAAAATCTTTAAAAGAACCAAACTGGCAAAAACCAAAATATCCTAAAATAGATTATCAAGATCTTTATTATTACTCTGCACCTAAAAGCACAAAAAATAAACCAAAAAACTTAGATGAAGTCGACCCAAAAC
>CACPLT010000047.1 GCA_902634845.1 uncultured Pelagibacteraceae bacterium
TGGGTATTCATATGATGGTGCAGATGCATCTTTTGAACTTTTGGCTAATAAATTATTGGGAAAACTTCCAGAATATTTAAAAGTTAAAAGTTATAATGTTAACGTTAAAAAAGACGATAAATTAAAAACAACTGCAGAAGTAACTTTTATAATTGATGGCAAAGAAATTCATTGCGAAGGTGAAGGAAACGGACCGGTAAACGCACTAGATAATGCTATTAGATCAAATTTTAAAAAAGTTGAAAAATACTATAAATATTTTTCTGATCTCAAACTTTTAGATTATAAAGTAAGAATATTAAATACTGGAACAGGCGCAACTACAAGAGTTTCAATTGAAAGCACAGATAAAACTGGTAAAAGCTGGTTTACTATTGGTGTTTCTCAAAATATTATTGAAGCATCATTTAAAGCATTAATAGATAGTTTAGAATACAAATTATTTAAAGAAAAAGCACCTGCGAATATTCATGAAAAATAAATTTGGTTTTATTTTAATTGAACCACAACTTGGTGAAAACATCGGTGCATCAGCAAGATCCTTAAAAAACTTCGGATTCAAAAACTTAATTATTACGAATCCAAAGCATGGTTGGCCTAACATCAAAGCTAAAGCAACCTCTGTAGGTGCCTTCGACATTTTAAATAAAACAAAAGTTTTAAATAGCACAATCTCTGCAATTAAAAATTTTGACATAATTTTCTCATTCAGTGCGAGAAGAAGAGATATAAATAAAAAACATATTAGTATGAATAAGTTTCTCAATATCACAAAAAAAATAAGGAGAAAGAAAATTGGACTAATGTTCGGTCCAGAAGCATCAGGTTTATCAAATTTAGATTTATCATATGCCAATTATGTAGTTCAAATACCATCATCACCAAAATTCAAATCAATGAATCTTTCCCATTCAGTATCATTGGTGTGTTATGAAATATTTAAAATAAATAACTTAAAACTTACCAAACAACTTTTTTTTAATAAAAATATAGGTCAAAAAGGAAAGTTATCTCAAATACTTAAGCTACTTATAGCTAATCTTGAAAAGAAAAATTTTTTTAAGCCACCTGAAAAAAGAAGTTCAATGATTAAAAATATAAACAATTTATTTTATAGAATGGAGCCAGATGATAAAGAACTAAGGATTTTAGGCAGTTTAATTGGCTCTCTCAGCAAAAATAAAAAAAAGCTTAATTGACATCTACCCCCTAAACCTTGTAAACCCGTGTTCAAATAATGACAAAAAGATTAAAATCTAAACATAAAGTAGATAGACGACTTAAAGCTAATTTATGGGGAAGACCCAAAAGCCCTTTTAATGTCCGTGCTTATCCACCTGGACAACATGGTCAAAATAAAAAAGGGAAACCAACAGACTATGGAATTCAACTTCAGGCTAAACAAAAACTAAAAGCGTATTACGGGAACATTAATGAGAGACAATTCAGAAATATTTATTTAAAAGCCCTATCAAAAAGAGGGGATACATCTGAAAACTTAATAGCGTTGTTAGAGAGTAGACTTGATACTGTAGTTTATAGAGCTAAGTTAGCACCAACCGTTTTTGCAGCAAGGCAATTAATTAATCACGGTCATATAAGAGTAAACAAAAAAAGAGTAAACGTATCTAGTTATCTTCTTAAAGATACTGATCAAGTTGAAGTAAATGAAAAATCAAAAAAGTTAAACATCATAGATGGTTCTATTCAAAGCAAGGAAAGAGAAATCCCAGAATACATACAGCTAGACGGTAAAAGTAAATCTGTTAAGCTTGTTAGAGTGCCAAAATTTTCTGAAGTTCCTTATCCTGTAATAATGGAACCAAATTTAGTAATAGAGTATTACTCAAGGTAATTAAATTAATTTTTTTTCTAAACTATCTATCCTTTTTCAAACATTTCTTTAACAATATCACATCCTCCAATAAAATCTCCTTTGATATATAATTGAGGGATAGTCGGCCAGTCACTAAAGTCTTTGATGCCCTGCCTTAAATTTGGATCCTCTAAAACATTAATCCCTTTAAATTTCACGTTTAAATGTTTCAAAACATTTGATACAGCCATGGAAAAACCACACTGCGGGGTCTCTGGTGTTCCCTTCATAAATAAACATATATCATTTTGATTTATTAAATTTTTAATATTTTCTTTTATATCCATATTATTTTTCCTCTGTTGTAAGCGCAAGGGCATGTAACTCGTTTCCCATTTTACCCTTCA
>CACPLT010000048.1 GCA_902634845.1 uncultured Pelagibacteraceae bacterium
TTTATAATAGAAGGACTTTTTCCTATTAACTCAAAAGAATGGAATAATTTATTTTCAATTATATCCTTTTCCTCTTTAAGATTTGCAGTTTCTAATGCTCTATTAACGTAATTAAGAAGTTTATCTGTAGAAAAAGAAGCTCCTTTTTCTATAAATTCGTAAGCCCCTAATCTTATTGACTCTAATGCTATTTGTACCGTGGCATGCCCAGAGATCATTATAACAGGAACAGAGCTATTTTTATTAATTAACATTTTAAGCAAATCAATGCCATCTTTGTCAGCTCTATCAAGCTTTATATCAATTATAGCTAAATCAGGTATTTTTTTATTTATTTCTAAAACAGCCTGATCAAAATTTGCTGCAGACCTTACAATAAAGTGTTTTTCTTTTAATATGTTGCAGATTAAATATCTTATATCTGGATTATCATCTATAACTAAAACTTCTTTATTCATAAATTAAATTCTTGGTAACCAAATTTCTACGGTTGTCCCTTTTGTTTTATCTCTTTTTAAAACTAATTCTCCAGAGTGTTCATTTACTATTTTGTTTACTATTGGAAGACCTAAGCCTGATCCTTTTTTCTTAGTAGTAAAATAAGGGGTCATTACTTTTTTTGTATCTGATATTCCTTCACCATTATCTTTTACGATAGTCACTATATAATCATTATTATTAAGAATATCTATGTCAATTTTACCCTCATATTTAGGCTTTTTATTCAAAATTTCAATTATAGACTCGTCAGCGTTTTTGATAATATTTATAAAGACTCGATTTAGCTGATCCTCATCACCCATTATATAGTTGGGCTTACTTTTTTTTACTAAAGATATTTTGCTTTTTGAGGATATCTTTAAAAAATCTACAGACCTTTTTAGTGTTTCATTTATATTAATTTTTTTAACAACAGGTCTTGGCATTCTTGCAAAATTAGAGAATTCATTTACGAGTTTTTCAATATCTTTAATTTGTCGATTTATAGTTTGTAAATACTCATTAAATTGAGATTTATTATCATCAATTTTTGAAGAATATTTTTCTTTAAGTCGATCTATTGATAACTGTATAGGTGTCAGAGGATTTTTGATTTCATGAGCTAATTTTCTCGCTACCATCTCCCATGCCTCATATCTTTCTGTTACTAGCAGTTTGTCTTGTTGTCTCTTTAATCTCGTTATCATGTTATTGAAATTTTTGTTAAGTTTTTTGAATTCTTCATCTGCTTCTATATCTGGCACTTTTGCGTTTAGTTCACCTTTGCTGATATTTTCAGATGCACTGATTAAGTTAACTATAGGTCTAGTTAATCTTCTAGCAAATGTAATTGCTACTGCAGTTGAAAGAAAAAGTAGTAGAGTAACAACAATTATATAGATTATTGCAAAAGTAATCTTAATGCCAGTTTGACTATTTTCTACAGAATAATAAAAATCGACTGCTTTCTCAGTTTCATTAAGATAATTTATTATTTGTGGATCAATATCTCTTGAAATATAAAGATATGTATCTATAAAAGAATTTAATTTTATCATAGCTGAAGTTTTATTTTCAAAGTTACCAGGAATTATAACTGGACTTCCTTTTAAAGCTTCATCAAATGTTTCCTCTCCTGGAAGATAAAAATCATTTGAGGAGACACCGGTTTCTGATAACAATATATTTCCAGCACTATCAATTAAATAGATATCGTCTATTTTTCTTAATATTTTTTCAGCGCTCACGACTCTTAAAAATTGTTTTGGATTTGAATAGTAAAAATTAGAAGCTCTATTTAAACCAACACTCATTAAAATTATGTCAGATTTAACGTTTTTTTTACTTTCCTCCAAGTAGTTTTTTGCAACATCATTAGAATTGTTTACCGCCTGAGTGATTTCATCATCAAAATATTTTTGTAAACCAAAATTAAAAATGAAAAGAGAAAAAATTGCAACAATTAAAGACGGGATTAAGGTAAAAATAGAAAATAATGATACATATTTTAAATTAGTTTGAGATCCAGATTTATTTTTTTTTCCAGCCGTATAAAATCGAATAAAATTTCTAAAAATTAGATAGAAAAATACTAATAACAAAATAATATCTAATGAGAGCAATATAAGTATATTTTTTTCTGAAAGGG
>CACPLT010000049.1 GCA_902634845.1 uncultured Pelagibacteraceae bacterium
GGAATAACACCTCTCACTCCACCTTTTGGGTCTTCAACATCTCCTTTTCTTCTAGGTATTAAGTGAACATGACAATGCATTATCGATTGTCCCGCATCTTTTCCCACATTTACTCCAATATTGAAACCGCTTATAGATTTGTCTACTGAAACCAACTCTTGTTTTTGCTCTTTTAGTATTTGATTCAATTCATCTAATTCTTCTATAGTTAATTTAAAATAATCATCAATGTGCCTATTTGAAATTATTAAGGTATGATGTTTGGTTACAGGGTAATCAGTATCTCTTATAACAAAGAAATGTTTTTTTTCTTTAATTACTTTACAATTGGATTTTTTACAAAAAATACAGCTTATATCAGTTTGAGACATTAAGCACTTCTATACAACTTAGTCATAACAAACTCTCTATGACCTAACGCTTCTGCGCAAGTAAGTCTCCCATTAGCTACTCTTAACATTGTTTTTATTAATTCATCGCCGGCTTGAGATAAATTCATTTCTCTAGATAAAATTTTTGAAACATCACAATCAACATGTTCTTTCATTAATTTTGCAGTCAAAGGGTTTGCGGTTAATTTTACTACTGGCTCTATAGGGTTTCCAATAATATTTCCCTGACCAGTAGGAAACAAATGAATATTAAAACCACCAGCAGCTTGCAAAGTGACGCATTCAGCTGCTGCTGAAGATGTATCCATGAAGTATAAACCTTTTCCTTTTTTAGGTTCTTCTGCAGGCTCTAATACATCTATAAATTTTAAGTTACCTATTTTTTGAAAGTTTCCGAAAGCCTTTTCCTCAATAGTGGTTAAACCTCCAGCTATGTTTCCCGCTGTAGGTTGACTTTCAGATAAATCATTTGTTGCCTCTTTAAGTATAAAATCATTATATGAGCTCCAAGTTTTCATAAATTTCTTTTGCGCCTCAGGTGTAGCACCCCTAGCTGCACAAACTTTCTCAGCTCCAGTTAATTCTGATGTTTCACCAAAACACAAATGGACACCAAAAGGTTCTAATTTTTCCATTAAATTTCCAACCGTAGGATTTGATGCAAGACCAGATGTTGTATCAGACTCTCCACACTTTACTGAAATCCATAAATCACTTAAAGGACATTCTTCTCTTTGTATCTCAGATGCCCATTGGGAAAATTCTTGAGCTTTTTTAGAAGCTTTCATTATAGTACCGATATCTCCAGTTCTCTCGATGTGAAAGCCTTCAACTGGTTTTCCAGTTTTTGCTATCTCGTCAACAATTCTTTTTGTCCATTTAGGCTCAATACCGATAACAATTACAGCAGCAACATTTGGATTTTTTCCTGTTCCAATCATTGTTCTGAAGTGAAGTTCTAAATCTGCACCAAATTGTAATCTTCCATATGAGTGTGGAAGCGCAATCGTGCCCTTAATATTATTAGCTACTGCTTCAGCACAAGCGTTTGAAATATCATCCACAGGTAAAATTATAACGTGATTTCTTGTGCCAGCTCTTCCATTTTCTCTTTTATAACCTAAAAAGCTTTTTGGGATTTCCATTTAGTTACCATTTTTTTGTTTTTACGTTATGAACATGAACGTGCTCACCTTTTTTAATTGATTTTACAACTTTACCAATGTCATGACCATATTTTAATATTGTATCACCTTCTTTTAGATCTTGTAGAGCAATTTTATGGCCTAAAGGAACTTCATTAATTGAGCTTACTTTGACAGTTTTGTCGTTTTCCATGATCCAAGCACTACATTCTTGGCCTTTTTTTGTACTTTCGATAACTACTACACCAACGTTATCTTTTTCATCGTGGATAATTAAATCGGGCTGTGACATAAAATATTTAATGGATATAGACTAAATTTTGATATATTGGAAGAAAGATTAATTTAAATTTTATAAGGATTTTTATGGCTAAAATGACCACTGAAGAAGCTTTTGTAAAAGTTTTACAAATGCATGGTATAGAACATGCATTTGGAATTATTGGGTCAGCCTTTATGCCCATTTCACATATTTTTCCAGATGCAGGTATAAAATTTTGGGATGTAGCTCACGAAACAAATGGCGGACTCATCGCTGACGGTTACACAAGAGCGACAGGAAAAATGTCTATGGTTGTTG
>CACPLT010000050.1 GCA_902634845.1 uncultured Pelagibacteraceae bacterium
TCTTTAAAAGACTCATCAAATTGAAGAGAATTTGAAATCCAAAAAGTTCCGGTTAAAAAAAAACCAATTCCAAATAGATACCCTGCATAGAATAAATTTATTAAATAAGGTTTTTTTCTGTACTTGTTTCTAGATCTTTTATTAATATTGGCTAAAATTAAAAATAGACAAGGGAATGTAATAAAATTTAATATCGTGTAATTAAATGGTTGAAAAGAAAACACAGAGACGCATCCTAACAAAAATGGAATTAAAAATACTAAAAGCTTTCGACTATTTAAAAAAAAATTTAGCATTTAATTTATTATTTTAAGAAGTTTTTTTTCTATATTGTTCATCTTTTTGTAGCTATGATCTTTTTGATGATCATACCCAAAAAGATGGAGTAATCCATGAATCCACAAAATATTAAAATGATTTTTGAACAAGATTTTTGAAGCACTGTTTATTTTTTTATAATTTATTATTATATCTCCTAAATATATTTCAGATTTAAGAGTTGAAATCTTTTTTAGTTTTCTTTCTGTTTGGTTCGGAAACGATAAAACATCTGTAGACCTGTTTTTTTTTCTAAACTTATTATTCAGAAATTTAATTTCTTTTTCATCAGAAAGTTTAATGCTCAAAGTAAAGTTTTTTTTTATAAAAAGTTTATGATTTTGGATCTTTTTTAATTTAGTTTTAAGATAAGAGTCTGGATTCTTGATATACTGTAACCAGGATTTGTTTTTAACAATAACATTAATTTTTATCATCAATATTTTTGTTAAACGCTTGAATAATTTTTGTTACCAATGGATGTCTTACAACATCTTTGTGATCAAATTCAATAAGTTTTATCTCTTTAATATTTTTTAAAATTTTTTTTGTTTTTATTAATCCTGATTGAGATTTATTTATCAAATCGATCTGCGATGGATCTCCATTAACAACAACTTTCGAATTTTCTCCTATTCTAGTTAAAAACATTTTAATTTGTGTTAAAGTTGCATTTTGAGCTTCATCTAATATTGCAAATGAGTTTTTTAAAGTTCTTCCCCTCATAAATGCTAAAGGAGCTATCTCAATTTCACCAGACTCAATTTTCTTATTTATTTTCTCAAAACCAAAAAGATCATATAGAGCATCGTAAAGAGGCCTCAAATAAGGATCCACTTTTTCTTTCATGTCGCCCGGTAAAAATCCCAGTTTTTCTCCTGCTTCAACTGCTGGTCTTGATAGAATAACTTTTTCTACTTTCTTTTCAAATAACATTGTCATTGCCACAGATACAGCTAAAAAGCTCTTTCCAGTTCCAGCGGGACCTAGAGCCATTGTTACGTCATTATGAGTTAAAGCATTAATATAATCTGATTGCTTTTTTGATCTTGCTATAACAGTTTTTTTTGGAGTTTTTATTAATTGATCTAAATTATGAACGTTTGATTTAAATTTAAATTTCTTATCTTTAACAGATAAAGTCAGATCTTGTGCCTCAATTAAATTTGTTTTTAAGTATTTGTTAATTAAAAACTTAATAGCTTCTGATGTTTTTTGTATACCATTATTATCTCCTTTAATTGTAATAGAATTTCCTCTAAAAAAAATTTTTGTTTTAGTAAGTTTCTCTAATTCATTTAAGTTTTTATTAAACTCACCAACAAGAGATAGTAAAATGTCATTATTATGAACTTTGATATTAATCGTTTCTTTATCTATTTTTTTTAAGCTAAAAGTTTGATCTAAATTTTGTATTTTTGACATATTAAACTAAGCTGCAAGAAAGTTATCGTTTTCAATAAGTTCTCCATAAATTGTTTGTTTAGAAAACTTTTTTATCAAAACTCTTATTTCTAAACCAGTTATATCCTTTTTTGAATTTACTATAACTGGATTTTGATATTCATCCCTTCCAAAATATTTATTTTTCTCATTGATCATTTTGTTTTCAAACAATACTTTTGCTACTTTATTTAAAAGCTGTTTCTTATAGTTTAACTTAATTTTTTCAGCTGTTTTTTGAAATTTTAAAAGTCTTGCTTTAGCTAATTGCACATCTACACCCTTTAACTCGCTTGAAGGTGTACCTGGACGTGGGCTATATATGTAAGAATACGAATTAATAAATTTAACT
>CACPLT010000051.1 GCA_902634845.1 uncultured Pelagibacteraceae bacterium
TCATCTTTAATGGATTTTATAAAAAGAGTTGATCCTAAAGATATAAATAAATTACAATTGGAAGGACTAGTCAAGTCAGGTGCTTTTGACAGCATAGAAAAAAATAGAAAAGGAATATTTGATACAATTCCAAGACTAATTCAAATGAATAAACTCTTCTTTGAAGATAAAATTAGTAAACAAAGTAATTTATTTGATAATGCTGATCATTCAAGTAATGAAAAATTCAAATTAAATACAGATGAAAAATGGACAACTAAAGAACTTTTGAGTGAAGAATTCAAATCATTAGGTTTTTACATTTCGGACCATCCTTTGAATAATTTTAAAAGTATATTTTCACAATTAAATATTAAACCTTATAAAGACTTTATAATTGATAAAAAAAATGAGGGATTAATAGCTGGAACTTTGATGACTATCCAAGAAAAAAAGAGCTCGAAAGGAACCCCGTTTGCAATAGCTAAATTCAGTGATAATTTTGGAGAGTATGAACTTTTTATTTTTTCTGAAATTTTAATTAAAAACAGAGAAATGCTAAAAGAGGGCGAGTCCTTTGTTATTACATTATATAAAGACGTAAGTGGAGACCAAAAAAGGATTAACATCAGAAAGATTACCTTATTGGATAAATTAATAAACGAAAGTTACAAAAAAGTTTCTATCGAAATTGATGAAAAACTTGATTTAGAAGAATTGAAAAATCTTTTAAAAGAAAAAGGAGAAACCGAAGTACAGTTAATTGTAAGACAAAAGGATACAAAATTTACTATTAAACTTGAAAACCCAAGAAAATTTGATTTAAAACTATTTAATGAGGTTAAAAATAGAGAATACGTAAAAAAAATAACCTTTTAATTGCTTGCATTTTAGATGAATAGAATATATTAAAACGTAATTTCGCACACAACTTTAAGGGTATATGCCCCCCGGTCCTAATTGGAGCAGTTGTGGTGGATAAACCGGAAAAAAAATGAAAGTACCAGAAGTAAATATAAAACAATTATTAGAAGCAGGTGTTCATTTAGGCCACAAAACTCTTAGATGGAATCCAAAAATGAAGAGTTTTATTTTTGGAGAAAAAAATTCAATTCACATAATAGATTTAACACAAACAGTAAACTTTATAAAAACTGCATTATCAGAAGTTCATAAATGTATATCTTCTGGAGGAAAAATTTTAATTGTATCAACAAAGAAACAGGCATCTGAGCAAGTTAGTACGCTTGCAAAAGAAACTTCACAGTATTTTGTAAACTATAGATGGCTGGGAGGGATGTTGACTAATTGGAACACTATTCAAAATTCAATAAAAAGATTAAAACATCTTGATGATCAACTTTCAAAAGACAACATGGGTTTTACAAAAAAAGAAATAATTAAGTTTGGAAAAGAAAGAGATAAATTACAAAGATCATTAGGCGGTATCGCAGAAATGAAAAAACTTCCAGACCTAATATTTATAATTGACACAAATATTGAGTCATTAGCTGTAAATGAGGCAAAAAAATTAGGTATACCTATTATCGCAGTATTAGATACTAATTCCGATCCAACAGGAATTGACTTTCCAATTCCAGGAAATGATGATGCTAGGAGATCAATAAATTTATATTGCGATCTGTTGTCAGGCACGATTAAAGATGCAGAGAAGTTTATAGAAAAAAATATTGAAGAAAAAATAACATCTAAAACAGAACAAAAAAAGATAAAGACAAAAACTATAAAGTCTGAGAAAAAAATTTCACAAAAAAAATAATTTATAAAGATAAATTATATGCCAAACAAAGATTTATTAAATAACGTTAAAAAATTAAGAGAACTTACCGGTGTCGGATTTAAAGACTGTAAAATTGCCATTGAAGAAAACAATGGAGATATAGAAAAATCTGTTGAATTTTTAAGAAAAAAAGGAATTGCAAAGGCTTCCAAAAAAATGGGAAGAAATGCTTCTGAAGGTCTTGTTTTAGTCGAGGACCAAGCCGATGAAGTTTCAGTTGTTGAAATAAACAGCGAAACAGATTTCGTAGCAA
>CACPLT010000052.1 GCA_902634845.1 uncultured Pelagibacteraceae bacterium
ATTTATGATATGTAGTTTTAAAAATTTATCTAATTTTTTAAGAACTAAACTTATTTCTTTCTTATTTTTAATATTAACTTTATTTTCTGAGTTTATATAATCTTTCAAATTTAAAAGATATGTTGTTAATGTCCATGGTGCACCAATAAAAGCAATAAGAGATTTATCTTTATGTAGATTTTTTCTTGTTTTTTTTATTGCTCTGTATGTTGGCTCAATAGTTGAAAGAAAGTCTTTTTCTTTAATCTCAAGAAATTTTTTTATATTAAAATTTAAACACCTGGGTCCACCCTGCTTTTTAAATTCTATTGATTGTTCCAATGCATGTGGAACAACAAGAATATCAGAGAAAATTATTGCAGCATCTAAGTTAAATCTTTTAATAGGTTGCAATGTAATTTCTGTGGCTAAATCACTATTAAGACAAAGTTTTAAAAAATCTGGATTGTTATATCTTAAATCTCTAAACTCAGGTAAATACCTTCCCGCTTGTCTCATAAACCATATAGGAACATACGAGTTATCTTTATTTATTAAACAATTTAACAATTTACTCATACATTAAATAATATATTTATATATATAGTGATTGTAATAGGTCATGTTAGTATCGACTATATTTAATTATACATTGTTTTAAACATTTTATACCCACGATCTTCTTACAATTAGCTGTAATTTGAAACATTGATAGATTTATACTCACAGTTTATAGTTTGCACGTATAAAACAATTCACATGGAATAAAATGTACTTAATATGTTAACTAGTGTGGGTAAATTTTTTGAATTGTGATTTAAATAAAATAAAATAAAGTTATTCAATTATTATTAACATATATATGAACGAACAATACAACGTATACTTAATTTCAGATTCCACAGGGGAAACACTAGATAGAATATTTTTATCTTTACAGTCGCAATTTAAAAACTTTAAATATGAGAAAAAAGAATTTTTTTTTGTAAGAACAGAACAACAAGTAGATAAAATAATTAACGCTGGCATTAAGGGGAAAAACCCAATTATACTTTATACTATTGTAGAAACAAAGCTCGCTAAATACTTATCAAAAAAAAGCGATGAAAGTAACATACCTTGTTTCGGTGTTCTTGGAAGTTTGATATTAGCATTTTCGAAATTGTTAAATCAAAAGGCAATTCATAAACCTAGTGCACAACATGTACTAGATGAAGATTATTACAAAAGAATTGAAGCCATACAATTTACAATGTCACATGACGATGGAAAAAAAACCGAAGATTTATTTAACTCAGATGTAATTTTATTAGGAGTTAGTAGAACGAGCAAAACACCAACCTCGATTTACTTGGCGAACAGAGGGTATAAAACTACTAATATACCTCTTGTACCGAACCAAGAAATCCCTAAAGATTTGACAAATGACAGTTTAAAATCCTGCGTGATCGGTTTATTTGCTGATCCTGAGAGACTATCTGATATTAGAAGAAACAGAGTAGCCCTAATGCAAGAGAACAGATCTTCGAGTTACACTGATATAAATGCAATAAAAAAAGAAGTAGAGGACTCTAAAAATCTATTCAAAAAATATAAATGGCCAACTATTGATGTAACAAGAAAGTCCGTTGAAGAAACGGCAGCATCAATAATCAAAATAATAGAAATAAAAAAAAATAAATGAAACTTGTCTTGGCATCTAAAAGCGGTGTGAGAAAAGAAATACTAATTAAGAATGGTATCGATATTATTGTATCACCTTCAAACATAGATGAGGATCAAGTTAAAGATTCTCTTTTAGCTAAAGGGGCTGATCCAGAGATCATTTCAAAAAATTTAGCTGAACTCAAATCAATAAAAGTAAGCTCAAAGTTTCCCGATCAGCTTATACTTGGAGCTGATAGCGTTATATCTTTAGACCTAAAGCTTATTAACAAACCTAATTCAAGAGAGGATGCTCTAAAGATTTTAAAAAGATTAAACGGGAAAAAACATTTCTTAATAAGCTCGGTATGTATCTCAAAAAATTCCTCAATGATATGGAAC